>JAUXHA010000021.1 GCA_030621845.1 Spongiibacteraceae bacterium
AATGCAATTCGACAGCGCGTTACTCGGTGGCGCCGCCATTGATGCCGTCGGCGTACCGATGCCGGATGCTACCTTGCAAAAAGGGATGGCCAGCGACGCTATTTTATTTGCCGCCATTGGTGGCCCGAAGTGGGATGCGATCGATCGTGCACTGCGCCCGGAAAAAGGGCTGCTGCAATTTCGTTCGGCACTGCAGCTGTTTGGCAATCTTAGGCCGGCTATACTTTACCCCCAATTAGCGCAGGCATCTTCGTTAAAAGCTGAAGTGGTTGCCGGGTTGGATATCCTTATAGTTCGTGAATTAACCGGGGGTATTTATTTTGGTGAGCCCCGTGGTATTCGCATCCTGGAAAATGGTGAGCGTGAAGGCTATAACACCTATAAATATTCCGAGTCAGAAATTAAACGTATTGGCGTAATGGCTTTTGAGGCGGCTCAAAAACGGAGCGGTCGCCTGTGTTCGGTGGATAAATCCAATGTACTGGAGGCAACGGTGCTGTGGCGAGAGGTGATGCAGGAACTGTCGGCAGATTATCCCGATGTCGAGCTCAGCCATATGTATGTTGATAATGCTGCTATGCAGTTAGTGCGAGCGCCAAAGCAATTTGATGTGATGGTAACCGGTAATATGTTTGGTGATATTCTCTCTGACGCGGCGGCTATGTTGACCGGTTCTATCGGTATGCTGCCATCTGCTGCCCTGGACAAGAATGGCCGTGGTATGTATGAGCCCTGTCACGGTTCGGCGCCGGACATTGCCGGGGAAGGTAAGGCCAATCCCCTGGCGATGATCCTGTCTGCGGCAATGATGCTGAGGTACTCGCTGGATGCCGTGGCAGCGGCTGACGCTATAGAATTGGCGGTAGGTAAGGTGCTGGACCAGGGCTTGCGTACCGGCGATATTCATACTGAGGGTAGTCGTCTGGTGAGTACTGCCGAAATGGGTGATGCCGTCGTGGCTGCACTGGCAGTATAAAAAAGAGAGTGGAAATGAATAAAGTAGGTTTTGTCGGTTGGCGAGGCATGGTGGGTTCGGTATTACTGGATCGCATGCTGGCGGAAGATGATTTCAAGCATATTGCTGAGCCGATTTTTTATACCACATCAAATATTGGCGGGCAGGGGCCGGCTATTGGTCGCTCGGTTGCGGTGTTGCAGGACGCCTATGATATTGATTCGTTAAAAGCCCTGGATGTGGTGGTTTCCTGCCAGGGGGGTGATTATACCCAGGCGGTTTTTCAAAAATTACGACAGGCCGGTTGGCAGGGCTACTGGATTGACGCGGCCTCCAGTTTGCGCATGGCAGACGATGCCTTGATTATTTTGGATCCGGTCAATCACGATGTCATCGAGCGCGGTCTGGCGGCGGGGGTGAAAAATTTTATCGGGGGTAATTGCACAGTCAGCCTGATGTTAATGGCCATAGGGGGTTTGTTTAAAGCAGGCCTGGTGGAATGGGTTTCCGCGATGACTTACCAGGCCGCCAGTGGCGCCGGTGCCAGGAATATGCGTGAATTGATTGCCCAGATGGGCTCCATTAATGGCTCAGTTGCCAGTGAAATGGCCGACCCTGCCAGCGCAATACTCGACATTGATCGCAAGGTGGCCGAGCATATTCGTTCTGAAAATTTTCCCGTTGAGCAATTCGGCGCACCGCTGGCGGGCAGTTTATTGCCCTGGATTGATACTCGCCTGGACAATGGCCAGAGTCGTGAAGAGTGGAAAGGGCAGGCGGAGACCAATAAGTTATTGGCCGCTGATGTGTTGATTCCTGTTGATGGCTTGTGTCTGCGTATTGGTGCCATGCGTTGTCACAGTCAGGCCTTGACCATAAAGCTGACTAAAGATGTACCTCTCGATGAGCTTGAATCCATGCTGGCGGCTGCCAACGATTGGGTGCGGGTAATTCCTAATCAGCGCGAACAGAGTTTGAGGGAATTAACTCCAGCGGCGGTTACCGGTAAGCTGGAAGTTCCGGTGGGTCGGTTGAGAAAGATGAACATGGGGCCTGAATATCTCTCCGCCTTTACTGTCGGTGATCAATTGCTCTGGGGGGCGGCTGAGCCTCTGCGTCGTATGTTGTTGATTTTACTTAATAAGTGATTGGTTTTCCTGGTGCTTGTCAGCGCCACTTGGTGGTTTGTTTATAGTGTTTGCCTGCTTCACTTGATATCCACTGTTACCCTGTATTGCTTTTGGCCGGAGCTCATTGCCGGGTAAATTTCATTGCATTGATGTCATCGTCGCGCCAATGCAGTGCGGGGTGCTTATGCTGCGCTCATTCCCTTGGCCGAATTCTTGCTAAAAAGCTATTTCTAACTAATACTTACGCCAACTACTCAATAAATTTTCTAGCTTATTGGCGTATGTGTTAGTAAATGGCCGGAACTGTCTGTTTCCGGCTGTTTGCTAATAAAAAAGCGGCTTAACAGGGTTTAACTACTTAAGGGTAAGGTATCGATATGGTGCGGAAGAAGCTGGCGGTGGTCATCGCTGCATTGGGGACGTTACAGGCAGGTATGGTCAGTGCGCTGGGTTTAGGAGAATTCTCCCTCAACTCGGCCTTAAACCAACCGCTGAATGCAGAAATCCAACTGGAAAATGCCAATGATCTGGATCCGTCCCAGGTGGTTGTTCGTTTAGCCACGGCAGAAGATTTCTCCAATGCAGGCATTATTCGCGAGTACTTTCTAACCAGTCTTAAATTCAAGGTGATTTTGAATGATGACGGTACTGGCGTGATCAAAGTCACCTCCCATGATTCAGTGGTAGAACCTTATCTCGATTTTCTGGTAGAAGCGCGCTGGCCAAATGGTCGTCTGTTGCGTGAATACACCGTGTTACTCGATTTGCCCGTTTATAGCGACAGCCCGGCTACAGCGGTTCAGCCTGCCGCGGCCGCTATTACGTCACAACCGGCAGCGACGGTAACACCGGCTGCGCCGGCCACCGCAGCAGCGCCTGTTGCAGCTACCCCGTCTACCTCCTCATCGCGTCAGTCGCTGGTACAAGGTGACACCATTGCCGGTGAATCATATCGGGTACAGCGTAACGATACGCTGTGGGAGATCGCCAGTAAGGCCAGGCCCAATAGTGAAACGTCTGTACAGCAGACCATGCTGGGTATTCAGCGGATGAATCCCAATGCGTTTATTAACGGCAATATCAATAATCTTAAGGCGGGGTATGTGTTAAGGCTGCCCACGGGGACCGAGGTAGAGGATATCTCATCCGGTGCGGCGTTATCTGAAGTCGCCAGTCAAAATCAACAGTGGAAATCGGGTAAGCGCCTGGCCGAGCAGCCTTCAGGAGCCCAGCTTGACGCCACTGATAGCGTGACAGATGAATCCACTGCTGCTACGGAGCAAGCGCGGCTATCGCTAGCGACTTCGGGTAACAGTACCGCCGGAGCTGATGGTGTTGCGGTTGATGGTGAAGGTATTCAGGCCCTGCAGACCGAGCTTGACCTGGCTAAAGAAGGCCTGGACAAAACTGACCGTGAAAATGAAGAGCTGAGCTCTCGCCTGCAAGATATGGAGGCAAAAATCGCTACCTTGCAGCGTTTGCTTGAATTAAAAGATGATCAGCTGGCCGAGATGCAGGGCGACTTGGCGGAGGATGAACAAGCGACGGAAGGCAGTGCGGTGTATGAGGCCGAAACCGAAACCGAAACCGGGCCTGCGCTGGAGGAATCATCCCCGCAAGAAGTTGTTAGCGAAGACGTTGTAGAAGAAACGCTGGCTGTTGAAGAGGTCGTTGCGACAACACCGGCACCGATAGAGCAGCCGGGTTTATTGAGCCGGTTGATGGCTAATCCTCTTTATATGGGGCTTGGCCTGGGTTCGCTGCTGGTCATGCTGCTGCTATTAAAGTTGCGCAAAGGTAAGGAAGAAACGGTTGATTCTGCTGAACCGCTAATGGACGCCCCGGATGATGACTTTAGCTTGGCTGAAGACGGTGAGCAGGAAGCAGAAGCTGACAGTGGTGATGATGTCAGCGACCAGGACCTGGCAGTGGGTGATTTTAGCGCAGCGGTTGATGAGGACGTGGCAGAGGAAATTGCTGCGGTTGAGGAAGAAGTTACCTCGCAAGCTGAAATAAGCCCAGCACTGCAGCCGGAAACCGGTGATGCTATTGCCGAGGCCGACATTTATATTGCCTATGGCCGCTTTCAGCAAGCCATTGATTTATTATCCACAGCCATTGCTGGCGCCCCCCAGCGCGTTGACCTGCAAGTTAAATTATTGGAAGTCTATCTTGAAACCCGCGATAAGCCTGGATTCCAGCAACAATATGCTAGTTTGCAGGCACTGGGGAATGACGACGCGATTATTAAAGTTAAGGAAATGCTTTCAACGGTGGATGGCGTTTCTGATTGGCTTGATGGTGTCGGAGATGTGTCAGCGACAATTAGTGATGCTGATATGGATGCCGAGCTCATTGAGGGAACAGACCTGATTGCGGAGCCGGAGGTTGTGCTGGAGGATTGCCTCGATTTCGATGATGAGGAACTAGACCTGACAGTCGAGGTTGAAGCCGCTTCTGTTGAAGATGAAATAGAGCTTGAACTGGATGATGAAGCCCTCGATGAATTGTCGGGCGGCGATACCATGCAGCTTACCGCTATTGATATCGACGCGCTTGATATGGACAGTTCCAGTGATCTTGAATTGGAAGAGATTGATCTTGATCTTGATCTGGAGATCACTACTGACGATGAGTTGAGCGAAGCGCCTGCTGTCAGCGATGATTCGAATACAATTGAGCTTGAGCCTGAGCTTGAAGTCGATACCGGCGGTGAGGGTTTTGAGCTGGATCTCGATGAGGACTTTGATCTGGACCTTGACGATTTGTCGGTTGATCTTGCTGACGACCTGGAAGCCGAGTTTGACAGTGGCTCCAGTGTGGATGCTGCAGCAGACGTTGAATTAACGTTAGAGGATGCACCGCAAGTGGACGCTGAAGTGACAGCGCTGGACGAGCCCGAATTGGAAATAGATCTGGAGCTGGAAACGAGCGAAATAGAGCTGGATCCAGCGCCTGAACCCGAGCTGGAAATAGATCTGGAACTGGACACGAGTGATGTAGAGCTGGATTTGTCAGTCCTCGAGGTCGAGCCGAAAGTAGAGACTGATCCGGTAGCAGCAGAGCTGGATGGCAGCTCAGTGGAGAAAGCGCCTGTTGCCGATGATGAGCTTGATGAAGACGGCGATGATTTTGACTTTCTCTCTGACGCTGATGAAGTAGCCACCAAGCTGGATCTTGCCCGGGCTTATATTGATATGGGTGATAGCGAGGGAGCCAAGGATATTCTTGATGAAGTTAATCAGGAAGGTAGCGATGAACAGAAGGATGAGGCAACAGCTCTGTTAGAGCGCATTGACTAATGCGATGACCGCGCTTTTTTCTACTAGTATTCATAAAGGGGATCGCGTTGCACTGGCTTTGAGTTACGATGGTAGTCTCTATCGTGGTTGGCAAAGTCAGCGTAAACCCCAGGTTGCAACCGTCCAGGAACACCTTGAGTCTGCACTTAGCCAAATTGCTAATGGACCGATCTCGGTTCAGTGTGCCGGAAGAACCGATGCGGGTGTTCACGCCAGCTATCAACTGGTTCATTTTGACAGTCCTGTCGAACGTCTTGAAAAAGCCTGGGTTGCCGGTAGCAATGCCCTGTTGCCTGCAGGAATCAGTGTGTTGTGGGCCAAGCCGGTGGCTGCAGAATTTCACGCCCGCTTTTCGGCAACCGCCCGTCGCTACCGTTATATCATTGCCAATACAGCAACGCGGCCAGCGATACTGGCTACGGGAGTGAGTTGGCAACCGTTGCCCCTTGATCATCAATCCATGCATCGCGGTGCCCAGTGTCTGCTGGGTGAATTGGATTTCACTTCATTTCGCGCCGTGGCCTGCCAGTCAAACACGGCCATGCGCAATATTCATTTTATTAAGGTGTCTCGACAACAGGATCTGGTGGTTATTGATATCCAGGCCAATGCTTTCCTTTATCATATGGTGCGTAATATAGCTGGCGTGTTACTGGAGTTGGGTCTGGGGCGACGCCCGGTCGGTTGGGTAAAAGAGGTGCTCGAAGCCGGTGATCGTTGTTGTGCAGCGGCAACGGCATCGCCCAAAGGTCTCTACCTGGTTGATGTCTGTTATCCTGACAACTTTGGCTTACCGAAAAACACTCCTGGGCCCTATTTCCTTAAGCTATAGACTAAATAAATTGCTGCTATCTAGCCTTAATGGCAGGTAATGAATTGATTATTTTGTTACCATGCCCGCTTATTCTCACCATCCTATCGGTTCTTTAGTCCTGTGACACGCACCCGGGTAAAAATTTGCGGTATCACTACGCCTGATGATGCAAAGGCGGCAGTTGCTGCCGGTGCAGATGCGCTGGGGCTGGTATTTTACGCGCCCAGTCCGCGCTCGGTCACTATCGAGCAAGCACTGGCAATATCCGCCGTCATCCCGCCGTTTGTAAGCCTGGTTGCACTGGTGGTCAATGCGCAGCAGCGATTGCTGGAGCAAATCATCACTGCCTTGCCGGTCAGCCTGTTACAGTTTCATGGCGATGAATCACCGGCAGATTGCGAGCGTTATAAACGTCCCTATATCAAAGCGCTGGCGATGCGGGATGGTGTTGATCCGACGGCAGAGTTGGCACGGTTTTCCTCGGCACAAGCCTTGCTGCTGGATGCTTTTAACCCAGCGCTTCCCGGTGGTACGGGGGAGCAATTTGACTGGCAGAGAATCCCTGCTGAATTAAGCGCTCGTATCATTCTGGCGGGTGGCTTGCACCCCGCTAATGTGGCGGCCGCCATCACCATGGTCGGCCCCTATGCGGTTGATGTCAGTAGTGGTGTTGAAGTTTCGCCGGGTGTTAAGGACAGGCACAAGCTGCTTGAGTTTATTGGCAATGTCGGCAGTGCCGATAGAGCGGAGTAGAGACGTGGCAGGTAAAAAAATTGATTACCAATCGGTGCCCGATGAAAGCGGGCACTATGGCCCCTATGGCGGCCGCTTTGTTTCAGAAACCTTGATCCATGCCCTGGATCAATTGGAACACACGTATAAAACCCTGTCGGCAGATCCCGATTTTCATAAAGAATTTGACCAGGATCTGGCCCATTATGTGGGTCGCCCATCGCCTCTGTACCATGCCCGTCGCTGGAGCCAGGAATTGGGTGGTGCACAAATCTATTTAAAACGTGAAGACCTGAATCATACCGGTGCACATAAAGTGAATAACACCATTGGCCAGGCACTGTTGGCAAAATACACGGGTAAAAAGCGCGTTATTGCTGAAACGGGTGCCGGCCAGCATGGCGTTGCCACGGCCACGGTAGCCGCCCGCCTGGGCATGGAGTGCCAGATCTTTATGGGCGAAGAAGACATTCGTCGCCAGGCGTTGAATGTTTATCGGATGAAATTGTTAGGGGCCCAGGTGACTTCTGTGACCTCGGGTTCGCGTACCTTGAAAGATGCCATGAATGAGGCGATGAGAGATTGGGTGACCAATGTCGACGATACATTTTATATTATTGGTACGGTAGCGGGGCCACATCCCTATCCACAGCTGGTGCGGGATTTTCAGGCTGTTATAGGTCGGGAGGCCCGGGCACAATGTCTTGAAATGACCGGTCGTTTACCCGATTCGCTGGTCGCCTGTATCGGCGGCGGTTCTAATGCTATCGGTTTATTTCATCCTTTCCTCGATGATGCCGGGGTTAGCATGTACGGTGTGGAGGCCGGCGGATACGGTGTGGAGACGGGCAAGCACGCGGCACCGTTAACGGCGGGTAGCCCGGGAATTTTACACGGTAATCGGACCTACTTGATGCAAGACGATGCCGGGCAGATTATTCATACCCATTCAATTTCAGCGGGTCTGGATTATCCGGGCGTCGGCCCTGAGCATTCATGGTTGAAAGATATCGAGCGAGTTAATTATGTCACCATCAATGATGATGAGGCGCTGGCAGCCTTTCGTGGCTTAACGCTTACCGAGGGCATTATGCCAGCGCTGGAGTCCAGTCATGCCCTGGCCTATGTTGAGAAGTTGGCGCCAGGAATGGACAAGGATAAAATTATTATCGTTAATCTCTCTGGCCGTGGTGATAAGGATATTCATACGGTGGCTGCGATTGACGGCATTACCATTTAAGCAATGTTGAGGAGTTAATTTTGAGTCGTATTACGGCCTGTCTGCAAAGGCTGCAGGCAAAGTCTCGCAAAGCGCTAATTCCCTATATAGTCGCCGGTGATCCCAACCCGGGCTTCACTGTGCCGATGATGCATAAGCTGGTAGAGCAGGGTGCGGATATTCTGGAATTGGGTGTGCCGTTTTCTGATCCCATGGCGGAGGGGCCGGTTATCCAGCTTGCCCACGAACGCGCCTTGTTACATAACGTTAGCCTGCGTGCTGTACTCGATATGGTGAAAGAATTTCGCCAGCAGGACCAGCAAACCCCGGTAATCTTGATGGGTTATGCTAATCCGGTGCATATTATCGGTTACCAGCAACTGGCCAAGCTTGCCGCTGAGGCCGGCGTCGATGGTTTTCTGACCGTTGATATGCCCCCCGAAGAGGCAACTGAGTTGCATGCCGCGCTGAAAGCGGTGGCTATTGATATCATTTTCCTGATTGCGCCCACCACCACCGAGCAGCGAATACGCACCATTGCTGATATGGCCACCGGTTATTTATACTATGTATCCCTAAAGGGAGTGACCGGGGCCGGTCACCTCGATATTGATTCGGTGAAAGAGAAATTGGCGCAAATCCGGGCCATATGCTCGCTACCGGTCACTGTTGGCTTCGGCATAAAAGACCCGGCATCAGCACAGTCCATCGCTCGCTTCGCTGACGGGGTGGTAGTCGGTAGCGCTCTGGTCAATCGTGTGGTTGAATTAAACGCTGTCGATGAACAAGAGCAGATCGCTCAATCGACACAAATTATCTCTGATATGCGGCGAGCCATAGACGCTGTATAGTAGCAATTGAGTATGAAACGGGAATTAAGGCATGAGCTGGCTAGATAAGATTGTTCCAACGGTGGTGCGGCGCGAGAATAATGATCGGCGTACCAATGTGCCCGAGGGCTTGTGGAAAAAATGTGTTAAGTGTGAAGCGGTATTGTATCGCCCCGAACTCGAAAAGAACCTCGATGTCTGTCCCAAGTGTAATCACCATATGCGCATCGGTGCGCGGCGCCGTATTGCGACCTTTCTGGATGAGGGTAATAGCGAAGAAGTTTTCGCTCATATTGAGCCGATTGACCGCTTAAAATTCAAGGATAAAAAGAAATACCGCGATCGCCTGACAGCGGCACAAAAATCCACCGGTGAAAAAGATGCGCTGATTGCTATTAAAGGGGCGGTAAAGGGCGTGCCTGTGGTGGTGGTGGCCTTTGAATTTAATTTTCATGGCGGTTCAATGGGCTATGCCGTGGGTGAGAAGTTTACCCAGGCGGCTAATCTTGCTTTGCAGGAAAACATTCCCTTTATCTGTTTTTCCGCCTCGGGTGGCGCGCGTATGCAGGAGGCGCTTATTTCGCTGATGCAAATGGCGAAAACCAGCGCCGTACTGGAACGTTTACGGCGCAATGGCGTGCCTTATATATCGGTCATGACCGATCCTATTTACGGCGGTGTGTCGGCGAGCCTGGCACTATTGGGTGATATCAATGTTGCCGAGCCAGCGGCACGTGCAGGTTTTGCCGGTCCTAATATTATTGAGCAGACTATTCGACAAAAGCTGCCACCGGGGTTCCAGCGCAGTGAATTCCTGATGGAGCACGGTGCCATTGATATGATTATTCATCGTGCAGAAATGCGTGATGTGCTGGCCGGCCTGTTGGCTAAATTAACCCACAGGGCTGCTACGTAGTCGGGCTATGCGCTTTCAGTATCTGCAGGACTGGCTGGACTGGCTTGAAACCTGCCATCCCCGGGAAATCGAATTGGGCCTTGAGCGAATTGGCCGTGTCGCCGAGGCGCTTGATTTTTCTTTTTCCCGCAGCAAAGTGATCACGGTTGCCGGAACCAATGGCAAGGGTTCCTGTGTGGCAACGCTGTCCTGTGTCCTTACCGCGGCGGGTTATCAAACGGCCACTTATACTTCCCCCCATTTACTGCATTACAACGAGCGTATCGGTATTAACGGTGTGCCGGTCAGTGATCAGGATATTGTGCAGGCCTTTGCCCGTGTGGATGAGGCCAGGCAGTCAGTGTCCCTCAGCTATTTTGAATTCGGCACACTGGCGGCACTGGACATTTTTAATCGCCTGCAGCCCGAGGTGATGGTGCTGGAAGTTGGCCTGGGGGGGAGGTTGGATGCGGTTAATATCATCGATCCCGATGTGGCGGTGATTACTTCTATTGACCTCGATCACCAGGATTGGCTGGGTGATGATCGGGAGCTCATCGGCCGGGAAAAAGCCGGCATTCTTCGCCGACACAGACCGCTTGTTTGTGGCGATGTCAAGCCCCCTGAAATTATTTCACGGGAAGCTGAGCGGGGAGCCGCGACACTGTTTCAGCGCGATAGCGAATTTAGTATTATTAAACAGGGCGAACAGCAATGGAGTTGGCGCGGCTGCAATGAGCATGGCGTTGCGTGTACCTTAAGCGATTTACCGCGGCCGGCGTTACCGCTCAATAGTGTGGCAGCAGCTTTACAGGCTATTGTTCTACTGCAACTGCCGGTAGAGCGCAGTGCCTATAACGCCTTGTCGAATCTGCAACTGCCTGGAAGATACCAACAACTGAGCTATCGAGGCTACTCGATCATCCTTGACGTTGCCCATAATCCGGCGGCGGCAGATTATTTATCAGCGCAGTTACAGGATGATAAACACACGGCCTGTACCTATGCCTTGTTTGCATTGATGAAAGATAAGGATTGTGCGGCTATAGTTGATGAATTAAAAGCCTCGGTGGACAACTGGTTGTTGCCGGGTCTGCCCAATGTGCCCAGGGCTATGGCAGCCAATGAGCTGGCGGAGTATATTTTGACAGCGCCGGTGAGTGTTTATACCGACACTAAGCAGGCACTGGACAGAGCGCTATCGCTGATGTCGGGCAATGACCGCTTATTGGTCGTGGGTTCTTTTTTCCTGGTGGCGGAAGTATTAAAAATAATCACACTCAAGGGTGATATCGATGGATAATGGTATGTTGCGGCGTCGTTTACTGGGTGCTTTTGTTTTGCTCAGTCTGGCGGTGATTCTGTGGCCGATGATGTTTTCTAATACGACGGGCCCCTTTGTCGATAAGCGCACGCAAATTCCGCAAGCGCGAACGTTTAAGGAATATACTGTCCCCCAGCCAACAAAACCCCAGGGTATTGCGCCGGTGGAAGAAAGAGTTTTTGCTGATGAGGTTGCTGCGCCCGTGCCCGTTGAGAAAGCGACAGCAACAAAGCCGCAACTCAATGCTAGCGGGCTTCCTCAGTCCTGGGTTATTCAGGCCGGGAGTTTTTCTGAGAGCGGCAATGCCAAAGCCCTGGAATTGAAGTTAAAGCAGCAGGGTTATAAGGCTTACACTGAAACCATTGCTACCAGCAAGGGGACGAGTGTGCGTGTTTTTGTTGGCCCCTGGTTGAGCAAAAAACAAGCCGTTACAGAGAAGCAAAAAATCGACCGGGCTTTTACCTTGAATGGCAATATTGTTCTCTATGTCCCCTGAAAATAAAAACCTTTTGGGGCGGGTGGCAGCTCTGGTAGAATGCCGGACAATTATGCGAATACCTCACCATAAACGGAGTAGCAATGAATTGGGCTGACTGGCTAATCGTAGCTATTTTTGCGGTTTCCTGCTTGATCAGTATTAAGCGTGGATTTGTTAAAGAAGCCATCTCCCTGCTGATATGGGCTGTGGCATTTTTTATTGCGGTTACCTTCAGTGAACGTCTGGCCGTTTTGCTGGGGGATATTATTACAAGTCCGTCGGCGCGTTATATGGTTTCCTACGGGGTATTATTTGCGATCACACTGATCGTCGGTTCGATGGTCAATTATTTGATCGGTGAACTGGTTCATATGACCGGTTTAAGTGGCACTGATCGTTTATTTGGCATGGTATTTGGTATGGCCAGGGCGCTGATTGTGGTCATGGCGCTGTTGATTTTAACACCTAAATTAATCCCCGTTCAGCAGGAAAGTTGGTGGGGTGACTCCTTGCTCATTGAGGAATTTTCATTGATGGAGCAGTGGAGTAAGGATACCTTTAGTATGTTAATGGCGTTAGTCAGTGATTTGTTTTAGATCTGCCCCGGTCATCGACTGAACGATGATATTGATAGGTAAGGGATACTGTTTACTTAGTTTACTGGAGTCCAGCTAATGTGTGGCATTGTTGGTGTTGTTGCTAAATCCAATGTTAATCAGGACATTTATGATGCCCTGACAGTATTACAACATCGTGGACAGGATGCCGCAGGTATCGTGACCTGTGATGATGGACGGCTGAACCAGAGAAAAGGTAATGGCCTGGTTAATGATGTTTTTCATACGCGGCATATGGAGCGATTGCAGGGTAATATCGGTGTGGGTCATGTACGTTACCCCACAGCGGGCAGTTCCAGTCCGGCTCTGGCGCAACCGTTTTATGTCAATTCACCCTATGGTATTAGTCTTGCTCACAATGGTAATCTGACCAATACAGCAGCCCTGAGCCAGGAGCTGTTCCAGGCCGATTTACGCCATTTAAATACTGATTCAGACTCGGAAGTGTTGCTCAATGTATTTGCCCATGAGCTACAGAAACTGGGTAAGTTAAGCCCCAATGCAGAGGATATCTTTACCGCTGTAAGCGGTGTTCACAGTCGTTGCCGTGGTGGTTATGCCGCTGTTGCGATGATAGCGAACTATGGCATTGTCGGTATGCGTGATCCGTTCGGTATTCGACCGCTGGTGTTTGGTGAGCGAGAAACAGCCGCGGGTATGGAATATATGATGGCATCGGAAAGTGTTGCTCTTGATGTGCTGGGCTTTAAATTAGTCCGGGATGTTGAGCCGGGAGAAGCCGTTTATATTGATGTTGCAGGGAACTTGCATGCCCGCCAGTGTGCTCATATTACCAAGGCATCGCCCTGTATTTTTGAACATGTGTATTTCGCCCGCCCTGACTCCATCATGGATGGGATTTCTGTTTACAAGGCGCGCTTGCGGCAGGGGGAGTATCTCGCCGCCAAGGTACTGGCACTGAGGCCGGACCATGATATCGACGTGGTCATCCCGATACCGGATTCCAGTCGCATCGCCGGGCAGTCAATGGCGCATAATCTCGGGGTAAAATTTCGAGAAGGGCTGGTTAAAAATCGTTATATCGGGCGGACTTTTATTATGCCCGGGCAAAGCCAGCGGAAAAAATCTGTGCGCCAGAAACTCAATCCGATTGAGTTGGAGTTCAAGGGCAAAAATGTCATGCTGGTCGATGACTCCATTGTGCGAGGGACCACCTGCAGGCAAATCATTGAGATGGCTCGGGACGCTGGGGCGGCCAAAGTGTACTTTTCTTCGGCGGCACCCCCGGTGCGTTATCCCAATGTTTATGGTATTGATATGCCATCAGCACATGAGTTAATTGCCCATGATCGCAGCGAAGATGAAGTCTGTGAGTTAATTGGTGCCGATTGGCTGGTTTATCAGGATCTGGATGATCTGGTCGCCAGTTCTGCCGAGGGTAATCCCGATGTGCCGGAATTCGATTGCTCGGTATTTAGCGGCCATTATGTGACGGGTGATGTTGACCGGAATTATCTCGACCGGCTCGAGGCCGATCGTAGCGATGAGGTTAAAAGTGTTAAAGAAACAGCATTGGCGGGAGAGGGTGCAGTGATTGGCTTGCACAATGACGATGCAATTGCAGATTGAGCAGAAGTCGATAAAACGATGAATGATAAATACGAACGTTTACAGGAAGCACTGCTGGAGGCCGGGATTGATACCCTGGCTATTCGCGCTGGACAACAACGCACTGCAGAGGGAGAGCACTCGGAGCCTATTTTTACTACCTCCAGTTATGTTTTCGACAATGCGGCCCAGGCCGCCGCTCGTTTTGCTAATGAAGAGCCGGGCAATGTGTATTCGCGTTATACCAATCCAACAGTAAGAACCTTTGAGCAGCGAATAGCGGCGATGGAAGGTGCCGAAGCGGCGGTGGCGACGTCCACGGGCATGGCGGCAATTTTGAGTACCTGTATGGCATTGCTGCAATCCGGTGACCATGTGATTTGTTCGAGAAGTGTGTTCGGGACAACCACGGTATTATTTAATAAGTTTCTTGCCAAATTTGGTGTCGAAGTTAGTTTTGTGTCACCGGTTAATGCTGATGAGTGGACCCAGGCCTTACAGAAAAACACCCGATTGTTTTTTTTGGAAACACCCTCAAATCCTCTCAGTGAGGTGGCCGATATCGCAGCGCTGGCAGCAATAGCCAAGGCCAATAACTGCCTGTTGGTAGTCGATAACTGTTTTTGTACACCGGCCTTGCAAAAGCCACTGCAATTAGGTGCCGATATCGTGGTTCATTCAGCCACCAAATACCTCGATGGCCAGGGGCGCTGTATGGGGGGAGTCGTTGTTGGCGCTGTTGAGCATATGGATGAAGTGCTCGGCTTTCTGCGTTCCTGCGGTCCGACCATGAGTCCGTTTAACGCCTGGGTATTTCTCAAAGGGCTGGAAACCTTACGCCTGCGGATGGATGCTCATAGTAGCAATGCCCTGGAGCTGGCGCTGTGGCTTGAACAACAGGCGGGTATAGACGTCGTACACTATGCGGGCCTGAGCTCGCATCCTCAGCATCAGCTGGCGGCGAGACAGCAGCGCGCTTTTGGCGGGGTGCTTTCTTTCCAGCTCAGCGGTGACCGCAAGGCGGCCTGGCGATTTATCGATGCAACGGTGCTCTGCTCATTAACGGCTAATCTGGGCGATGTAAAAACCACGATTGTCCATCCTGCCACGACAACGCATGGTCGCCTTAGCGATGAGCAGCGAGCAGTGGCCGGTATTAGCGACAACCTAATCCGGGTAGCGGTTGGGCTGGAAGATATCGCTGATTTGAAACGCGATATGCAACGCGGCCTCGACGCGGTGTAAATTAACTCGACTTTGGAAAATGCTTAGCGGGCTATTTCTAATACCCCCTTGCGCGGCCTTTCTCATTCTGCCTGCCTGATTCAATGCTACACTTATGTGGCATTTTTAATTTTGGATACAGTGATTTATGCAGAAGTTACTCGACCAGGCGGTTAATGAAATTGGCTCTGTATTATTAGGTAAGGAAACCCAAATACGCTTGGCTCTGTGTTGCCTGGTTGCCCGCGGCCACCTGTTGATTGAAGATCTTCCGGGAATGGGTAAAACCACCCTGTCACACGCCTTGGCACGCGTGCTGGGACTTGACTATAAACGGGTGCAATTCACCAGTGATTTGTTGCCAGCGGATATTTTGGGCACATCGATCTTCAACAAGGAACGCTCGACCTTCGAATTTATCCCCGGGCCGATATTTACCCAGATATTATTAGCAGACGAAATTAATCGCACCACACCAAAAACGCAAAGTGCCTTACTGGAACCGATGGAGGAAGGGCAGGTTACTATTGAGGGCAGTACCCGTGAACTGCCTGCGCCCTTTTTCATTATCGCGACACAAAATCCAGCGACTCAGTCCGGCACTTATCCATTGCCAGAATCACAGCTGGATCGATTCCTGATGCGTATTTCCCTCGGTTATCCCGACCATGAGGCGGAACGAAAACTGTTTCAGGGAGGCAGTAGCCTTAAAAAACTCAACCATCTCAAGTGCTGTATCAACGTGCAGCAACTGGTTGCTATGCAAAATGCCGTCGATGCTATTCATGCCTCGGACAATCTGCTGGATTACTTGCAGCGCCTGATTGCGGTGACCCGTGAATCGGCCAATTTTGCCTACGGTGTGTCCCCGCGCGGCGCGGTTTCCTTGTTGCGCAGTGCTAAAACCTGGGCATTGATGCTAGGGCGAGCACATGTGGTACCAGAAGATTTACAAATGGTATTGCCTTCAGTGCTGGATCATCGTTTGGCCAGTTCAGTGGATTATCACAGTGATAGCGATTCACTGTCGCAAAAGCTGTTGCAAGAAGTCGCTGTGATCGTGTAGAGCAGTATTATGTTTGAATGGCTGATTACTCTGTTTAAATCTAACTACCAGCGATGGCTTAGCCGCCGTATACCCGCCGCAAAATTGGTAACCTTAAATCAGCGGCGTATTTTTATCTTTCCATCCAGGGCGGGGTTCTCCTTTCTCGCACTGTTATTACTGTTGTTAATCGCGGCGATTAATTACCAGAACAATATGGCCTTCGCGCTGGTTTTTTTACTGGCCTGTGTGTTTTTTGTTTCGGTATTACACACCTATGCGAACCTGTCAGGTTTGACCATTCAGGCATTACAAGCAAAGCCGGTTTTCGCTGGTGACAGTATTGCGATTGAGTTGCGCTTAAGCCGCAAGGGTGTAGCGCATTACTACGATATTAAACTGGCCTGGAAGCATTCGGACCAGCGAATCGTCTCCTTGCTTGCTAATGACGAACAGCGAATCAGCTTATATTTGCCGACCTCTCGCCGCGGCCTGTTGAGACCTGGTCGCTTGACGATTGAAACTGTTTACCCGCTGGGCTTGCTGCGCGCCTGGAGTTCGCTGGCGCTGGACATTGAAGCGCTGGTCTACCCCCGCCCGCTGGCGGTTGATATGAAGGCATTAACCGCTGTTGACGGTGAAGAGGGTGAGGCGATGCTGGCCGATGGCAGTGATGATTTTTATGGTTTCAGGGATTATCAAGCGGGCGATTCATTAAAGAATATTTATTGGAAAGGCTACGCCAAAGGACATGATTTACAGCTGAAGCAATTCTCTTCGTTTCGACAAAAACAACTGTGGCTTGATTGGCAGACGTTTAATGGCAATATCGAAACGCGCTTGAGTTATTTATGTTACTGGGCATTGAGGCTTGAGAGTCAGCAAAAAGAATATGGCTTGCGTTTGCCCGACAAGGAAATTGCTCCGGCAAAGGGTATGCGCCATCAGGCGGCGGTGTTGCGTTCGCTGGCTTTATATCAACAGGGTGCAGCTTAATGCAGGTGGCCTGGCAGATCCCGCGCAATTGCCTGGCCTGGCTATTGTTTTCGCAATTAACCGTTATTGCGCCACAGGCTTCACGGCTTCCCCTTTGGGTGCTGGTGGTTTATCTGTTGGCAGGGCTTTGGCGGGTGATGGTTTACCAGGGACGATGGTCTTTTCCCCATTGGCCAATTAAAGTTTCAATGATGCTGGCCTGTTTTGTCGGTATTTTTCTTAGCTATGGTTCTTTACTTGGACTTGAACCGGCGGTTGCCTTACTGATTTCAGGCTTTTCATTAAAGCTGATTGAGGTGATTAAACAGCGTGATGTCTATGTGATTATATTTCTGGCTTATCTGGTGTTGTTAACGGAATTTATCTTTTCACAGGATATTTACATCACCGTTTATATGTTATTACCGATGACTACTGTGACCGCCTCATTGGTGGCTCTGCATCAACATGGCTACGATGGATTTAGCTTCACCAGCCTGCGTAAGGCGGCGGTTATCCTTTTGCAAGCGTTTCCCTTGATGTTGTTGTTGTTCTTTATTTTCCCGCGTGTTGCGCCGCTGTGGTCGGTGCCGCTACCCACCCACCAGGCCAAAACAGGGGTGAGTGATACTTTGTCGCCGGGTGATATTTCCTCGCTTAGCCAGAGTAGTGAGTTGGCATTTCGGGTGGACTTTCAAACTGCCATTCCGCCACCAAAACAACGTTACTGGCGAGGCCTGGTACTGGATCAGTTTGATGGAAGAAAATGGACTCGTAGTGAGCTCGACCAGGGCGCTACTATGGATAAGCCATTGTCTCAAACGGGTGCTGGTGTGATTAACTACACGGTTATTCAAGAGCCTACTTTCCAGCCGTGGCTGTTTACACTTGCGGTGGCTTATTCAACCACTGCGGGTATAGAGCGTACCGCTGACTATCGTTTGCAGAGAAAGTTACCAGTTAGTGAACGACTAATTTATCAGGTATCCAGTGATACGCGGCAGCCAATGGATGTGCAGCTCGATAAGCGCTTGCGGCTGATGAATACCCGGCTACCGGTGCAGGGAAACCAAAGGGCGCAGCTGTTGGCGGATCAACTGTACGCCCAGTCCACGGGTAAAAGAGATTATATTAATACCCTCTTGCGCCGGTTCAGTGAGCAGGACTACGTCTATACTTTGAATCCTCCCGCACTGGGTGAAAACAGCATCGATGCGTTTTTGTTTGATTCCCGGCGTGGCTTTTGTGGTCACTATGCCAGCAGCTTTGCTTTTTTGATGCGAGCGGTTGATATACCCGCCAGAATAATTGGCGGCTATTTAGGCGGCGAGGTCAATCCCATTACCGGCACGGTACTGGTTCACCAGTTTGATGCCCATGCCTGGGTTGAGGTTTGGTTGCCAGGCTCTGGTTGGTTGCGAGTGGACCCAACCGCTGCGGTCTCGCCGGAGCGGATTGAGCAAGGCCTTGAACAGGCGGTGGCAGCGGAGGGCAGTTTTCTTTCCGGGGCACCTTTATCAGCCGCTCGTTATCGCCATATTATCTGGTTGAATACCCTGCGTATGCGAATGGACGCACTGAATTATTATTGGATAAACTGGGTGCTTGATTTCAAGGGTGAGAAGCAATTACAGGTATTGAAAGCCTTGTTGGGAGAAGTAACCGCGCCGCGTTTAATCCTGTTGGTGCTTTCCGTGGGTGCTGTGGTGCTGTCGGTAATCACTTTCTTGCTGTTCAAATCCAGGCGGGGGAGTAAACAAGGCCCAGCGGAAGGCGTTTACTTTGCTATGTGTCGCCGTCTTGATAAGCTCGGTTTTCATCGCCATGCTGGCGAGGGGCCAATGGATTTTGCCCACCGTATCGCTGCCGAACAGCCGCAATGGAAAGAGCATTTACTGTCGGCAAGCAGGGCCTATGCCAGCCTGGCTTATGAGCCGTTGCTGCCGAAGCAGCAACAGGCGATATTGAAATTATTGCGTACCGAGGCAGCAAGGATTAAATGAGCGTCAACAACGCCACCCCTGTTGATTTTTGACGGCTAAAAAATCCCCCGCAGAGCGCATTACTGTCTCACCAATACTGAATAGAAAACCATTCGGTCCTGGGAAAATCGTGCTTTCATAATCCCCGACGAACGGCCATGGGCAAAAGCATCCCCTGAAAGATCCGCAGGGGGCAGCCACCATCACCTTAACTATGAGCGATAGTAAAATTAATGGGGAGAGACTTGCAGTGACGCTCTTCGATACACTCGGTAGTTTGTGGTTTTTATGTGTGTTTAAAGGGCTATAGCAGTAGGTCTCACAAGACTGAGTCAAGCGGATGCAGAGGGATGCTCGAGAAGTATCACTGCAAGCAAGCCTTCCTTTTATCTTCCAGTTCCTTAGGTGGTAGGTTTGGTCGCTGTGTGGGTCGGCCGGCCATTCAGGTCACGCTGTTAGTCAATTCCCGGTTTCGGGGTAGTCGGCGAAGCCTGTCTGAGCCCATTAATGGGCGAGTTCTGCAGCCGCCGAAACCGGGAATTGACGTGTGACCGGCCTGCCGGCCCACACAGCGGCCAAGCCGGAGCAATAGCTTCAAACTGTGGGACAGCAGTACCGCAGAGCGGGGTTTATCCAGGCTTAGGCGCTAAGCTCTTGTATCTCTATCGCGGCAATTCTCTTGCCATCTTCCGCTGATTTCTGGAATGACTCAATTTGATCAAAATTGAGATAGCGATAAATATCATCAGCCATGGCGTCAATATTGACCATATACTCCCTGTATTCCTCCGGTGTTGGTAGTTTGCCGAGAATAGCGCCGACAGCGGCCAATTCGGCCGAGGCCAGATAAACATTGGCGCCATCACCGAGGCGGTTCGGGAAGTTACGGGTTGAGGTAGAAAGAACCGTGGCGTTGGCCGCTACCCGTGCCTGGTTACCCATGCACAGTGAGCATCCCGGCATTTCGGTACGGGCACCGGCTTTACCAAAGATGTTGTAATAGCCTTCTTCCATCAACTGGTGTTCATCCATTTTGGTTGGCGGGACTATCCACATCCGGGTGGAGATGGTTCCGCCATATTGCTCCAGTAATTTTCCGGCGGCGCGAAAATGACCGATATTGGTCATGCAGGAACCGATGAACACTTCATCAACCTTGTCCCCGGCAACGTCAGAAAGTAGTCTGGCATCATCGGGATCATTGGGGCAGCAGACGATGGGTTGGTCAATCGCGGCAAGGTCAATGTCAATGACCGCTGCGTATTCGGCATCGGCATCGGCTTGCATTAACGTTGGTTGCGCCAGCCATTCTTCCATTTTCACAGCGCGCCGCTCCAGCGTGCGAGGGTCCCCGTAACCATCGGCAATCATTGACCGCAGCAGGGTAACATTGGAGCGCAGGTATTCGGTCAATGCATCTTCTTCCAGCTTAATTGTACAGCCGGCAGCAGAACGTTCAGCGGAGGCATCTGACAGTTCAAAGGCTTGTTCAACCGAGAGGTCTTTAAGGCCCTCAATTTCCAGAATACGTCCGGAAAATATATTCTTCTTGCCTTTTTTCTCCACCGTGAGCAGGCCTTGCTGGATGGCGTAGTAGGGGATCGCATGAACAAGATCCCTTAGCGTAATACCCGGCTGCATTTTTCCCTTGAACCGAACCAGTACTGATTCGGGCATGTCGAGCGGCATGACACCGGTTGCTGCGGCAAAGGCGACTAACCCGGAACCGGCGGGAAATGAAATGCCCATGGGAAAGCGAGTATGGGAATCGCCACCGGTACCGACGGTGTCGGGGAGTAACATACGATTGAGCCAGGAGTGGATAATGCCATCGCCGGGTCTCAGCGAAACACCGCCACGAGTCATAATAAAGTCAGGCAAGGTGTGCTGGGTGTCAATATCAACCGGCTTTGGATAGGCGGCGGTATGACAGAATGACTGCATAGTGAGGTCGGCAGAGAAGCCAAGGCAGGCCAGGTCCTTGAGTTCATCGCGGGTCATGGGGCCGGTGGTATCCTGTGAGCCGACGGTGGTCATCTTTGGTTCACAATAGGTGCCGGGGCGAATCCCGTCAACGCCACAGGCCTGCCCGACGATTTTCTGGGCCAGGGAAAAGCCCTTGCCGCTATCGACGGGGACGTCGGGTGTGCGGAAGACATCCGGTTCGCCAAGCCCAAGTGATTCCCGTGCTTTGCTGGTTAATCCCCGGCCGATAATCAGGTTAATACGGCCTCCGGCCTGGACTTCATCCAGTAATACGTCGGATTTAAGTTCAAATTCGGACAATAGCTCGCCGGAATCGGAAAAAATCTTGCCCTCATAAGGACGAATATCAATCACATCGCCCATGGAGAGTTTCTCAACCGGTGCTTCAAATACCAGCGCACCGGCATCTTCCATGGTGTTATAGAAAATCGGCGCCACATTGCCGCCGATACAGATACCACCACCGCGTTTATTGGGGACGCCGGGAAGGTCATCGCCGAAAAACCAGAGTACGGAATTGGTGGCTGATTTGCGTGATGAGCCGGTGCCGACCACGTCGCCGACAAAAGCCACTGGCAGGCCCTGTTGTTTAACCGCGTCAATCTGTGACATAGGGCCAACAACACCGTGCTCTTCGGGGGAGAGGCCATCGCGGGTCATTTTGTAGGTGGCGCGGGCATGCAGGGGGATGTCGGGTCTTGACCAGGCATCGGGAGCGGGTGATAAATCGTCGGTATTGGTTTCCCCGGTGACTTTAAACACGGCCACTTTGATACTTTCAGCGACTTTGTCTCGCGAGGTAAACCACTCTGCATCAGCCCAGGATTGAAGCACGGCGCTGGCTTGGGTATTGCCGGCTTTGGCTTTTTCTTCTACATCATAAAAAGCATCAAACATTAGCAGGGTATGCTTGAGCTGGCTGGCGGCCAGTTCACTCAGTTCGCTGTCATCCAGTGCAGCGACCAGTGTTTCAATATTGTAACCACCCAGCATCATGCCCAATAAGGTAATGGCTTGTTTTTTATCAATTAACGGGGAGTTGGCTTCGCCACTGACAATCGCTGACAGGAAACCGGCTTTTACATAGGCGGCCTCATCAACGCCAGGCGGTACTCGATGAGTGATCAAGTCCAGTAGCACCTGATCTTCCCCGGCGGGTGGGCTTTTTAGTAATTCTACCAGGCCGGCGACTTGCTCGGCACTGAGTGGTTTGGGGGGGACGCCTTCAGCGGCGCGTTCCTCTACGTGTTTGCGGTAGGCTTCTAGCACGGTTTACTCCTGGTTGATTACTTTTACCCTCGCTGCCGGGATCGCCGAAAGCCGGGACTATCGATGCCCATCATCGAATAAAAGAGGGCGCAGATTATACTGAATAAGCTGCGCCAAGTTAAGGGCGGCCCTGTTAATTAGCGGTTGAGCATTGGCTTAATGGAAAAATAACCAGAACAATTCTCCACATCACGGTCACTAGACGGTAAAATAACCTTTCGCCATGTAAAAACCGTGAATATTCAAGCCTGATACCCGTGAATAATGAATTAAGTCCCAGGATTAAAACCCCCTGTATTGGAGTATGCTCTACCGGTATTGGCGACAATGTCTGCCGGGGTTGCAAGCGCTTTGCCCATGAGATCATCCATTGGAACAGTTACAGTGAGCCCCAGAAACAGATTATTGATCGGCGTCTGGAATCTTTTCTGTGCCAGATTGTGGCAAGCAAGCTGAAAGTTGTCGATGTGAACTTATTACAGTGGCATCTTGAGGCACAGAATATACCTTATCAAACAAGTAAAGATGCCTGCATTTGGGCCTATGAATTACTCAGGGCGGGGGCTAACCAGATTGACGATATAAGACAGTATGGCCTGCAGTTGGAAACTTCATTCAGCGACTATAGCTTACCGGCAATACGTAGCCTGATTGACGATGAATTTTATATTTTATCCAGTGCGCACTATGAGCGGTACTTTGCGCTGGATTGTGAACAAGACGACGTAGTGATTGACTGTGATTAAAAACCGATTAATTTACAACTGCTTTTATCTTCTGTGCCTTGCCCTGCTTGGCGCTTGTGGCAGCGACGGTGGCGGCGCTAAGCAAGCAGGCACAGTTGACGGCCTTTACGATGCCACTGTTGGCGGTTTTCCTGTGTTGTCGCAGACACCTTCCAATAATCAACAGATGACGTCTTGCACTACCCTGGCTGTGGCCGCCCCGGGTAATCTTTTCGGTTCAGTTTCCTATGAGCGTCGGCCCATGGGCAGATGGTCAGGCTTACTGCCTGAGGTGATGTTAAAACCGGCGCGAGGTATTGCGGTGGAAGCGGTGGCAGTGGTCGATGGCAATTGCGCTGGCCAGATACTGGCGACGACCTTGACTGACGGTAATGGTGACTACGGCTTAAACGTACCCGCCAACACTGCAGTATGTGTTCGGGCTCGGGCCCAGCTTATACGCTTGCCGGGTAATGGTGGAGCCAACTGGAATATCCAGGTGACGGATAATACCCGGGGTAACACCGCGTATTACCTTGAGCATGCTTCAATGGCAGCGGTTGAGGCGGAACCGGTGAGGGAGTTGGTGGCGAGTGCTGGCTGGGACGTGGATGATTACACCACTGCACGCACTGCCGCCCCTTTTGCTATTCTCGATACAGTTTGTGATGTGTTGGACGTGCTGGTAAACAGCGATAACGGTCTCGAGAAATCTTCGACTATGCCCGCTTTACTTATTCGCTGGAGTATCAATAACACTGTAGATGACGGGGAAATTATTGACGGCGATATCGGTACCGCCTTTTTTCGCATTGCCTCGGGTGTAAATGAGCTTTTCTTGCGCGGTGATAAAGATATCAATAGTGATGAATATGATCCCCATGTGATTGCCCATGAAATGGCGCATTATATTACCGCGTCTTTTTTGCGCTCTGATTCCCTGGGCGGAGAGCACTCGCTGGCGTCAGCACTGGATCTATCCACGGCCTTTGAAGAGGGCTGGGCCAATGCCTTTGCCGCGATTGCTCTCGAAGGAAAAATGGTTAACGGTAATGAACGTTTGTTTCGGGATAGCCGCGGCGATACGGGGCTTGTCGCCGGTGGCTTCTATTTGGACAAGCGTGATAATTTTGAAGTGAGTCCGGGTTGGTTTAGTGAGGGCTCAGTGCACCGGATTTTGTATAATCTGTACGACACCAATAATTCACTGACCGACAGGGAAAGCTATTCATTGGCAACCCTTTATGCCGCCTTAAAATTGCATGTTAATACTGATGCACTGACTTCAATCTTTAGTTTTTCTCAAGCATTTTTTTCCCAGGCAGTTGTCGCCGGCAGCGATTTGCCCAGAGTAATGCAGGCTGAGGATATTTACGGTTCGGGGGATTTTGCGCTGAATGAGACCAACGATGGCGGCAATGTCGATGCCCTGCCAGTATTTACTGTGTTGGAAGAGGGCCTGACGCAAAGGCTTTGTAGCAATAATGACGCGGGAATAATCAGTCATTTGGCTAACTACCGTTATCTCAGTTTTAACGCAACGATGAACCGTGACTACCAGTTTACGATTAAACCCGCTGGTGATTTGACTGAAAGCGATGGTGTTGCTGTGTTTGATGTACTGGAACGAGGTCAGTTTTATACCAGCGCATCCATTTCTTCTTCACCAGGCTCCGCCATTGAGGTGAATTTCCATTTGCAGCAAGGGCGTTATGTACTGACGGTAGCGCACTATGATAATGTTATCGAAGCAGGGGCTTCGCCCGGCAGAAAGTGTTTTGATGTGACAGTCTATTAATGCAGAAATTTACGCCGAAGCTCATTTTGAACTTGCTCTTATTATCCCGTTCTTCACTATAAATTTATTATGACAGCCATCTCGCACATTCAACAATTCCTGCCATGTGAAACCCCCGATCAGTGGATTGAGGATGCCTTAAAACATCCGGGTATCATGTTGATTGATCATGCTAATTGTGAAAAAAAAGCCGCCTCCAGTGCTTTAAATATGATTTATCGCTATGTAGATAAAGATGATTTATTGCGAAAAATGTCCAAACTGGCGCGGGAAGAGTTGCGGCATTTCGAGCAGGTGATTGCGCTGATGAAAAAGCGCGGAGTTAACTATATTCAGCTCTCTTCATCGCGCTATGCTGGAGGCTTGCACAAATCTGTCCGCAGTCATGAACCAGAAAAGCTGATCGACAGCCTTATTGTGGGGGCTTATATTGAGGCTCGTTCCTGTGAGCGATTTGCCCGCTTGGCCCCGCATCTGGATGAGGAGCTTAAGGCATTCTATTTATCTTTGTTGAAATCAGAATCCAGGCATTTCGAAGACTATTTGAAATTGGCTGCCCGTTACGCTGGGCAATCCATTGATGACCGAATTGCATTTTTTGCTGAAAAGGAAAAACAGTTGATTGAATCTCCCGATAAAGAGTTTCGCTTTCACAGTGGGCCACTTCTGCGAGGCGATCAGTGAAAGGTTTTAATTATCGTATTTGCAGCAAATTATTGTTGCTAGTGCTAACGATGTCTGTACTTTCTTGTGAGTCGGGAAAAATCAGCAAAGTCAGCATTACTTCGTCTAATGATGTAATCGTCCTGTTTAAAGAAAAAAACTATACCAGTGAAGCCTGGGCGGCGGGAATAAGGGATGTGCCGCGTATTTATATTACAGAGATTCCTTCACGCTGGCGTGATAATTCTAATCAGATGCCGGTGATTACCAAGAAAAAGATATTTTTCAGGCTTATTGCTCCCTTGGTGTTGTCTTCAAATGAACAAATTTTTGCGGAGAGATCGAGGTTGCTTGATGCTGCCGATAAGCCAGAATCAGATCGGCAATGGCTGCTTAAATTGGCCAGCAAGTATAAGCTGGCTACTGAAAAGGAACAGCTGAATACGGAGCTGGTCGCTGAATTGATTCGGCGGGTCGATATTATTCCGGTTTCCCTTGCCCTGGCACAAGCCGCTGAAGAGAGTGGCTGGGGAACATCACGTTTTGCCGTTGAGGGAAATGCACTTTTCGGACAGTGGGATTTTACCGGTCGTGGCATGAAACCGAAGCAGCACAGAGAGGCGCTGGGTGACTATGGTGTAGCCAGATTTGATTCCCCACAGGAGTCAGTGGCCGCTTATATGCTTAATTTGAATACCCATGCCAGTTACCAGCGTTTGCGTCAGCAGCGAGCTGAATTGCGGGCATCAAAGGGAAAAATTTCGGGTTATGAGCTGGCAAAAACACTCAATAAATATTCCGAGCGAGGGCAGGGCTACGTTGATTCCCTGCATGCCTTGATGAGGGTGAATAAGTTGGCTGCCACCGATGAGGCGGTGTTAGTGGGTGACGAAGTGATTTATTTATACCCAACAAAAAGCTAAGGCCTGCTTATGAGCTGACCGGCCGCGGAGTGCTCAATATCACGGTGTAAAATAGCGGGTGGTTGAATGCCATTTTCCGCAAATAATTTCATCACATGCAGCGTGATATCGGTTTCAAAATCTTTTTCAAACTTGGTGTCTAACACATAGGCTTTTAGTCTTAGGCGTAGTGCCACATTATTATCAATTATAAATTGAGCGACAATGACTTTGATTGGCTTGGGCAGGAAAATAAAGCGGGTATTGGCAGCCACTTCACGAATGATCTCCCTGGCTTTAACCGCATCCTGGTCAATGCCAATATAGAAATCTACCATGATTTGCATGTCAACCACACCATAATTCCCACAGCTGGTCACTTCGTTAAGAAACATATTGTTGGGTATGGTGACAGTGCTGTCATCCAGTGTTTGTAGCTTTACTGAGCGCAAGCCAATGGCAATAACATCGCCGTACTGGTCACCAAAATTAATTCTATCACCTACCTGGAACGGCCTGTCGAACATAATCATGATGCCGGCCATTAAGGAAGCGGCGAGATCCTTTAATGCAAAGCCCAGTGCTACGGCGCCGGTACCACTGATAATAACCAGAACCTCACGGTTGATTTTGAAACTCAGTAAAACGACGATAACAATTGTGGAAATATAGACGCCAAAATGAAAAAAGGCGCTGATCTTTTGAATCAATAGTCGCCGATCGGCAAATACTGTGCCCAGTTTTTCTACCAGTCGACTCTCGAAATGGAGTATGACTGTGGCCGACAAAATCAATAATAACGAGGCGGCCAGTCCCTTCCAGCGAAACATGGTAAACAGGGTTGATGCTGCATTGCTTTCGCTTGCAGGATCCTGGCTCAAGGCCAGCGACGGCATAATTAATATTATGGCGATGAAGGCGCGAAAAAAAAGTTTCGTGGGTATCATGGCTTTACCTCAGACGCTGCGTGGCATCAAATTTTGCCTGGCAAGAACGCGGGTAATTATTCTGCGCCAGTACCAGTTAAGTTCATAGTACTCATCATCGAGTACCTCTACCCACTTGTTGAGTAGCGTTAATTGCAGTGCGCCGACTATCTCTTCTCTGGTTAATTGTAAGCTGTTGATAATGTCACTCAGTTGCACAACTTCTGCCTGGCAAATCACCCTGAGTACAAGTAGAACAGTCAGTGATGCATTATCCAAATCATCCGAGGAGGGTAGTTCAGGGAGTTGCACAATGACCTGATCACGTTTATTCAGGTACAGTGACTTTGCCCACAGGCCAATAGCGACTTTAGGATTGCCCATGGAAGATCCATGAATAATACGAATAAAGCCGGAGAATACGCGGTCGCCGGGGTCATCATAATTACTGTTGTCATATTGTCTCGGAATAACAACTTTACTAAAATCCGGCTCAATATCGGCATTTTGGCAGGAGGTTTTTATCAGGGTTGAAATTTGCTCGACAGACCATGGCGGCAACTGCATGGTGCTTTTATCGAATAGTCGCCGTGCCCTGGCACGGGTTATGTACTGCCATGTCGCTGTATTAAGCGATAAAATCCACAGTAATCCGGGTGTGTGGTTAAAAATTTCAGCCAGTTGATTAAGATCTTGTTGGCCGCCAAAGCAGGGGCGAATAATACGGTGAATGTCATCAATTATCATCACTTCAATATCTTTCTTCTTTATTTCCTGGCAGATGCTTTGTGCTGTTGGTTGCTCCTTGTCAATATGTAATTTTCTGGCAAGCTCCTTGATTAAAGCGTCATAGCCTTCCTTGGGGCAGGAAACCATAATGGATTTTTTGTCGGTGCCTTTGGATACTCTCTGTAGCAATACGCTTTTTCCGCCGCCTGTTTCACCGGTGACTATAACGTTGCCGCCAATGCCTGTTTCAATTCTATGGATGATTTTTTTAAGATGGCTGTTGCCCACCATTTCGATCAGTTTGTCGCCAGTAGAGAGGATTTTCTGTTCCAGTTCTGGAGGCAGAGGTTGGGCATCCGGGTCTTTTTTCTGTTGCTGGTAAGCGCGGGCCATTTCCAGGCCCAATAGACTGTCCAGAACCTGCTGGCCGGTATTGAAATTGGAAATCCAGTCCATGAATTTCTTGCTGATATTTATTTTTAATATGTAGGCTGCGCCGATAATGCTATAGAAATAACCAGTGATTCCTCTGCGTTGCTGTCGGACTATGCTGGTGATGAAATTTTGTTGAGGCTCGTTTTCACAGGCCTGAAGGATGATGGGACGCCATAGTATCAGCAGGATAATCAGTAATAGCAGTAATAATACCTCGTTTGTCAGCAGCGCCCAGGCATAGAGGGTTCCTTCACCGGCGTAATCACGTATAAGGTCCAGAGTCAGACCATTGATGACTAACCAGGTGCCAAGGTATTGTAGTGAGCGCAGTGTAATACCGCTGGTATCGACATTCAGTGAGTTGGAGCTTCTAGCGATCCAGGCATTGATTAACAACACCCCCAGCCAGCTGAGTAAGATCCAGCGCATGGTGATTCTGGCGACTTCAATGAAAAACAGTAAGGCAGGTTGCTCGGCAAAACTAAATAACAGGCTTAATAATAATAGCCACGCTATCGGTGACCTGACCTGGTCAAAATACCAGATGAATTTGGTCATTCGCAGGTTTCGTTGCGTTCTTGGTCTGGCCTTCATTAAACTGGCGCGGATTTTGTGCAGCCCCTTTGGTGCCCAGCGCTGCCAAAATCGGAATGCCATAATTGCCAGTATAAGTTGCATGAACTGCCACAGAGTGGGCAGGGGAGCAACGGTGAGATCATTAACCAGCGTGTCGAGAAGGTCAGGCAGGGCATGCAGGCGGTAGTGCAAGGTAATCGTGAGGAAGTCCAGTTCCCGTTTAAATTCTTCTACGCCTTCTACGCCGGTACCTGTCACCTCACTTTTTAATTGTTCGGAGATGGTGTTCATTAAACGCAAGCGTTGATGATAAAGCGTATCGATGGTGGTAAATAGCTGATCCTGGGTTTGTGGGCGGGTGTAGCTAACAGTATTGTCATTGGCCATTTGCGCCGCTGGCTGTTGCTTCCAGCTACTCGCCTGGTAGAGATCCGCATTCAGGTCGAAAGCCTTGCTAAGTTTCAGGTACAGGGTGTTGCGTTTAACTTCCTTGCCCTGGTTCCATTTTATAATCAGTGTATCGACTCTTTCGGCCCAGTATTCGGCCTCTGTTGGGGGCAGAGCCGCTTGCGCCGTTGTTGCTTCATTTAAGGCGGACTGATTACTGTGCTCAGGGGGCCCTACTTGCGGTGCTGGTGGTTGTTCTGGCGAGGCAGGGCTGTGCTCAATAGCCGGGGTCGCGGCGGGCTTGGCGGAAATTTCCTCGGCGACCGAAAGGTTGAGTGAGGTAAGCAGGACGAGCAGGCTAATCAGCGCTGTGCAGTGGCGGGTTAGCGTCATTGTAAGTTTGCCCGGTGTTATTATAAATTATTGAAAACTATAGCATGTTTCAGTTTTTCAGCCTATTCCCCCCGAATACAAAAATGCCCGGTGTTATACCGGGCGTGAAGGGGGCAAACGCTGCCTGCCATCTCTGCTGTTGTCACTGCGATTAGTTATCCAGCTCAGCTGTTAACTGGTCTATCAACGTCAGTAGGGTGTTAGTTTTTTTGCGACCAAGTCTTTTTTCTAATTCGATGACTATGTTGTCAGGCTGAATGGCAGTGTTGCTTACGATTCGCGCGGCGGCTTTCGAAAACGTGATAGGGGAGTCGTGTTGATTTTCCAGAATTCTGCTTAGCTTGTTTCCAGTGTGCGGGGCTGTAGTTTCTTTTTCGCAGAGTGATGCGATAAAAAGCAGTAGCTCTTGCACGGTAAGTCGACCTTTTGATGGCTCTTTTCCAATCACGGATTCGGCGATGAGAATAGACTTCGGGTCAAAATCATCTAGGGATTGATCGTCTGTTCTAATTTTAGTGTAGAGATTATTTAGCGTTAGATCAAAATCCCGGTAATTTTTTGTGCCGAGTTGATTCTTGATTTGCGTTTCCAGTACGTTGATAGTGTCTACTGAGTCGCTAATTAGCTGCAGGCCATGTCGTGTGAATATTAGCTGTTTTCTATTTGAGGTGGGCGTTACGGTTGAGCGTTTTATATAGCCCTGCGCCTCCAGCTCGTTGGATATTCTGGCAATAGCCTGGTTGGAGAGGCTGTTGATTTCAGCGATAGTGTTGATCTTGCTTCCCTTGAGGTCGATATAGGCGAGCACTTGAGTAAAAGATGGTTTTAAGTTGTGGTGCCCTTTAGCTATGTTGAGATTGATGAGCTTGGTCTCGAAAAAACGAGATGCTTGCCCAGCGAAGACGGCGAAGGCAAGGTTTGATGCTGAGAAGGTATCCGGGACGTTTTTTTCCTCAAAAAATATTGAAGGCGTAATGTCGGCGATATGCTCGCTTAGTCTTTTATAGTTATTACTGCCAATTAAATTGGAAAACATTATGTTGATGTTTTTGAGCTCTGCGAATGCATCATGTATCATTTGTTTTGCAATGGGGGTGAGCTTGACAAGCTTTGCTCGCCCATCGCTTGGGTCAACGTCTCGATAGATGTAGCCTGCTTGTTCGATGGGTCGAAGTGCTTGGTGGCACAGCTGTTTGCTGATACCTTGTAAGGCTGCCAAGTCAGTAATGCGTATGCCTTTGTTGTCTCGGGCAATTAAAACCATTTGATTTGCAAAGGATGTAGATAGGTTACTGTAACCCTTTTTTTGCAAGGCGTTCATTAGCCTGGTTTCGCTAAATCGACCAATAACCATCAGATAGCGAAACAGGTTGTTTTGATATTTTTTCCAAACAACCGCTGATATTGCAGCGCTTCCAGATACTTTTGTCATATTTGCCCGTAAGTTATTTGGATATACTATGTATCTGTTTCAGGCTATGCCAGCCCGATTCCCTCTCATTCAACTGGAATGGTAATACGCTGTAATATTTATGGCTATAGTGCTCTCTTTGCCGCCGCGCGTCCGGCCATGCGTCCTGAAAATGTTGCATCCCCTACGGATGTTCCGCTGCTGTATCCTTCTCCCGAGCGCGGTAAGCCACAGGCAGTGCGGCCTGCGGCATAAAGCCCTGGAATAATATCGCCGCCAGCATTGACAACTTCACCGGACGGAAGGGTATCTAGCCCACCAAATGTGAAGTAGGGTAATAAGACGCCTCGACCCGGTGTGCAGTCGAAAGCGACATAGGGTGGTTTTATCGGTCTCAACCACTCAGTTGCCTTATGGAATAAAGGATCGTCACCATTAGCGGCGTGTTGATTATAAAAATCCAGGGTGTGTTTTAGTGTGCCTTTGGCTAGTTTCAGTTCTTCTTCTAATTCTTCAATGGTCTCACCTGTTGCCGCGACATCGGCATTGAGTAAGGCGGGGTGGGTGTCGTTTTCATCGGCATTAAGAATGAGGTAAACGCGTCCTTCGGGTTGCTGTAGTATATGGTGCGCGACGCGGCTGTGATAGCTGTCTTCAGTCACGAAGCGCTGACCTTGTGCGTTAATAAAAATGCCATAGGTTACCTCTGCCGGTGGGTAGAATGGCATTGATATAAAGCCTTCGTCCATGTGTATGGCTGCACCGCCCACACTTATGCCCATAAGTATGCCTGAGCCCGTATCGCCAGGGTTGCCAATAGGGATGTTGCCTATGGCAAGTTTTGGCGCAAATTTTTCTAACATTGGTCGGTTCATGCAGAATCCACCATTGCAAAGTATGACGGCTTTATTGGCCTTTACTGCGTATTCTACTTGGTTGATTCTGACGATGATGCCATGGATTTGGTTGTTTTCATCGGCGACTAAGCTCAGTGCCCGTGCTTCATTTTTAACCTCAATGGGGCGTTTTTTGACTTCATTGGATAGCGTCTTAAATAGCAATGCGCCACCATTGTCGCCTTCGCTTTCCGGGCAGTGTCCGCGGGGGCAAGGCTTGGCCTTTTCTCTGTAGGGCCAGGCGTTTTCGTTACCGGAATACAATAGGCCATCATCGGTCATTGGAACAATGGTGCGTCTTTTATGAAAGGACTTTTTAAATGGTACGCCTTTGCTTGTAAGCCACGTAAAGTGCTCTACGCTGCCTTCTGAGTAAGCGTGAACTTTTGCCTGGTCGGCTCTAGGTCCAATGGAGCTCATAAGGTAATTGAGCATGTCTTCAGTGCTGTCTTCAAAGCCACAGGCTTTTTGAATATCTGTTCCCCCGTTGCCACCGGCATACAGTTCGCCAGAAGACAGTGCGGTGGAGCCGCCACCATCACTTGCCAGTTCAAAAATCATTACATCGGCGCCTGCATCTGAGGCCTCAATGGCTGCGCAGGCCCCGGCTCCGCCATAACCGACAATGGCAACGTCGGTTTCGAAATCCCAGCTCGCAATGTCGGATAATCGGTGAGGGATTGATGGGTTTGTCTTGGCTGTATCAGGCATAACGTATACCCCTTTAACATGATTGCAGTATTTAAATACTGATATCAGTTTTGTGTTTATTAAGTGGATCTCTGACTGTGTTAAATCAACTATATAGTAAATATATATGTATTAATAGTATATATCTGTTGTAAATATTAGTCACGTTCTAGTAATATGGTTTGCAAGGTTTGCAGGGTTTAGGGTAAATTATTAAAGGAACGATCACTGGCGAGAAAAACCGGTGACGTTATTTGCTTAAAAAGGGAAGACTGACTGTTCGGAGACAACCATTATGGCCAACGACACACCAGTGACACTTTCACGCCGCCGCTTTATCAAGGCGGCCAGCACTTTTGCGGTAGTGACGGGTAGTGGCTTGCCGCTATTTCATTTTCGCCAGGCCCAGGCGGCTATCGATGGCAGTCGCAAGCCCGCCAAGCTGGGCAATTGGGAAGACCTTTATCGCCAGCGCTGGAGTTGGGACTATATCGCCAAGGGCTCCCACGGCTGGGTTAATTGCCGCAGTGCCTG
>JAUXHA010000038.1 GCA_030621845.1 Spongiibacteraceae bacterium
TCCGTAACCTGTCACCCATTTTTGCAAAATGCGCAAAAAATCTGCCAGCTCACTCCACAGGTTCACTTAGCGTTATGCCTCTTGACAGTGTTGCGCAACGCGCTACAATAGCCATATGATTAAATCCTTCAAGCACAAGGGACTTGAGAAATTCTATCTGAAGGGCACTTCAGCTGGCATCCAGACGAAACACTCGAAAAAGCTTAGATTTCAACTAGCTGCACTTGATTCAGCCCACCATATAGATGACCTCGACCTGCCAGGATATAGGCTACACCCATTAAAGGGGCAGCGTGAGGGTATTTGGTCTATCACTGTTTCGGGAAACTGGCGTCTCACATTCGAGTTTACCGATGGCAATGTTCATATACTCAATTATGAGGATTATCACTAATGACTATGCATAATCCACCTCATCCCGGTGAGTTTATTGTTGCAACATACATGGACCCATTTGACCTAAGTTGCAGGTTTTTGGCCACCAAACTCGATGTCGCGGCATCTACTCTCAACAGGATTCTTAAGTCCCAAAGCGGAGTCAGCCCTGAAATGGCGCTCAGGCTTTCTAAGTCTCTTGGCAGGTCACCAGAGAGCTGGCTTGCTATGCAACACAACTATGACTTATGGCAAGCAAAAAAGAAGGTCCGTCTTGGCAAAGTGTCCAAAGTTAATCTAAATGCGGCATAACAATGCGCACCAGTCGCGACAGCCTTACGGCTGCCGCTGTGCTTGGCGTTGAGGCTGTAGAAAAACTCCGAAACATAGGGCTTGGTAATAGTTTTCGTGCGGAGAGCAACCTGAAAGAAAAAACTGAAGGTTGTTTGCTGAGTTATGAAAAAACAGGGCTTTTTTTAGCCTGGAAATCGAACAGATTTGAAAGAAAAATAAGGTTGGAGTTATTCTGCAGCCTCGTTATACCTCAAAAGCACAGTGACATCACGTACGTATTTACGTACGCTATATGGATCGGAGGTGATACATGACTACATTCAATGCTACTGAGGCGCGTTCCAAGCTTTACGCCCTCATTGACGAAACCACAGATACACACCAGCCTATTATTATTACAGGAAAAAGAGGTAATGCAGTCCTGCTAGCCGAGGATGACTGGAAGGCTATCAATGAGACCCTCCACCTCCTATCGGTCCCTGGAATGAGGGAGTCTATTCAAGAAGGAATGGCCGCAAACTTAGATGATTGCGATCAGGAACTAAATTGGTAATGTGGCAGGTCTATTATACTAAACAAGTTCAAAAAGATGCCCGAAAACTAACTTCTTCAGGGCTTAAAAATAAAGCTCAGGAATTACTATCAATTATTGAAGCTGATCCGTATCAAAACCCACCGCCTTACGAAAAGCTGGTAGGCGATCTTTCAGGGGCTTACTCTCGACGTATTAACATTCAACATCGGTTTGTTTACCAAGTGCTAGAAAAAGAAAAATCAATTAAGGTGCTTCGTTTATGGAGCCACTATGAGTAAAAAGGTATTAAAATAAAAGTGGACGGAGTGAACTCTTGCTGAAAATCCGATATGGGATGCATTTTTATCAAAAATGCTCAGTGCCAAAGATCCTGACCTGCCGATACCTAATTCCTAGCTAAATGCCAGCTTGGCTTTGTGCGAAGAGTGGCTGCGGTGCCGGTCATGCGAAAGACATTATATCCAGGCAATAGGAAAATAAAATGAAACTTCAACGACATGGAGTATTTATCGGTATCGAAAGAACGGGAGATGTTTTTTTTCTATCCCTAAAGGCGCAAGGAAAGCTGACGCATAAAGACTATGAAATAATTACTCCAATGATTGATTCGGCTTTAGCAGAAGTTAGATATCCCAAAGTAAAAGCGCTTATTGATGGAACAGAATTGGAAGGGTGGGAACCAAGGGCCGCGTGGGATGATTTCAGGATTGGGCTAAAACATGGTAATGAATTTGAAAAAGTGGCTATTTACGGCAATAAAGATTGGCAAAAACTAGCCGCAAAAATTGGTGGCTGGTTTGTATCTGGAGAGATAAAGTATTTTGAAAATAGCAATGATGCGGTCACATGGTTAAATGAATGATATTGAGAAAATTTATGGAGCGTCCTGGTCATCAGGTTTTGATAAAGTTTATCTTGTTATGCTTAATTCTATTATCTTATTTTGCGTATTTAAGCTACCAATATAATCTGTTAACTGGGGGTGTCGCTTCTTTATTAACATGGAGCTTCTTCGTGCTTTGCACACCTGTTGCCGATGCTGGTTTCTTATTAGATTTTCCTCTCAGGATATTATTTGGCATTCGCATGGTGTTGTCAGAAATTGCAGTCTGGGCTGTTGCGATTTTAATCAATATTTTTTCATTAATATATTTCAGGGAAATTTATGAAACTACGTTTGTCACGCAAATATTAAAAGTCATATTAACAACACCTTTTCCATACTGGTTAGTCATTGTGTTATCTGGCATTGGCACATTTCTCTCTATTCGTTTCGGTGATGAATTGATGGACGTGTTTCACCATAAAGATCGGCATTTTTATCTGCGTCATCAATTTAAGCATGAAATAATTCTATTCATTTTCTTCCTTTTCATATTGTTTAGTTACTATGAAATTATTTCAACGTTAGGTATAACTATTGATGGTCGCTAGATGCAGCAAAAACACCTTGATATAAGGTGCGCTGTGTTAGCTGGAAGTGATTTAGGCTGCATTCAATGCTCGCTTCCAGCCTTTTCGCTCTTATTGGCGATATTTGTTGTTATTGCAGGAAAAGAGGCAGCGCCGTACTGTTGACAGAGGGTGGCTGGAAGGTCATTATTCAAATGATTCGTATTAAAATCCACCACCTTATGAGAAACTTGCAGGCGATCTTTTCGTGGCATATTTATGCCGGATTAATATTCAGCGCAGGCTTGCATAGCAGCTATTAGGAAACGAAAAGTCAATTAAGGTACTTTGGCTGTGGAACTACTACGAATAATGAAAACCGGACTAATAATTTTAGCTATGTGAAGTGAAAATCGTCGCACACATGCTGAAGGCATTGATACATTACTAATCAGATACGGTGTTTTTAAAGCTATGAGTGATAATAAAGAAAATAAGTATGTTTTTTATAGCAAGGCAGTGTGGGCAATCTATAGTGTTTTAGTGGTTGCTGTTATTGTTGTTTTATTTACCATGATTGCCCAGGATAATGAAGAAAAGTTTTTCTATTCATTAATGACAGCGGCGGTATCTTATGTATTTCGTCCAACGGATAAAGTAATTAACAAAATTATTTTTCGGCTATTTGGCGTTGCGCCTCCTGTAGAGCCAGATACTAATAAGCAGTCCTAGCGATTCTTACCAAGAGACATTCTCAGTACAGCCTTGGTATTAAGCTTGAATTATGACAGTCGTCGACGAAAACGCCGCGAAAAATCTCTGATATTTACTTTTTCGAAGTTTGGGCCGCAGCTTTCGGTAACAGTGGTTTTTTAATGATGGGCCAGAGCAATTCCTCAGCCCAGTGCAGCCGGGGTGATATAGGCAGGCCAAAGTTTTGTTGTCGTTGCCGAGGAATTTTAGCGGTGCCGAATAGTACATCGAAGATAAAAAGAGTGACGGCATAGTTACCATTGGGGTGTGCCCCTTTGCCGTAGGCGTGATGCGCTTGATGCGTGTCGGGCAGGGTGATGCTACGCTCGATCAGCCACCAAAGCGGCTTTAGTCCCGGTATTTTTTTCCTGAGCCACAGGTCCCAGCGGAAGCTGACGTGGGTGAGTACGTTGACGCCATAGGTGATCATCGCCGCGAGTAAAAAGGCATCGGTTTGACCGAGATACATGGCAACACTGCCCATCCAGGTTTGCGGTACGATCAATGGCCAGAACAGATTGTAGCGAAACATCAGGCCGGCATTCATATCCATGCCGCTGTGGTGGGTACGGTGTAATTTCCATAGCCAGCGATATTCATGGGCCGCACGGTGTACCCAGTAATGCAGCATTTCGTTGATAAAAAACAGGCCGAGAAAGCAGGGTAAAAAGGGCAGCTCGGCAAAGCGGTTGGCATAGGTCGGTAGCGCAAGCACCATCAGGTTTGAGGCGACAAAGGCGACCACCACCCCGGTGAGTATTGGTTGGCTGAGCATGGCCGACAGGCTAAATAAGGCATCTCGTAGTGGTCGCTTGGCATTGGTAATACGGCCAGCCGCCAGCTCCGCCAGATAGGCGAGGGAAAAGGAGCTGATAATAAAGATGCCCATGATTTCAGTGCTGCTCATTGTTGTGCCTCATATCTTGCGTCCAGTCGGTTGCCGCTTAGCCGGTGGCCGATAAGCCTGCGCTGATGTAGTCGACCAATAGTCGTACTTTGTTTTGCAATTGCTCCGGGGTGAAGTGCCTGCTGTCGCGCCGCCGGTTAAGGTCCCAGTGGGCAATCGTATGATTGATCTGTACGCCCATCATTTTTAATCGTTCTGCCGCTATATTTGCAGGTAAGTCCCCCAGCACGGCAAGTATTAAGTGGGTTAATTCATCGATTGCGGCGGACCAGCCAGGAACACTGCGTAACAGGTCGATGCCCTGCTGCCGAGTGCAGAGTTGGCTGGCCAGCAAGACATAATGGTTTTCTTCGGCGGGGTAGAGCAGTTGCTCGGCATAGGGCTGTACCAGTGCGGTGACCAGTGCCTTGAGGTCTTTTTGTTTTCCTTGTGCTTTAAGGGTGCCAAGGGCCATTTGCCGAGTGCGGGCCATGGGTTTAACGCGGTAATCGATGATGGCGGTGAGCAGTTGTTGCTTGCCGCCAAAATGGTAGTTGACGGCCGAGGAGTTTTTTTGCCCGGCGGCCTCGGCAATCTGCCTGGCCGAGACAGCGTCAATCCCGTGCTCGGCGTAGAGCCGCTCGGCGGTCACAATTAACTGCTCGAGAGTGGTTTGAGGTTGTTGCGCTGCATTGTTCATCAGGTAATTAAACCACTTGCTTTAAACTTAAGTCAAGTGGTTTAATTGCGCCTGCACATTCACTGGAGGATTTCCGAGTCGACAGCAGTACTGCATCCGGCGTGATTGGGATAAGGTATTGCCGTTGGCGCTCTATGCAGGGTAACTTGCATGCTTCACTCTATTGAGATGCGAATATTATTTAATGAATCAGAGGATGCAAGTATGAGCAAGCAAGCCGGTATCGGTAAAATCGGTGCGATGGTTATTTTACTGCTGGTTGCTGTTGGAGTATGGCTATTGGTAGGCGGTGAAGAGGTCAAAAAGGCGGTCACGCTAAAAACCATGGAGGTGGTTGGTAACATTGCTATACGCAGTATGCCCGATGACGTGGCGGGTGGTTTCCATAAAATCCCGGTTGAGGTGAAAGCGTTGGCACCCGATGTCTATCAGGCAAGCGGTATTGCCAACACACATATGATCGTGACCTCTGAGGGTAATGTTCTGTTTGATACCGGTATTGCGATTCAGGCAGCTCAGCATGTGCGTCTGTTAAAAGAAGTGTCCGATGCGCCGATCAAGTATATTATCCTCAGTCACTCCCATGCGGACCACATAGGCGGCGCCCAGTTCTGGCGGGAGGATGACACCGTGCTGGTCGCTCATCGGGAATTCGCCGAAGAGCAGCGCTACCTGATAGAACTCACACCGTTTCAGTGGCGGCGCAATCGTATTTTATTCCCCTGGATGCCGGAAGAGCCTGCCACTAACAAACTGCTGGCTTACAAAAAAGTTGAAACATCGGTGGATGTGGACGAAGCGGATTATCGTTTTATCCTGGGCAGAACGGTATTCGAAGTCTTGTCTACCCCTGGCGCGGAGGGTGCTGATAATATCAGCCTGTGGTTACCGCAGAAGAAAATCCTTTTTTCTGGCGACACCCTGGGGCCGCTGTTCCCACAGTTTCCAAATGTATTCACCATGCGCGGTGAAAAAGTTCGCGCGCCTATTGAGTACATTAATTCCCTTAACAAGTTAATTGCACTGGACATTGAAATGCTGGTACCCAGTCACCACAGCGCGATCACCGGCAAAGAAAATATTCGCGCCGGACTGACATTGATTCGTGACGCTACTCAATATGTCCACGACGAAACCATCAAGGGTATGAATGAGGGAAAAACAGTTTACGCGTTAATGGCAGAGATAAAATTGCCACCGGAACTGGCGCTTACCCAGGAGCATGGCAAGGTATCCTGGGCAGTGCGCAGTATCTGGGATTACTATGCCACCTGGTTTCACTTCGAGAGTACTACCGAGTTATACCCGGTGCCAGTCAGGGATGTCTATGCGGAATTAGCGCAAATGGCCGGCCCAGAGGCGCTGGTGGCCAAGGCGCTGCAGCACTGGCAGAACCATGAGCTGATGAAAACATTACATATTCTCGAGGTGGTGCTAGCTGCCGAGCCCAATAACAAGGCGGCATTGAATATACGTCTCGATACCCTCAATGCCTTGCTCGAAGAAGCCAAGGCCGGCGACGACAATAATTATGAAAAGGATTACCTGCGGCGACGCATTGCGATCACCGAAGAAACGCTGGCGGGTGGCTAGATTACCAATTGGTTAAGTCAATAGGTTAATCAATAATGGCGGTGTATAGTCGCTTTCTTAATCAGTAGGGAAAGTGGCTATGCGTTATAAGCACGTTGTAGTAAGCGAATTTGGTGGTCCGGAAAATCTTAAATTAATAGAAGAGGCTCAGCTCCCTGAGCCGGAGGCGAATGAGGTCAGGGTCAAGGTGCTGGCGGCCGGTACCGGGTTTACCGATACGATTATTCGCCAGGGCCAGTATGTTGATGTGAAGGACAAGCCACCGTTCACTCTGGGTTACGATTGGTTCGGCGTGGTTGATAAACTCGGCAGTGATGTCAGTGGGTTTACTGTCGGCCAATATGTTGCTGATATGCCGGTGATTGGTGCTTATACCGAATACCTCTGTGTTGATGCTGAGCGTCTGCTACCTGCGCCCGCAGGACTGGATCCTGCAGAGGCGGTCAGTATGATTCTCTCCTATACCACTGCCTGGCAGATGATTAAACGGGTTGCTGAGCTCAAGGAGGGAGATACTGCCCTGGTCCACGCCGCTGGTGGCGCTGTGGGTACGGCTTTGTTGGAGTTATGCCGGCTCAGGGGGCTGACGGTCTATGGTACCGCTTCCGCGGGGAAGAAATCGTTGCTTGAGCGTTTCGGCGCCACCCACATCGATTACCGCAGTGAAGATTTTGTCGAGAGTATTCAGGGGCTTACTGACGGTGGTGTTGATGTTGTTTTCGATACTATCGGTGGCGCTAACTGGTCGCGTTCTTATCGTTGTCTCAAGCGCGGAGGCATGCTAATTGGTTTTGGCGCACTGCAACTTACCACGGGAGAGGAGCGCTTGCCTTCGCTGTTATGGGGTTTCGCCAAATTATTGGGGTTGTGGAAATTATTGCCAGATGGTCGCTCGTCCACTTTTTATAATATACATAGCCGACGGCAGAAATTACCCGAGCAATTCAAGCAGGACGTCGCTGAATTATTTGATTTTCTCCGTCAGGGAAAGCTGTCGCCAGCGGTAGCCGATAGATTGCCACTGGCGCAGGCTGCAGAAGCTCACCGCCGTATTGATCGAGCCGAGGTATTGGGGAAAATAGTGCTGATTTGCGCGGATGATTGAGTGGCTGAAGGCCTAGTCGACATGAAAGCTGGTATTGAGCTGATGCCTGAACCAGCGCTCATCGGAGGCGCGCAAGCGGCGGCTGACTTCCCTGGCCATGTTCATCTGGATGATGACAAATTGTTCGGGGTCTTGCTGGTAGAGTGAATGCAGGGCTGAGGAAGGTATTTTAATGGCGACGCTGTCCTTCTCCGCTTTTACTGATGCGCTGCGGGGGGAAAAGTCGATCATTGCCAGTTCGCCGAAGCAGTCACCGTCTCTTACGTGGCGTAACGGGTATTCATCTTCGTGCCACTGCTTAAAAATAACCGCCTGGCCTTTTTCTAGCAGGTACAGTGAATCGCCGCGCTCACCCTGGCGAAAAAAGAACCCACCCTTTGGCATTTTCTGGGTTTCTGACAAATCCAGCAGCAAGGTAATACTGCTCTCTTTGGCGGCACCAAAAAAGGGAGTGGCCTGGAGTAATCTGATTCGTTCGTCAATATTCATCTTAAAAGAGGTAAGTTCAATAAAAATCCATGGGAATCTCTGAATAAGTTTAGCTCAGATTTCGTCCAATGGAATAGGGTATTTTTTCGCATTGTTTGGTCAAACAGTTACCATTAGCTGTTAATCGCCTGGCGGCGAATTCCCTCGTGTTCCGCAGCGGGTAAACGGGGGCCATAGCTGGCGACGACTTTGGAGGAGGCCAGGCTGGCGAGTTTACCCGCCGTTTCATGGTCGTGATCGTGTGTAATAGCATATAGGAATGCACCGGCAAACATATCACCCGCCCCGTTAGTGTCGATAGCATCTACTTTGTTGCCGGCAATCGATATTTCCCGTTGTCCGTCAAAAACCAGTGCCCCCTCGGCGCCCAGGGTGATGGCAAATGTTTTTGCTATACTTTTGAGCGAGTTTATCGCTGTTTCCAGGCAGTCGGTATTAGCCCAGCCCAGTGCTTCATCCTTGTTGCAAAAGAGTATGTCGACGCCGTCGCCAATCATTTCAGTCAGGCCCTCTTTAAAAAACTCCACCATGCCGGGGTCGGAAAGGGTGAAGGCGATTTTAACATTATTAGCCTCGGCTATACGCTTGGCTTCAATGGCGGCGGCTCTACAGCTGGGGGATGTGACCAGATAGCCTTCCATATAAATATACTGGGAGTCGGCAATGGCTTGCTGGTTAAGGTCGTCCGTTGTCAGGGTTTCGCTAATGCCCAGAAAAGTATTCATGCTGCGTTCGGCATCGGGCGAAATCATGACCAGGCATTTTCCGGTAATCCCCTGCTCTTTTTCGCTATGGAAGTTGGAATCGACGCCGGCGTCTTTCAGGTCGTCGAGATAAAAGTGGCCATTGTCATCATTGGCCACCTTGCAGGAATAAAAGGCATTGGCACCAAAGTAGCTGGCCGCAATGATACTGTTACAGGCCGAGCCGCCACTGGCGCGCCTGGAGTGTACCAAATGGCCCTGCAAGTGCTCCATCAGCTCATGTTGGCGCGTTTCGTCCACCAGCGTCATTAAACCTTTTTCCACGCCCATTGACAGTAGTTCGTCATCGGCCACTTCGATTTCAGTATCGACCAGTGCGGCACCAAGGCCATAGATGTGGTATTTAGCCATGTTTAAACTTCCCGTTAAATTGAGGCGGCCTATTATCCGGTTTGCTGGAGTGATTGCAATCATCAACTGAGGCGGGGTTTCCAAAAGGATGCCCTCAGTTACCAGAAAATACTGGTACTGGGTGAAACATCCGAGCTAAACTCGCGCTGATGCCTAAGCCAAGAAAAAAACCTCGAAAAAAAACCAGTAATCACTTCTTCCTAAAGCTTACCCTGACGCTGTCGGTGGTGTTGGCGGTGGCGTTGATCTACCTTGATGCCAAAGTGCGCTATACGCTGAACGAGAGACAGTGGCAAATGCCGGCAAGAGTGTATTCGCACAGCCTGACGCTGTTTGAAGGTCGCTTTCTGGCGCCCGGCGACTTTGTCTATCAACTGCGTTTGATGGGTTACAGCGAGCAGGCGAGCTCACGCCAGCCGGGCAGTTTTACCCGCCGGGCTAATGTGTTCCAGATTTACAGTCGGGGCTTCCAGTCCATCGAGGGCAGGGTAGAGCCGGTCCGCTTCAGGCTGGAATTTGATGACCAGCGGATCAAAACGCTGGAGAAAATTGCCGGGGGCTATTTGCCTGAGGTCGAGCTGGAGCCCCTTGAGATCGGCAGTATTTATCCCAGTCATCGGGAAGACCGTTTATTACTACGTCTGGATGAGGTGCCTAACAGCCTGATTGAAATACTGTTGTTAGTGGAGGACAGGCGCTTTTACCAGCATCTTGGTGTTTCGCCCAGAGCCATTGCCCGGGCCATGATGGTGAATATTAAGGCTGGCCGTACGGTGCAGGGGGGTAGTACGATTACCCAGCAGCTGGTTAAAAATGTTTTCCTCAGTCAAAGTCGCAGCCTGTGGCGCAAGGCTGTGGAGGCCATCATGGCGATGATGGTTGAGTTGCATTACAGCAAGCAGAAGATACTCGAATCCTATCTTAATGAAGTGTATCTGGGGCAGGAAGGTTCTCGCTCTATTCATGGTTTTGCCCTGGCCAGCAGGCATTATTTCAATCGACCGCTGGAGAACCTGGATGCCGGCCAGGTTGCGCTATTAGTGGGTATGGTCAAAGGGCCTTCCTATTACGACCCCTGGCGCAATCCTGAGCGTGCCCGTGAGCGCCGCAATGTGGTGTTGGCGGTGATGGCGAAAAACCAGCTAATCACACCCGGTCAGGCGACAGCTTATGAAGCTCGTGGCTTGGGCTTGGCAAAAAGCAGCGCGATGGAAGGGGTTTACCCGGCTTACCTGGATTTAGTGCGCAGGCAGTTGCGCCGTGATTACAGTGCGCAGTCCTTGCAGACGGAGGGGATGAAAATTTTCACCAGTTTTGACCCGCTGGTGCAACATCATGCGGAGCAGAGTGTGGCCAGGGTGATGTCCGGGCTGGATAAAAATCTCGAAGCGGCAATGGTGGTGGTTAAGGTTGATACGGGTGACGTGCTTGCGGTTGTCGGTGGGCGGCGTATGCGCTTTGCCGGTTTTAACCGGGCGCTGGACGCGGTGCGCCCAATCGGTTCGCTGGTGAAGCCGGCAGTATACCTGGCTGCGTTAGAGCAGCCTCGGCGCTACACCCTGGCTACGGCGATTAGTGATGGCCCGGTCGAGGTCGCCGGGCCCAATAACAGCCTCTGGCAACCGAAAAACTTTGATAAGAAAAGTCATGGCCAGGTGTTATTGCATCGGGCGTTGTCTAATTCCTATAACCAGGCCACGGCGCGCTTGGGTATGGAGATGGGCATTGGTGAGGTCGCCAATATGATTAAGCGCTTGGGCGTGAAAAGAGTCATGCCGCAGGTACCGGCGTTAACGCTGGGGGCGGGGAGTCTATCACCGCTGGAGGTGGCGGGGATGTACCAGACCATTGCCGCCAAAGGTGTGCACAGCCCGCTGCGGTCTATTGTTGATATCGCCAATGCCGAGGGCAGGGCATTGGCGCGATATCCAGTTCAACAAGTGCCAGTGGTAGAGGATGAAATTGTTCACCTGTTGCACTACTCCCTGATTGAGGTGGTGCGTGAGGGTACGGGTAAAGCCGTTTATCGCTACCTGCCGGAAGATTATGCGGTGGCAGGAAAAACCGGCTCGACCAATGACTTGCGCGATTCCTGGTTTGCCGGTTTTGCCGGTGATTATCTGGCGGTGGTGTGGTTGGGACATGATAATAATAAAAGTACCGGCTTGACCGGTAGTGCGGGGGCACTAAAAGTCTGGGCTGAATTTATGGCCAGCGCCAGTCATCAGCCGCTGGATCTTGAGGCGCCGCAGGGTGTGGTCTATAAGTGGATAGATGATAGCAGTGGCCTGCTCAGCCGGCGTTTATGTGAAAACTCGCGCTATATGCCGTTTCTGTTGGGCAGCGGCCCGCAACAAAAAGCAGACTGTGAGACGAGCCTGCCGGGTGTTTTGCGCTGGTTCCAGGGCCTGTTTGAGTAGTGATGGTTTATCCAGTCCTGGCCTGTTGTTTGAAGCCAGTGCGTCCTGTGTTAATCTGCGCAACTGTCCGCGGCTTATCCCCGCTGTAATAATCACCGAGTTCGGAGTTTTTCATGTTACGTGTAATGCCCATCGCCCTGTTGTTTTTCTTTTCCTTATTAGCCGTATCTGTTCAGGCCGGTATTAAGGTGGGCGAAATTCTGCCCTCACTATCAATAGAGAAATACGGTGAGTTGATGCTGGAGGGGGAAGACACGATTTACTACCAGCCATGGAATACCGCACAACTGGAAAATAAAGTACAGATCATCCAGTATCTGGCCGGTCGCATGGGGACAAGAGATATGAACAAGCCCTTTACTGACGTATTGGGTGTTCAGGATTTTTCCATGGATTATCACCACACCACTACCATTATTAATCTGGATGATACGCTGTTTGGTACGGCGGGAATTGTTAACAGCCAGCTTAAAAAGAATAAAATTAAATACTGGTATTCCAGTATTGTGGCGGATAAAAAAGGCGAGGGTGCCAGCGTCTGGGAATTAGAGCCAAAAAATTCAGCCATTATTATCCTGTCATCGGATTATCGGGTAATATTTTTTAAGGAAGGGCAGTTAACAGAAGAAGAAATTTCATTTGTAGTCGCGATGATTGAACAACAAATTGAGCAGGTCGAGGCAGTGGCTATTGAAGATGAACTGGCACAGCAGAAAATTACTGAATAAGCAGAATGGCATCGCCATTCGGTTTGCTTCCCTGAATCGGGGGTGCCTGTGCCGGTACAATATCTCAATCAACTAGTTGAAATTACACAATCCTACCGCCCCCGAAAAAAGTGGTATCGAAGAGTTGTTAAGCGTTCCGCCGTTGCCATTATTGTCAGGGAGGCAGAGCTGGGGCTGGAAGCCTTAATGATCAAACGTGCTGATCGTGAGGGTGATCCATGGTCCGGGCATATGGCTTTTCCCGGCGGTCTCAGTGATCACAGTGATCACAATAACCTGCAAACGGCTCGGCGTGAAACCCTCGAAGAAATTGGCCTGGATACTAATCAGTATACGCAATGTATGGGTCGCCTTTCAGACGTTATGGTGCAGCGTCATCGCGGCAAAAAACCGATGATTGTGACGCCCTATGTATTTACCATCGAGGATGTCCCCGAGTTAACATTGAATCATGAGGTGGCGGACATTCTGTGGGTGCCACTGGGGTTTTTTGCCGACCACGCCAATCGTCAAACCATGCAGTGGAAATTGAAGAAAATTAATTTCACTCTGCCCTGTTATTTTTATCAGCAGCAGAGAATTTGGGGGCTGTCATTAATGATGATGGATGAACTGATAGCGGCGCTCAAAGCGACTGCTGGCGATCGATAAAGCGCTGGGTTGATTCCATTAATTTTTTGGCTTCTGTTTGTGGTTTGGCGGCTTCTGTTAGTGCGGCGTCGGGTAGAATGCCTTTAAAATAGGCATCGATTAATTCCAGTAACACCGGGTTCATTTTTTTATTTTCCCACTGCCAGCGCTGGCCGTTAATCAGGTTGCCTGAAACATAGCCATTATCAACATGCAGCCAGTAGGCGCCGCACTTCGATAGATAATAATCCTCTGCGCGACCATAGCTAATGCTGGGTGTGTTGGGATTAAACGCTCCGACAGGTACCTCGGTAATTTTAAAAACGGCCAGCAACCATTGGCTTTGCAGTGTAAATTCCGTCACCGGTGGGCGACAGAGTTGACCGTTGTCGGCCCAAACACGAATCGTTTCTCGAAACTCCTTGCCGCTAATAATTGTTTCGATTTGTAGATCGAAGGCATTGCCCTTACGACTCACCACTATGCCGCTGACAATCAGGTCGGCCTGTGTGGCGGCTTGATTGAAGGAACCTTGCCAGAGACATTCGCATTCGGCCCTGCTTTTTTCAACAGGAAAAAAAAGCAGGGCTAAAAGTAATAGCGCAGTATGATAATGGGGCAACGGACAGCGCAAGGCAGGCATTGTCACAATGACGTGCACTAAGGGAATGTACGCCAGTGCCATTTGATTTAGCCCTTGTTATTGAGTTCGCTGAAACGAACAACCCGACTATCGATGGCCGCCAGTTCGCCCGATGGCATAAGAAAGCGCCAATAGATAATACCGTTGTCACGCTGTTCGGTATCAAGCCAGTTGGCGATGCCTGGGTCCTGGTGAGCGACCACAATACGAAAGCTGCCATCCGCCTCAAGTTGCATTTGTTTTCGGTTCAGCGATACCTGGCGGTAGCGATAATCAAAGGTTTGCAGGTAGCGGTTCCACAGCATCACGTTGGCAAATATGCACTTGGGCATGATGCCTTCAATGACCAGCGCTTCATCGGGTGCCAGTTCAAAGCGGCCGGCAGCGTAGGCGTTATCAATCGCACCCCAGCCACCGGCGTCATGATCGGGAGACCATTTGGCGGGTTGGCCCAGGCGGTTGGGGATGAGTGAAAACCAGTCCGGTGTGTCCAGTGGGTTCATTAGTGGCCGGTCGATACTGTTCGCCCGTACAAACCGTGTTAATGCGCGTATCCGCTCGGCCATGCTTTGGTCAGTCGGTGCCGCTGGTGGTGCGACTTCATGGATGTTTTCGATCACCATCTGTGGGTGGATGGTGGGGTCTGAGGCGGCATAGTTTTCGTTTAAATAGTAATGACGGGTAATGATGGAGATAGAATCGGCGGTGGTTTTGAGGCTGTTGGCTCCCGATACTGTGGGACCTACCATTAACTCAAAATTGCCCTCGGCATCGGTGTTGAATTGCCTGTCATTGAGGGTAGTAGCGACACCGGTGGCCCAGCCGCCGGGTTCATCACCGGTGTGGACGGTCAGTGAAATATATACTTCGCCACGGCGTTGGCCGCGGATACGGTAATTACGATCACCGCGAATTTGGCTGTGGAAGTAATAACTGTCGGGGTTGTCACCCATTAGCTTCAGGGTCGGGGTGACGATCTGTACAAACTCCGGGTGCTCATCACCGCGCTCCAGGAACAGTTCAGCACCGACGCGGATCAAGTGCGTCAAGTAGCGTTCGCCCTCGGCGAAATCCCGCTCATCAGGGGTGCTAAAACCGCGCTCGATATATTCCTGGTCATAGTCGTTCATGACGTTAATTAATTCACGCATGGCCTCGCGGCTGGCGGGGCTGCCGGCGGGCAGGGCTTCGTTCAGGCAGGTTTTTTCGCTGTGCAACAAGCGGCTGCCGACGATGCCTGCAACCAGCCCAAGCCCGGCGCCCTTGAATAAACCTCTACGACTGACGGTGTTTTCTTTGCTCATTAGTGTGATCTCCGTGTGGACTGTCCCTGCACATTACAGCTTATAAGGGAAAATTGGCAGCCATAAATACAACAGCTATCAGGATTTTTGATTTGACAGTTTTGCGCAGGAGAAGGAGTAGCGGAGGTAAGTGACAATCGCCGATCAGGCTGTTGAAAGCGTTAGAATAATCTTTTCAACAGCCTGCCGGAATTCAGTGTTGCGTTTTGGCTAGAAGTGAAAGAAAAGACCAGCATAGGGGCCTTCAATGGTCACGTCGGCTTCTTCCTGATTATCTTCATACTGGATATCGAAATAACGGTAACCCGCTTCTATGCCCAGGCCAAAGGAGGATTCCCAGCCTATCATCGCCTTTAGGTCGAGAATAGTATCATCGTCATACTTGATGCCGTTGCCGTCGGCGCCGACATAGAGGCCGGTCAGCGGCAGGTCAAACTTGAGGGCGAGGTAGACCATGGGGATGACTTCATCGATATCCAGCGAGGCTCTGTTGCCACTGTTATCGGTTTGATCGATTTTAAATCCCTCTTCAAAGAAGCGCGCGGTCAGGCCCAGATCCAGGGATATCCAGTTATCCAGTATTTCGTAATACAGGGTGGCATCGGTATGGGTGAGGTCGATGGTGCTTTGTACCGGGCCGTTGAAATCAACGCCATCGAAATTGGCATTGAGGATGCTGTTGGAGTCGGCGTCGATTACCGTCCGTTGCACCAGAATATTAGGAATAATGGGTATGGGGTGCTCAAAGGAGATATAGCCCTGAAAGCCATCATCGTCATCAAACCCCAGCTCATTTTCAATATCAATATTGTCGCCGGCCTGGCCACTCTTGGCGTCGCCGGAAAAATTCTGTTGCCAGGCGTTGGCGCCGAACTTGATACCCAATGTATCAGCTTGAGCTGCTAAGGGCAGGAGTAGGCAAACAAGGCTTGCCGAGAGTATTTTTTTCATCGATAGAATCCTGGAGTTGATTTTACTCTCCAGTGTAGCAAAACACGGGGAAACCGCTATTAAGCGCCTAGTATTTTTGCGACGTCCTTGGCAAAATAACTGAGTACTGCGTCTGCACCGGCTCTTTTAAAGGCCAGTAGTGATTCCATCATTACCGCATCGCGTTCCAGCCAGCCGTTCTGGAAGGCGGCGACATGCATGGCATACTCACCACTGACCTGGTAAACCAGGGTAGGGGCAGCCAGTTCATTTTTTATTCGCCGGACAATATCAAGATAGGGCATGCCAGGCTTGACCATGATCATGTCGGCGCCTTCAGCCAGATCCAGTGCGCATTCATGCAGGGCTTCATCGCTGTTGGCGGGGTCCATCTGATAGCTGTATTTATCGGCACCTTGCAGATTGGCGGCCGAGCCTACGGCATCGCGAAACGGGCCGTAGTAGCTGGAGGCGTATTTGGCTGAATAGGCGAGGATTTTTGTGTTCACATGGCCCTCTTGTTCCAGCGCCTGGCGCACAGCGCCAATGCGCCCATCCATCATGTCGGAGGGGGCGACAATATCGGCGCCGGCATTGGCATGGGAGATGGCTTGTTTTACCAGTGCTTCAACGCTGCGGTCATTGAGCACATAGCCGTTGTTGTCGAGGATGCCATCCTGGCCGTGAACGGTAAAAGGATCCAGTGCCACATCCGTGATCACGCCCAGTTCGGGGACGGCATTTTTTATCGCTTTTACAGCGCGTTGTGCCAAGCCGTCGGGATTAAAAGCCTCTTCGGCGAGCGCTGATTTTATTTCATTGGGGGTGACGGGAAAAAGTGCAATGGCCGGAATACCCAGTTGATAAAGGAGTCTGGCTTCTTCTACCAATAAATCAATGCTGAGACGTTCAATGCCGGGCATTGAATCAATGTGCTCTCGCTGGCCTTTGCCTTCTATAACAAAAACAGGAAAAATCAAATCGTCTACGGTAAGCGATGTTTCGCGCATCAGGCGTCGGGAAAAATCATCACGCCGCATTCTTCGCATACGCGTATTAGGGTAGGCACCTCGCAGCAGTGATCGATTCATGATGAAATCCCTTATGATAAATGGTTAAAAACTTTTTCGGCAGCGTCCAGGGTAAAATCAATATCTTCCTGGGAATGTGCTGCGGATAAAAATCCTGCTTCATAGGCGGCTGGGGCGAGATAAACACCGGCGTCCAGCATGCCATGGAAAAATTGATTAAAGCGCTCGGTATTACACGCCATAACCTGTTGGTAATTAGTGACGTGGGTTTCTTCGGTAAAGAAACCGCCGAACATTGAGCCGACGTGATTACTGGTAAAAGGAATGCCTGCTTTTTTGGCTTTGTCATTCAGCCCGTTAATTAAGCGGGTAGTTTTTTCAAACAGCGGCGGGTAAAAATTTTCTTCGCTCACTGCATTGAGCATGGCTAGGCCCGCTGCCATGGCGATGGGATTTCCCGATAAGGTGCCCGCCTGGTAAACAGGCCCGCTGGGGGCAATCTTCTCCATGATTTCACGCTTGCCACCAAAAGCAGCGACGGGCATACCGCCGCCAATGACTTTGCCCAGGGTGGTGATGTCCGCTTCGATACCGTAATAGCCCTGCGCTCCGGTGATGCCCAGGCGAAAGCCGGTCATCACTTCGTCAATAATGAATACGCTGCCGTATTCCGTGCACTGTTCGCGCAGGCATTGCAGAAAGCCGGGGATAGGAGGGACGCAGTTCATATTGCCGGCAACCGGTTCGACAATAACACAGGCGACCTGCTCACCAATGGCTTTAAACGCTTCTTTTACCCCTTCGATATCATTGTAGTTCAGGGTGATTGTGTGGTCGGCTAATGCGCTGGGGACGCCGGGTGAGCTGGGGACACCCAGGGTGAGCGCACCCGAACCGGCTTTGACTAACAGGGAATCTGAGTGGCCGTGATAGCAACCTTCAAATTTAATAATCTTGTCGCGGCCGGTGTGACCTCGCGCCAAGCGGATCGCACTCATGGTGGCTTCGGTGCCCGAATTGACCATGCGGATCAGATCCATGTTGGGCATGATGTTACAGATTTTTTTAGCCAGGTCGGTTTCGATTTCAGTGGGGGCGCCGAAGCTCAAGCCATTTTTCAGTTGTGCTTCAACCGCAGAAAGAATGTCGGGGTGGGCGTGGCCAAGAATCATTGGGCCCCAGGACAACATATAGTCAACGTAGCGTTGGCCGTCGACATCATAGAGATACGGGCCTTGCGCGCGGTCAATAAAAACCGGGGTGCCACCGACGGCTTTAAATGCGCGCACCGGTGAATTGACTCCGCCGGGAATAAACTGGCTGGCTTGTTTGAATAATTTTTCTGATTGTTTCATAGGGTAAGCTTGTTATGAGCTGTTGACCGGCTGGAGTATATCTTATTTTGGGGTTTTCAGTGGCGCCTGATTGCAGTGATCAAAAAGGCTTGACCACGACCAGAATGACAATAGGGAATAATGCCAGTACCGGTATCTCATTGAACCAGCGATAGTATACGTGGGAGCGCATATTATCTTCGGCCAATTGCGCGACAAAGCGACCGCAAATGAAGTGATAAATAATAACCACAAGTACCAGGAAAATTTTGACATGGAACCACAGAGCTTGCTGATAATAGGCCCAGTTATCAACCGCCAGCCAAATGCCCAGGGCAACGCTTAACACGGCAAATTGTGACATAAACAGATAAAGCTTGCGCTCCATCAGCTTCAAGTGGTCGCGGGTAGGCTGGTCTTTGGCCATGGCGTGATAGACAAAAAGTCGGGGCAGGTAAAAAATACCGGCAAACCAGCAGATAATAAAAATTACGTGAAACGCTTTAACCCAGATCATGCTGTGGCGTACTCCTTCATTGCGGTGTGTTGGTGTAGCGATGGATGTCGGCGCGGGTCAGTATGCCACTATCGGGGTAGGGGCTGGCAGCAACGAAACCGGAGATATAAATAGCATCGGCATTGCGCTCATCCAGCAGGTCCAGGGCTTCTCGCAGGGTGGCTTGCATGTGCAGTTCGGCCATCGCGATGTGGCTGTCGGTGAGTGCCAGTAAATCAAGGGTTTTTTCAACAGGATTTATGATTACCTTTGCCAGCTCACGTTGAACTTTCCTGGCGTCCAGTAAGCTTAATTCGCCATTATTTTTTTCGACGATAAGCCAGTTACACTTTAGCGTTAATAACTCTTCCGTTTGTTGCTGGTCAATTTGCTGCTTGCAGAAATGAATATTCCTGTCCATCAGGCTGGCAACGCTGGTTCGCTGTAGCGAGAGGCTTAATGGGTCGGTTCTGAGTTGTTGTTTGAGAAAATGCAAAATGGTCTGGTGAGCGGAGTGCTGCCGGCACAATTCGGTATTGGTGAGATTGGCAATAGTGATCGCCAGCATGCCGGGGAAAATAATCCCGGTATTTTGTGTCAGTTCCAACAGCGCCATCAGTGCGGCTAGCGGGGCATTCAATACTGCACCCATCATGGCGCCCATGCCCAGCATGACATAAAAGTTTCTGTTGGAGGCATAATCAGGGAGTATCGATGCGCCGAAAATGCCCATGGCGTCACCCAGGCAGGCACCAATAACCAGGGTCGGGCCCACCAGGCCAATGGGTAGCCCCAGCCCAACGCTTAGGGCTGTTGCAAGCAGTTTGGCTATCACAATGACTAACAGCAAACTGACCGCTAACTGGCCGGAGAAGGCATCATTAAGGGTGTCATAACCAATGCCCATGATTTGTGGCGCCGCCAGCGCGCAGAGGCCGGTGGCCAGGCCGGCGAGGGTGGCTCGGGTTAAAAAAGAACGATGATTTTGGCTGAGGCCGATTTTTAATACCCGGTTGAACAGACCGGCTGCCAGCCCGACCACCAGACCGAGTAAAATAATGTAGGGCAGCTCCCATAACGAGGACATTGTTACGGCGGGAATCTGGAGTATCGATTCATTGCCATAAATGAGTTGGGTAATGGCGGTAGCTGTAATAGCGGCGAGGATAATGGGGGTAAAGCCGATGATGGTGTATTCCATCATCACCACTTCCATGGCAAAGATAACCCCGGCAATCGGCGTATTAAACGCGGCGGCAATGGCGCCGGCAGTACCGCAACCGACCAGTACGCGGATGCTGTTATTCGGGAACATGAAATACTGGCCTAGCAAGCTATTGGTAGCGGCGCCCAGGTGGATAGAGGGACCTTCGCGCCCTCCCGATTGGCCGGTCAGTAATGCAAAAGACCCGCCCAGCAACTGCACGAGGGCATTTTTGAGCGGCAGGTGACCGTGATGGCCATGCAATCTTGAAATCACATGGACGATACCAACGCGGGTATCGGCTGTTTTCATTCGCTGAAACACTAGTCCGATCACTATGGCGCCCGCCAGAGGCAGGAAAAAATGCATCCAGCGGGGCAGTTGTTCGAAGTTTTCGCCATTGCCGCCTGGCAGCCACAGTGAACCGGGCCACTCCACCAAAAATCGAAACAGCAGTACCACGAGGGCGCACCAGCCGCCGGCTAAAACGCCGATCACTGAAAAGTGCAGCAGAGACTGCTCATTGGCCAGTCGAATGTGGATGTTTTTTAGCCAGTGCTGTTGCATTATGTGACAGGGCTCAAGGATTTCTACCAGTGTTGGGAAAACTTGTTAATTTCCGACCACGCATCAATAGGTTATGCTTAACTATTAATATTCATAAGAAGTTTTTATTATACGCATCCCATTCTTGCGGCGGCCAGTGTTGGCAGTGATTAAATTGAGGCTTAACAGTGATTAAAGTGGGTATTGTCGGCGGTACGGGCTACACCGGCGTCGAATTATTACGGATATTGGTGAACCACCCCGATGCAGAGGTGGTCGCAATTACCTCGCGGGCGGAGGAGGGTGAGCGGGTAGATGAGCTTTATCCCAACCTGCGTGGCCATCTGGACATTCGTTTTTCCCATCCTGATGTGGAGTTACTGGGCCAGTGTGATGTGGTGTTTTTTGCTACCCCGCATAATGTGGCGATGAAGATGATGCCTGATTTACTGGCGCTGGGAACACGGGTGATCGACCTGTCGGCTGATTTCAGGATCAGGGATGCGGCATTGTGGTCGCACTGGTACGGTGAAGAACATGCCTGCCCTGAATTGTTGCAGCAGGCCGTTTATGGTTTGCCGGAATTTAACCGGGAGGCCATTGCCGATGCGCAGTTGGTGGCTTGCCCGGGCTGCTACCCAACCTCGGTACAATTGGGTCTGCTACCGTTATTGGAGCAAGGGCTGGTGGACAGACAGGCGCTGGTTGCCAATTCGGCATCCGGGGTGAGTGGTGCGGGTAAGCAGGCCAGTGTCGCCAGCCTTTACGCGGAAGTGGCCGATAGTTTTAAGGCTTACAGTGTGGCCGGTCACCGGCATTTGCCTGAAATCGAGCAGGGGCTGGGTGATATTGCGGGCGAAGATGTCGATATAACCTTTGTGCCTCACTTGTTGCCCCTGATCAGGGGTATACACTCAACGCTCTATGCCCAGTTGCTGGATACCGAGATTGCGCTGGAGGAGATTCAGGCGCTGTATGAGGAGCGGTATGCAGAAGAAGCCTTTGTTGATGTGCTACCGCTGGGTGCGCACCCGCAAACCAGAACAGTGAAGGGCTCGAATGACTGCCGGATTGCCATACACCGGCCGCAGCAGCGTGATACGCTGGTTATTCTGTCAGTGATTGATAACCTGGTTAAGGGCGCTTCTGGCCAGGCGGTACAAAATATGAATATTATGTTGGGTCTGGCTGAAACAGCCGGCCTCGAAACAATTGCCCTGATACCCTGATATTATGGCGGACCTGAAGGGCAGCAAGCAGTTTAGCTCAGTGGTGGTACCCCACCAGCCACGTCGACGGACGGCATTGATAATTGCTCTGTCGCTGTTGTTGGTGCTGGTGGCGGTGGTCGCTTTTTGGGCGGGCTGGCGAGCGGTTGAGGTTAATTACCTTGAACTGCTTCATGAGCGGGATCAGTTGGCACTGGATTTGGCAGAGGTTAGCGAAGAGTTAACGGGCGCCAGGCAGCAGTTGGCAAATATCAGGCTGGGTTCTGAAGTGGATCGCCAGTCGGTGGATGATATTCGGGCGATTGTGCGTGAGCAAAAACAGACCATTGCCCGTTTAACGGAGGAAGTCGGTTTTTATCACGGTTTGATGTCACCGACCGAGCGTGAGAAGGGGCTTAGTATTCGTGGCTGGGAGCTCTCCAGTGGCAGCAAGCCGGATACTTACCAGTACAAATTGGTATTGCAGCAGTTGGCACTCAAGCACAGGGTATTAAAAGGCTCGGTGAGTGTGCGTGTTGTGGGGGTGAAAGCCGGGGTTGAGAAAACTTATTCATTGCTGGAGTTGGGTGGTAAGCCGGGCGCCAGTGAAATAAAATTACGCTTTAAATATTTTCAGAATATTGAGGGTGAATTGCAGTTACCTGCAGGCTTTGAGCCGCAGCGTATTGATGTGGTGGCCAAAGCGAGTACGCCGAAAGTGGCGAAAGTAGAAAAACATTATAGTTGGGTGGTCCAAGGCGGTTAGCATGTGGGGAAAGGATAAAGAAATGGCAATACAAACAAGTAATTCAACAACGTTGATATCAAAAGACTCCGAGATAATTGGCGATATAAAATTCGCCGGTGATCTGGAAATACAGGGGCTGGTACGGGGTAATATTATTGCCTCCAGTGATAATGGCTCCACCATCCGCTTGGTTGATGGTGGTCGGGTTGAGGGTGAAATTCATGCCCCCAAGGTGATTATCAATGGCGAAATCAAGGGTGATGTACATTCGGCTGAGCATATTGAATTGGCCGCAAAAGCCCGGGTTGATGGCAATGTTCACTATAACCTGATCGAAATGGTGAAAGGGGCGCAGATTAATGGCAGCCTGGTCTACGCTGGAGCCGCCAAGCACAGCGCTGCTACACCTATTAGCCAGAAATCAGCAGTAATTGCCGAAGTGGTTGACTAATTTACTCGGTTTTTAGGATAATCCCACTATTAATGGTTTCAGCATCCTGGTGATGCGGTATTAAAGAGGTGTGGGAATGTCGGTTGTTGAGCAGTTTTCTCCCGAGGCGTTGGTGTTAACGGATCGGGCAATTGCCAAAATTAAGCGTCTGGTGGCTGATGAGGCCAATGACGAGTTAAAGCTGAGGGTGTTCGTGACCGGCGGTGGCTGCTCGGGCTTTTCCTATGGTTTCACCTTTGATGAGATTGCTGCTGAGGATGATACCGCGGTAGAGCGGGATGGGATCACGGCGCTGGTCGACCCGATGAGCTTCCAATATTTGGCCGGGGCTGAAGTGGATTATACAGAAGGCCTGGAAGGATCACGCTTTATCGTCAATAACCCTAATGCGGATACCACTTGCGGTTGCGGTTCATCTTTCTCTGTATAGTAAAACCTTATCGGCTGACAGTGTTTACACGGTAACGGATTGCTCATGATTCGACGTTTAGTCATTTCCTTTTTGCTGTTTTCTCATGCTTTGTTATGGGCACAAGATGTTCGCCTGGCCGAAGAAGAGATACCCTCGCGTTATATTGCCCGAATCGAACTCCATACGGCGGCTGAATTAATGGATTCATTAAAGCGAGCTGATATGTTGCAGCAGCAGGGCGAATTCATCGTCGGCGAGGATGAGCCGATCGCCTTTATATTGCATGGTCCCGAAGCCCGGGTGTTGTTCATGAATCACTACACAGAGAATAAAGTGATTATTGATTTGGCAGCGAGGCTGACTGCGTTCAGGGTAGTGGATATCAAGGTGTGTGAAACATGGATGGGCAGCCAGACACTGGATACGTCACAGTTGCCACCCTTTATTGGCACGGTTCCCTATGGTCCCTCTGAGGCAGCACGGCTACTGGAACAGGAACACTACGTCTATTTCTAGCGCGTGCTTTCATTAACGGGTTAAAATATATTATTGGTGCTAGCCCGGATAAATCCCACCCAGAATGACATTACTCTTGGCGCCCGTTATGGGGCTGGTATTGATTTTGCCTCGCTCCAGGGTTTTTTTCGCCAGCCAGGCAAATGCCGCGGCCTCCACCCATTCAGCGGCAATACCAAGTTCTGATGTGTTAGCTAGCAGGCGTGGACTTGCCAGTGACTCCAGTCGCAACATTAACTGCCGGTTGTAAGCGCCGCCGCCACAGATGTAAATTTCATCTACGTTGGCAGAAAGACGTTCAATTTCCTGAAAAATACTCAGTGCGGTTAATTCCAGCAGTGTGGCTTGTACGTCCTCGGGCTTGATCTCGTGTTGGTGGATATGGCCGACCAGCCAGTCAAGGTTGAAGTCTTCCCTGCCGGTACTTTTGGAAGTCGGATCGTAGCC
>JAUXHA010000063.1 GCA_030621845.1 Spongiibacteraceae bacterium
CCGCTTAAAGCTTTGATCGACAGTGGCTTGTAGCTGTAATGGCTGTTTGTTTATCGGGTGTTCCAGTTTGAGTTCGGTACAGGCCAGCAATAATCGGTGACAGTGATAATGCTGCTGGAAAAAACGATTGTGTACCCCCTTGCCATGTTTTGCATCACCGATAATCGGGTAGCCAATATGCTTTAGGTGGCGACGTATCTGGTGTTTGCGTCCGGTTTTCGGTTTAACTTCCAGCAATGAGTAGCGGCTGTGGGGGTAGCGATCGACATAAAGAGGCAGTTCGATGGTGGCCAGTCGTTTAAAGTCGGTGCGTGCCTGCTGTGGTGGTTTGTCAGTACGCCGCTTGCGATCGGCTATTTTATCTAACTGCTGTGTTAGCGGGTGGTCAATGGACCCCTGCTCGGGCGCATGACCACGGACAACACTGATGTAGGTTTTTTCTACTGCCTGGTTGGCAAAGTCATCGGATAGTTGGCGGGCAATGTCACTGCTGAGGGCGAACAGTAAAACCCCGGAGGTGGGTTTGTCCAAACGGTGAACGGGATAAACATGCTGGGCAATCTGGTCGCGCAATAGTTGCAGGGCAAAGCGGGTTTCATGGCGGTCTATCATGGAACGGTGGACTAACAGGCCGCTGGGCTTATTGATGGCGACGAGATAGTCGTCGCGGTAAATAATTTCAAGTTCGTTGGTCATTGTTTGCTGGCAGGAAGCGGATTGAGTAAACAAGCGTTTCCCTTATCCTTTTCCAATTATGGCGCCATCTGGCTCTGTAGTAATTCCAGCGTACTGTCAATTTCATCCTGCTTGAATTTATTCTGTTTAAAAAACAACACGGTGCCGTCGGCGGCAACAATAATGATTGCCGAGCCCTTGCGTTTCAATGACCAGGTATGTGCTCCCAGGCCGGTTTTATCACCGACGATTGAGAATTCAGGGAATTCCCACTTATTGTCGTCCAGTCTGGCAGCAATAAAGGGCGATGTACCCAAAAAAGCATCATCGACATTGATGATGGTGGTGACATGATGTTTTGCCAAATCCAGCTTCAGCGCCTCCAGTTGGTCGTTGAAGTTCAGGTGCCGTTTACTGGCCGAGCGTCGGCCGGCAAGGTAGTGGATAAGATGAACGCGATTCAACGCCTTGTCAGACCGCCAGGGTTGATAGTGAATTTCTTCATCGTTAATTAATAATTCGCCATACTCTTCTATGACCAGTGGTGGCAGGGGCTCGCCGACAATAATTTCATGTTGCGGCAAGCCAGCGTGTGGTTTTTTTTTGTTCTTTTTGGCGGCTGATTGCTGCTTGTCTTCTGCTTCGGCAATGCTTGCAGGGGGCGCAGGGTTAGTGTTTTCGGGTGAGTCTGCAAACGCCAAACTGTGACAGAGTAAACTGCTGCACAGGGTTAGCAGGTAGAGGTATTGGGTCATTTTGTCCGTCACTATTATCAATGCTATTTTATTGCCAAGGTTATCACAGCTGCAGGGCTCTTTCTAATCAGTGCCGGTCTATATGAAAGCTGATTTGCATTTAGCTGTATCGCTGTTATCGTTGAGGTATCAAGCTATCTGACGGGCTATCCACTAATGAATAAACGCTGGTTTCAATCCTTATCAACCTACTTACTACTACTATTTGTCAGTGGTTGTGTCTATGTTGCTACCAGCCAATTGGATGAGAAGTTTGGTTTGCCAGAAGTGCGCGACAGGCATATTGAAACGGCAGGCCATACACCCGAATATTATCGCGATGTAAAACCCATTCTCGATAATCGCTGCGTAGTCTGCCACGGCTGTTATGACGCGCCCTGCCAGTTAAAATTAGGAGGCTTTGTCGCTATCGATCGCGGTGCCAGTAAAGAGAAAGTCTATGATAGCAGTCGTCTGCGGGCCGCCAGTGGTTCCCGCTTGTTTATCGATGCGCAGAATACCCAACAATGGCGTGATAAAAATTTCTATCCAGTACTGAATGAACGTGACCAGACCCAGCAAGCGAACCTGGAGGGTAGCGTGATGTACCGGATACTGGATTTAAAAAATAATCACCCCTTAGCTGAGGTTGAGGTACTGGCAGCGGATGATTACGACTTCCGCCTGGACCGGGATCAACAGTGTCCTAAAATTGAGCAGTTCGACCGCTTTGCATCGGAGTATCCGCAGTGGGGTATGCCCTACGGCCTACCGGCGCTGAATAAACGTGAATTCGATACCATTAAGCAATGGCTGGCGATGGGCGCCAAGGCAACCGATAGGCCAGCAATAGATCCTGCTTATACGCAATGGGTCGAACGCTGGGAAAGCTTTTTTAATGGCGATTCATTGAAATATCAGTTGATGAGCCGTTATATCTACGAGCATTTGTTTATTGCCCATCTTTATTTTGAAAACGGCGATAATCGCCAGTTTTTTAAACTGGTCCGCTCCAGGACCCCTCCGGGTGAAGCTATCGACAGGATTGATATGCGTCGCCCCTTTGACGAACCGGGTGTAGACAGGGTTTATTATCGCCTGGAGCCGGTTGAAATGACCATCATTGCCAAACAGCATATGCCCTATTTGATCAATCAGCCCAGAATGGAGCGTTGGCGAGAGCTATTTATTGAAGAGGACTACACGGTAAGCCAATTACCTTCCTATGAGGTTATCGTCGCCTCCAACCCCTTTGATGCCTTTCGTGAAATCCCGATTGCCAGCCGTTATAAATTTATGCTGGACGAAGCTGAGTTTACTATTATGGGCTTTATCAAGGGGCCAGTTTGTCGCGGTCAAATTGCCCTCAATGTAATCAATGATCATTTCTGGGTGGTATTTGTCGACCCGGATGCCGGTAAGCAACAGCTAACCGCTGAGTTTCTTGTCAGGGAAAGTAAAAATTTACGTATGCCGGCGTCGACCGGGAGTAATGCCTCGGTGATCGGCGCCTGGCTCAAGTATTCAAAGCTGGATAAAAAATATCAGCAAGCCAAGGCGCAATACCTGGAGGAAATGTTTCCCTCAAATGACGATTTGACCCTGGATTTAATGTGGGACGGCGATGAAACTAATCAAAATGCAGCGCTGACGGTCTTCCGTCATTTCGACAGTGCTACGGTGACTAAAGGTTTGATCGGTAAAAAGCCTAAAACAGCCTGGGTCGTAGGTTATTCCTTGCTGGAGAGAATCCACTACCTGCTGGTCGCCGGTTACGATGTTTATGGCAATATCGGGCATCAACTCAACACGCGTTTGTATATGGATTTTTTACGGATGGAAGGTGAAACGAATTTCCTTCACTTTATGCCCGAGCCTTACGGTGAGGAATTATTTTTAAGCTGGTATCAGGGCAGTGAATCTACCATCAAAGAGTATATCGCTGCGCTTGAGTTGCGGGGCAATGATCCGGTGGGAATTAACTATAAGACGGATGAGCCGATGCTGGAATTTTTCGTGCAACTGGCAAAGCGTTTGGGGCCGAAAATCATTCTTCCCGATCCGATCAATCGCGGTTCGCCATCTGAGGATTATCAGTTGGCACAATTACAACGTCTGGCCAATACCGCGGGCAGGGTAATTAATCATTTGCCAGAAGTGTCCATAATGAGGGTTAAACAGCAAGACGGTGATCATAAGCTTTATACCCTGGTCAGGAATCGTTCGCACAGTACGGTATCTTCTATGTTCAGGGAATCTGACCACCTGATTCCCGAGGAGCAAACCCTAACCGTGACCGAAGGTATTATCGGCACCTATCCCAATTCATTTATCGATATTGAGGCGCAGCAGTTGGAGGCTTTTGTCGATGAATTGCAGGCAATGGATGAGGAGGCGGATTACAGGCAGCTGTTAACTCGCTATGGGATACGCAGAACTAATCCACAGTTCTGGAGCTACAGTGACTGGCTGACTGAGTATTATTATAAGCGGCTGCCTATCGATGCGGGTTTGCTGGATTACAACCGTTTTGAAAACCGCTAATCACTGAGGTGGATGATGACTTTGCGGGAGCCGCTGTAGTGCCGGTGCTCCCATAGGTAGATTCCCTGCCACTGACCCAGTGCCAACTGGCCATTGATGACAGGAATGGACAGGCTGGTAGCAGTTAGGGCCGATTTAATATGGGCCGGCATATCATCGGGCCCTTCCAGGGTATGGGTGTATAACGGGTCGTTTTCGGGAACCAGCCGGTTCAACCAGTTCTCCAGATCATATTGCGCCGAGGGGTCATAATTCTCCTGGATTAACAAACTGGCGGAAGTGTGCTGGATGAACACGCTGCAAAGCCCCTCATTGAGATCGAGAGTAGCTAGCAGTTGCTGCAGTTGACGGGTGAAACTGTGCAAACCCTGTTGCTTGACCTGGATGGCGAGTGTTTTAATCATTAGCGTTGGGGCAAGCTTGCGCCACAAAAACGACAGAATTCAGCGTCTGCTTCATGACCGGTTCGTTCACAATTGGAACAGCGAGTAATCACCCTTTCCCTGTTCATTTCGCTAAAGATTTCAGCGCTGATAATTCCCGTGGGCACTGCAATAATGGCATAGCCGGTCAACATGGCCAGAGAAGCGATAATCTGGCCGAAAACAGTGTGCGGTGTAATATCACCATAGCCGACGGTGGTAACGGTGACAATGGCCCAGTAAATACTTTTCGGAATGCTACTGAAGCCGTATTCTGGTCCCTCGATAATAAACATCAGTGAGCCAAAAATCGTTACTACGATCATCACTGAGAATAAGAAAATAAAAATCTTTCTCCTTGCTGATAGCATGGCGCGAAGTAGCATATTGGCATCACTCATATAACGCAGCAGCTTTAATACCCTGAAAATTCGCAATACCCGGAGCAGTCGAATAATGAGTAGCTGATTGGCGACGGGAAACAGGATGCCGATATAAGTTGGCAGGCAGGAGAGCAGGTCGACAATACCGTAGAAGCTCCTGGCATAGCGCCAGGGATTGGGTGAGCAATAGAGCCTGATTAAGTATTCAGCGGAAAAAGCCAGGGTGAAAACCCATTCCATGACACGCAGTTGAGCACTGTATTGATCACTGACGTGGTCAATAGAGCCAATGATGACGGCGGTTACGCTCAACAGAATGGCGATAATCAGCACGATATCAAAAGTGCGCCCAGCGGGGGTGTCGGTGCCAAAAATGATTCGGTACAGTTTTCCCCGGTATGTTAGATCCATAGTAAGCCCAGATAGCGTTGAGTTGTGGTGTTTCCAATGCCAATAATAGACTATTTTGTTGTTATTGAGTCCATTGCTGCAGGCGGCTGTTACTGTGTAGAAAAAACCTGTTGAAGGATTTGATATGAATCATTCACATAGTCATCGCTTTTGCTTCATAATTAGCACAGATTTAAACACTGGAGTGTCGGTTCATGAGCGAATTAAAACAATTGTCCAAAGAGGACGTACTTTTTGTTGCCGGTGAAACAGAGACGGTTTACCAGCATATCGCTGGCTTGGTGATTCTCGATATCAGCAGCATTGAAGATTTTACTTTTGAGTCCTTCCAACAGCGGATTATTGAGCGAATCAGCCGGGTGCCAAATTTTCGCTGGAAGTTGCAACAGGTTCCAATGAATGCCGATCTGCCTTACTGGGTTGAAGACGAAAACTTTAATTACAATAATCATTTTAAGCGTATCGCCTTACCTTCACCCGCGGGAAGAGAGGAGCTTAGCGATCTGGTTGCTCTTCTCTACAGTAGGCATCTGGAGCGCAGCAAGCCGTTGTGGGAAATCTGGTTTATAGAAGGCCTTCCGGATGGCAAACTGGCGATGTTGCAGAAATCACATCACTGCATGATGGACGGTGAGGGCGCCACGCAGTTGAGCGAAATTCTCACTGATCTTGAGCCCAACGCCAAGGCGTCGCCGATTGCTGAGGCTATTACCAATGCCAAAGCCGGTGCCGTGCCCAGTCAGTGGCAGATGTCGACCAATGCGGCGATGTATTTTGCACGATTACCGGGTAAAGTGTCGGCTAGCATGTATGAATTCCTGCGTCCAAAACTGTTGCAGCAACTGGGCTTTGGTGAGCGTAAAAACACCCAAAAAGCCATTGTGCCCGGCACAAGTTTTAATGGAGCTATTAGCCGGGAGCGCGGTTTTGTTTTTACTACGCTGTCACTGAATGATATCAAATTGGTTAAGAAGGCCTTCGGTGTTTCGGTTAATGATGTGGTGCTGGCTCTGGTAGGTACCGCTATCCGTAATTATCTGTTGGCCTTCAGTGAGCTTCCGACTGACTCCTTGCGCAGCAGTATTATTGTGTCGCTGCGTACCGATGAGGACGAAAGTTTCAGCAACCATGTCACCAGTGTCTCGCTTACTCTGGGCACCGATATTAACGACCCGGTAGCGCGTTTGCGCGCGATCCACGCTGAGTCGGGGCAGGTTAAACAACAGGCCAAGGATGGTGGTATGGGTATCATCGAAATAATACAGCTTATGCCTCCTTCGTTGGTCAATGCGATGGTGAGCTTCAGCACGGCTGATATGGGCCGGGAAATGATGGGTGCCAATCTGATTGTATCCAATGTCAGGGGCAGTGCAGAGCCGCTGTATATAGCCGGTGCGCGTATGGATGCGGTGTACCCGATGTCGATTATTACCCAGGGTGCGGGGGTGAATGTTACCTGTGTGAGCTATGTGGACAGTCTTGGTTTTGGGGTGACTCTCGATCCGGATTTATTTCCTCATTCCTGGGATTTTGTAGATAGTCTGGATGTCGCGTTGCAGGACTATGTTGTGCAGGCAAAAAAAGCGGCTGGTGGTGGCAAGGCCGCGGTCAGAAAAAAACAGCCGGCGATGAAAAAAACCGTGGCAAAAGCCAAGCCGGGCAGGAAAAAGAAGCCGCCCTCAAGCCCAGCTAAAAACGCCTGATGTGTTGTCGCTAATTATCCTGGAATAATTGATAAGAGGCGTCATTTCTGTCTCGAGTCGATTGGTTATTGACCTCGCCGCGGATGAGCGGGTGGGTTGTTTGCATATCCAGTACATGGGTGCGTTGGTCAATGGCCCAGCGCCCCTGCTGATATGACCACTGATCAAGGTAGCGGGAGCGAGCGATAATTTCCTGCTGTTGGCCCTGTTGATCCTTACAGGTCCACAGTGCCACGGTGACATAAGCTTCGCTTTGCGCCTTATCGCCGTTGATAGTGATGAGCAGATTATTTATCTGGTGTGAGTGCCGCTCCATGGCGGCATGAGCTTCCCATACCCAGTCGACAAAACCTCGTCCGCTGCCTTCATATAAATCCAGGTAATGAGCGGTGCCTTGCTCATGCCAAACCGCATAAGCCATGTTTTTATCCATGCGATCCAGGGCCCGGCAATAGCGTGACAGTACCTCGCGAATCGCCTGTTTATCAATAAGTTCCTGCAGTTGTTTATCGTTCATGGTGATTCCTGATGGTGGCTGGCGTCAGTTTTTCTTCACCACATTGACCATGCCGCGGGTTAATGTGGCTAAATCCTCATCATTCATCACATAGGGAGGAATGGTGTAAATCAATTTTCCAAAGGGGCGAATCCAGATGCCCTGTGCCACCAGTTGCTGCTGAATACGGGCCATATCGACAGGCTGTTTCATTTCAATCACAGCAATGCTGCCCAGTACCCTGACATCGGCAACTGTGCTGACATCCAATGCCGGTGCCAGGCCCTGGCGTAATTGCGTTTCGAGATTGCTGACTACCCGCTGCCAGGGCTGTGAAATCAACAATTCAATGCTGGCAATGGCGATGGCGCAGGCCAGTGGGTTGGCCATGAAGGTGGGGCCATGCATCAGCACACCGGCTTCACCCTCACAGATACCGCGGGAGACCTTGTCACTACACAGGGTGGCGGCCATTGACAGGTAGCCGCCGGTCATGCACTTGCCCAGGCAGAGGATATCGGCTACTACCTCGGCATGTTCGCTGGCAAATAATTTACCGGTGCGACCAAAGCCGGTGGCGATTTCGTCGAGAATTAACAAGACATCGTATTGATCGCAGAGCTGGCGTACCCGCTTGAGGTAATCAGGGGAATAAAAATTCATCCCGCCGGCACCCTGGACGATGGGCTCGAGGATAACGGCGGCTACTTCATGGTGATGCTGTTCAAGCAGTTGACGGAAACTGGCGAAATCCTCATCGCTGCAAGGTTGCCCAAATGCGCAGGTAGGCGTGTCGGCAAAAAAATGTTGCGGCATCACATCGCTGAATAAATGGTGCATGCCGGTGACCGGGTCACAGGCGGCCATGGCGCCAAAGGTATCACCGTGATAACCACTGCGCAGGCAGAGCAGCTTATTTTTCCCCCGGTGACCACTGGAATACCAGTACTGGATAGCCATTTTTATCGCCACTTCGACGGCGACTGAGCCGGAATCGCTGAAAAAGACTTTGCTCAGGGACGGTGGGGTAATGCTGACCAATAAACGGGCCAGTTTGACCGCGGCGGGGTGGGTAATGCCGCCGAACATCACATGGGACATCTGTTCGAGCTGATCCCTGGCGGCACGGTTCAATATTGGGTGGTTATAGCCGTGGATGGCTGACCACCAGGATGACATGCCGTCGATCAACTCCCGGCCATCGGCCAGTTTAAGCCGAACGCCCTGGGCTGAGACCACCGGGTAAGCTGGTGGCGGGTCGATCATTGAGGCATAGGGATGCCAGATATGCTGTTTATCCAGCGCTATCATCTCTTCGGCAGAAAGTGTCGAAGTGCTCATTGTATTGTTACCAGCAGTCAGGGAGAATGGTGCATTGTAAGGTGCCAGGGATTGAAACAACAGCCGGTGTTTTCTCGCGTGATGTTGGTGAGAAACGTGTTATTCCCGCGCAGGCGGGGGCGACGGTACGCACAGCCGGAAATAAGCCAAAGCTGGAATAACCGATAACAACGGAAGGGACTCCGCTATGTATAATATTGCTATGCAAGAATCTGCAGTTAATCTTCTTCAACGTATCTATGGCTACGATCACTTTCGCGGTGAGCAGGAAGCCATTATTGATGCCGTGGTGGCGGGGCGCGATGCGCTGGTGTTGATGCCTACCGGTGGGGGTAAATCGCTGTGCTATCAGCTCCCCGGCTTGATTCGCGATGGCGTGGCGGTAATTATATCGCCGTTGATAGCGCTGATGCAGGACCAGGTTAATGCCATGAAGCAATTGGGCGTGCCGGCGGCGTTTTTAAATTCCAGCCTGTCCATGGCGCAGCAAACAGGCATAGAACATGCCCTGCGCGCCGGTGAAATACAGCTACTTTATCTTGCCCCTGAACGGCTACTACAGCAACGTACCCTGGGCTTGCTGGAGTCCCTGACTGTTGCCCTGTTTGCCATTGATGAAGCCCATTGCGTGTCGCAGTGGGGTCACGATTTTCGCCAGGATTATCTCGGCCTGAATTTGCTGCATGAACGCTTCCCCGATGTGCCGCGAATAGCTCTGACCGCTACCGCTGACCGGCGTACCCGCGAGGAAATCATCCAGCGCCTGGAATTGTCCGGGGCGGCTCTATTCGTCAGTGGTTTTGATCGCCCCAATATCCGTTATGCCATCGCTACAAAAACCAGTCCACGCAGCCAGCTACAAGCTTTTCTTGAGTATCGTCAGCATGAAGCCGGTATTGTTTACTGCCTGTCGCGGAAAAAAGTGGAGGACACGGCGGCGTGGTTGAGTACTAAGGGCTATAAAGCCTTGCCCTATCATGCGGGCTTGTCGGCGCAATTGAGAGAGACGAACCAAAACCGATTCCTCAGGGAGGAGGCGGTGATTATCGTTGCCACCATTGCCTTTGGTATGGGCATTGATAAACCCGATGTACGTTTTGTTGCCCATCTCGATTTACCTAAAAGTATTGAAGCCTATTATCAGGAAACGGGCAGGGCGGGACGCGATGGTGAGCCCGCTGAGGCCTGGATGGTTTACGGCCTGCAGGATGTGGTGAGATTGCAGCAGATGCAGGCCGGCTCCGATGCGCCAGAACAATTTAAACGTGCTGAGCGGCACAAGCTGGATGCCATGCTGGGTTTGTGTGAAGTGACCAGTTGTCGTCGCCAGGTACTGCTCAATTATTTTGATGAGGAGGATCATCCGCCCTGTGGTAATTGTGATAATTGCCAGATACCGCCAAAGACCTGGGATGCCACTGAGGCGGTGCAAAAGTTACTGTCCTGTGTTTATCGCACTGGCCAGCGTTTTGGCGCCGTCTATGTGGTGGATGTATTGCGCGGCAAGGACAGTGATAAAGTGCAACAAAATAATCACCAGCAGCTAAGTACCTTTGGTATTGGCGCGGAGCTGTCCGAAGCGCAATGGCGTTCTATTGCGCGGCAGTTGGTGGTCAGGGGCTTGTTAGCGGTTGACGTGGAGGGTTATGGCGCACTGCAACTGACCGACCGTTCGCGGCCGATTTTACGCGGTGAACAAACACTGGAGTTGCGCAAGGACGAACTCAAGCCCAAGTCAGGAGGGAAAAAATCACGCCGCAGCAAACGGGATATTGCCCCCGAACATGAAGCCCTGTGGCAAGCACTGCGTGCCTGTCGTACACGTTTGGCCGCTGAAAATAATGTGCCGCCCTATGTGATATTTAGTGATGACACGCTACAGGCGATGCTGGCGGATCGGCCGATGTCGCGAATGGAATTACTGGCTATTCACGGTGTGGGTGAGAAGAAACTGGATAATTTTGGCAGCGACTTTATCGAAGTCATCTGCCAACACACTGAAGTGGTGCAGGGGTGAGTGAGGTATTTGAGTACACGGTTAAGCGCCAGCGTCGTAAAACGCTGGCCTTGCATGTACTGCCCGATGCTTCGGTGGAGGCCAGGGTGCCGCAATGGGTAGCAAAACGAGATGTGGTTGCCTTTGTTGAAGAGCGCAGCGACTGGGTATTGCAGCAGCGTGAGATCATGCTGGAAAAACTGGCGCTGCGGCCCAGTTACCGGCAGGGAGATTTACATCCATTTTTGGGTATGCGCTTGCCGCTGGTGCTTAGCCAGGGGCGATCACGGGTTGATTTTATTGACGATGCCCTGCATGTCCGCATCAACGACACCGCTGATGTGGCGCTGGTAAAAGCAAGCCTCGATCGCTGGTATCGTCATCAGTCGCAGTGGTTGTTTAACGAACGCCTGGAACATTGCTATCAACAGTTTGATGGTATTGAGCCGCCAAAGGCATTTCCCGAATTAAAAGTCCGCAAAATGCGTACGCGCTGGGGCAGTTGCTCTAGTCGGGGTGTGATTACGCTCAATGTGATGCTGGTGCAAATGCCGGTGGAGTGCATTGATTTTGTGCTTACCCACGAGCTCTGTCATCTGTGGGAGTTGAATCACAGTCGCCGCTTTTATCAATTGCTTAATTCGGTGATGCCGGAATGGCGTCTGTATGAGCAGCGGGTTGAGGCCTGGGGCTAGTGCCGCGCATTGGCCAAATCATCAGCCGGGTTAACAATTTGTAACCCCCGGGCTTACAGTAACTTGTTCAAATAGGGCATTACGTTTTCTAATATGCGTGGCTGTGCGGCGGCGACAGGGTGTAAGCCATCAGCCTGCATTAGCGCGGGTTGTGAGGCAATGCCTTCCAGCAGGAAGGGCACTAGCCAGGTTTGGTGTTGCTGGGCCAGCTGGACATAATTGTTGTAAAACAGTTGTGTGTAGCGACTGCCGTAATTGGGTGGAATATGCATACCCGTGAGCAATACCCTGGCATTGGCTCGCTGTGATAACGTGATCAGTGACGACAGGTTGCTGCGGATGGTACTAATGGGGAACCCCCTAAGACCGTCATTGGCGCCTAATTCGATGATGACGATGGCGGGTTGGTATTGTTGCAGCAGCGAGGGCAGGCGTGCCAAGCCACCGCCAGTGGTTTCACCACTGATGCTGGCGTTAGCAACATGATAGGGCCTGGGCTGCTGGCTGAGGTTTTCGGCGAGCAGTTGCACCCATCCGCTCTGTAGGGGTATGCCGTGGGCGGCACTGAGGCTATCGCCTAACACCAGCAGTGTTTTTTCTTCGGCCAGCAGCGTTGAAGAAAACAGCAAGCTGACACTGAGCAGCGCTGACAACGTTAAAAAATTAACAAACCGTGCCAGTTGAATTAAGGACGTAAATGTAAATACCATGATTAAAGCCGATAAGATTGAAAAAACCGTGCCGACCTCGGAAGGCACGCTGTGCATATTGAAAGGGATTGAGTTGGAAATCAAGGCGGGCGAAACCGTGGCCATCGTCGGCAGCTCTGGTTCTGGTAAATCAACGCTGTTGGGCCTGTTGGCAGGGCTCGATGTGCCGAGCAGCGGCACGATTACCCTGGGCGGGCGGGTGATTACCTCGTTGAATGAAGATCAACGGGCAAAAGTCCGCGCTGAACTGGTCGGTTTTGTGTTTCAAACGTTTCAATTACTGCCCAGCCTGACCGCGCTGGAAAATGTGATGTTACCCGCGGAACTTAGTGGCGTAGCGGGTGCCCGGCAACTGGCCGAAAAATATTTACAGCGGGTGGGTCTGGGACATCGCCTGAAACACTATCCGCGACAGCTCTCGGGAGGCGAGCAGCAGCGGGTGGCGATTGCTCGTGCCTTCGTTTCGCAACCGAAAATTCTCTTTGCCGATGAACCTACCGGCAACCTGGATACTGTTACCGGTGCCAGGGTGATCGATTTATTGTTCGAGCTCAATCGCGAAGAAGGCACCACCCTGGTGCTGGTTACCCATGAGCAGCGTTTGTCGGAACGCTGTCAGCGTTGCCTAACGTTATCAGCGGGCGCTATTGTTGCCGACCAGCATCGTCCACTACCCGCCGAGGGCGAGTAATGTTTGGGCTGCGTTTATTATGGCGTGACTGGCGTGGTGGTGAGCTGGGGATCCTGGCGGTTTCGCTGGTCATGGCGGTGGCAATTGTTACCGGTATCTCGCTGTTTGCCGAACGCTTGCAAAAAGGCCTGGTGGCACAGAGCAGTCATTTTCTCGCCGCTGACCGGGTGTTGCAAAGCCCCCGGCCGGTAACGGCGGTGTGGCTGGACCAGGCTGAAAAAATCGGCTTGCAACAGGCCCAGGTGTTAAGTTTCCAGTCGATGGTGTTTGTCGGGGATGAGATGCAGCTGGCTTCAATTAAGGCGGTCAGTGATCACTACCCCTTGCTGGGACAACTGGAACGCAGCGAGCAGGCTTTTACCCCGGGTCAGCGTGTCGAGCAGGGGCCTGCTGCAGGAACGGTGTGGCTGGATTCCCGCTTATTACCGTTGCTGGGGACGCAGGTGGGTGAGAGTATTTATGTCGGTGAAGCCGAGTTGCAGATTACCGGCGTGGTGGTTAACGAGCCCGATCGTGGCGGCAGTTTCTATGGTCTGGGTCCCCGTGTGTTAATGCATCTCGATGATATCCCCGCCACCGGGGTGGTGCAGCCGGGCAGCCGAGTGCAGTATCGCTACCTTTTTGCCGGAGAGGGAAAACAGCTGGATCGCTACGGCGAGTGGCTGGCCGCTAAACTGGGGCCCAGTCACCAATGGCTAGGCTTAAAGGATGCCCAGCCACGAATCGCCCTGGCGCTGGATCGCGCTGAACAATTTCTGTTACTGGCCGGGGCAATGGGTGTTGGCCTGGCGGGTATTGCCATCGCCCTTGCTGCCAGGCGTTACAGTGAACGTCATTACGATTATGTGGCAATAATGAAATCGCTGGGTGCTACCTCAGGCACCGTCATGAGCATTTATACAATCAATTTATTATTGCTGGCACTGGCCGCCACGGTGATCGGTTGCTTGCTGGGCTGGCTAATTCAGAGCGGCTTTATTTATTTGCTCCGTGATTATTTTGCTATTAAAACCATTCCGGGGATTAGCGGCAGACCATTTGTCGTCGGTGCGATTACGGCGCTGGTTTGCCTGCTGGCCTTTGCCTTGCCACCCTTGCTGGCATTGCAGGGGGTGTCGCCGCTGCGGGTGCTGCGCCGGGATATTGCCGCCACAAAGTTGAGTCAAGGGATGAGTTGGGGCTTTGGTACTGTGGGTATTGCGGGGCTGATGCTCTGGTACAGCCAGGATATGACCCTCACCCTGATTGTTATGTCCGGGGTGGCGCTGACCTTTGCCAGTGTGGGGGGAATTGCCTGGTATTTGCTGCGTGGAACCACATTGCCGGGTATGCAGGCGGGCAGTACGCTGCGGCTGGCGCTGGCTTCACTGCGTCGCCGCGGCATGCAAAATGCGGTGCAAGTGGTTATTTTTTCGCTGTCGATTATGTTGCTGTTAATGCTCAGCCTGGTACGGACCTCGCTGATTGATGAATGGCAGTTGCAATTACCGGAGGGCACACCCAATCACTTCCTGCTCAATGTCTCCGCGGCAGAAACGGGCGCGGTGGCCAGTCTGCTGGAGCGCAATCAATTACCGAGCCAACCCCTGTACCCGATGGTCAGGGGACGGTTGACCGCCATTAATGATCGCCAGGTGAATACCCTTGTCAGTAAGGACGATTCGGCCAGGGCACAGATTGACCGCGAGATTAACTTTAGTTGGGCGGAACAATTACCCGAGGGTAATGTGTTAGTGGATGGCCAGTGGTGGTTGCCGGGCTCGTCAAACGCGGAGATGTCGATTGAATCGCGACTGGCCGAGAAGCTGGATATTGTTGTTGGCGATACCTTGCATTTGCAGATCGGCAGTGAGCCATTGTCGGCCACGGTCAGTAGTATTCGCCAGCTGGATTGGGACACCATGCGCCCCAACTTTTATATGATTTTTCCACCGGGCTTATTAAAACAATACCCGGCAACCTACATCAGCAGCTTTTATTTGCCCGCCGCAAAAAAAACCTTCCTCAATACCTTGCTGCGTGAATTTCCAACCATCACGGTGATTGAAATGGATGCGGTGATCTTGCAAATTCGGACTATTGTCAATCAGGTTAGTAGTGCCATTGAGCTGGTATTAGCGTTGATTGTGGTCAGTGGGCTGCTGGTACTTGTTGCCAGTGTCCAGGCCAGTCTTGATAGCCGCTTTCAGGAGAGTGCCATACTCAGGACGCTGGGTGCCGGGCGTAGCCTGGTGTTGGGCAGCCTGGTTGCTGAATTTACCTTGCTGGGTTTGCTGGCGGGTTTATTGGCTGCTGGCGCGGCGGAAGTGTCGGTCTACAGCCTGCAAACTTTTGTGCTGAAAATGCATTATGTGCCGCATCCCTGGGTGTGGTTGGCGGGGCCATTACTGGGAGCGTTACTGATTGGGCTGGCCGGTTATGTGACTTGCAGGAAAGTGGTGAATACCCCGCCAGTGGAAGTATTGCGGGCGCTGTAATCTGGCGAGTAACAAAAAAATCGCCTAATTAGGATGTGGCTTTGGATAGATGAATGCTTACTGTGTGAGTCCAGGCAATGAGTAAAGGCTGCTTTCAGGGCACGCCGTGAATCCGTCCATGGAGGCTCGGCGCCAGCATCCCTGCTGGCGACGGCCCTGAAAACAGCCTTCACTCATTGCCAAGTATGTACTTCGACAGTGGATTGTTTTTATAGTGTATTTACCCGGTTTGATGGGCGTGATACTACGAGTTGATTCGGGTATTTATTTCAGGGGTGGTCTTCAGCGGGGATAGATATTTGCTTCCGCAATAGTTGCATTTCCGCCATTCATGGCGGTCATGCTGAAGTCGAACCTGCAAGAATGCATTTACGGTGTGCCCCGGAAATAAATACCCGGGGCAATTCGTCGCCCAAACTGTAGGACAGTAGAGGCTTTTAGCGAGCTAATCGGCGATTATGGCAGTAAGTGGCTTACCGCATCACGTTCTTCTGTCAGTTCCTGCTCGGTAGCTTCCATCCGCGCCTGACTAAATTCACCTACCTCCAGACCTTGCACAATTTCCCACTGGCCGTTGTCACAGCGACAGGGGAAGGAGTAGATCAGGCCTTCGGTGATACCATAGGAACCATCGGAATAAACCCCCATGCTCACCCAGTCACCTTCAGCTGTGCCCAGGGCCCAGTCACGCATGTGGCCAATTGCCGCATTGGCAGCGGAGGCGGCCGAGGATGCACCGCGCGCTTTGATGATCGCGGCGCCGCGTTGCTGTACGGTGGGAATGAAGGTGTTTTCGTACCAGTCCATATCTACCTGGTCGATGGCTTTGGAGCCAAATACTTCGGTATTGAACAGGTCGGGATATTGGGTCGCCGAGTGATTTCCCCAGACAATCATATTACTGACATCGGTAACCGGCTTGCCGGTTTGCTGGGCAATCTGGGTTTTGGCGCGATTGTGATCAAGGCGCATCATCGCGGTGAAATTACGCGGATCGATACTGGGTGCATTGCGCTGGGTGATCAGGGCGTTGGTATTGGCCGGATTGCCCACTACCAATACTTTGATATTTTTACTGGCACTGTCATTAATGGCCTTGCCCTGTACTGAGAAGATCGCCGCATTGGCTTCCAGCAGATCCTTGCGTTCCATGCCTGGACCACGGGGGCGGGCACCAACCAGCAAGGCATAGTCGCTGTCTTTAAAGCCGACATTGGGGTCATCGGTACAGACAACGCCAGCCAGCAGTGGGAAAGCACAATCGTCCAGTTCCATTTTGACGCCTTCCAGTGCATCCAGCGCCGGAGTGATATCCAGTAGCTGCAGGATAACGGGCTGATCCTCGCCCAACATGGCGCCAGAGGCGATGCGAAATAAGAGTGCATAGCCAATTTGGCCTGCTGCACCGGTGACGGTAACGCGTACGGGTTGTTTCATCGATTCGGGTCCTGTTTGGTTCTCAATAGATCAGTTTGGGCGTTGGCACGCTGGTGGTAAATTCCAGCGGGGCAATTTTAGTGATTTGGGCTGAGAATTGCCACTTTTGAATAGCATTTGACGCCGATTGGGCAGTATTTGGGAAAAAAAGTCGCTAAAATGCGCCCCTGAATTGTTTTGCCGGACCCACCGCTGTGATTGAACTGTCGAAAAAGGATAAAACCGAATTTAATAAGCTGCAAAAACGTTTGCGGCGTTACGTCGGGCGGGCGATTGCCGATTACAATATGATCGAGGAGGGCGACCGGGTGATGGTGTGCTTGTCCGGGGGCAAGGATTCCTACGGCATGCTGGATATCCTGCTCAATCTGCGTAACAGCGCGCCGGTGGATTTTGAGTT
>JAUXHA010000080.1 GCA_030621845.1 Spongiibacteraceae bacterium
AAAAAACCGAAAGGAAAGGAGTCCAACTGGATTGAAACAATTCCAGGTAGTGAGATATTTATTGGACTTAGAACATATGGCCCCGAGGAAAGTGTGCTGAACGGTGAGTACAAGATCCCGCGATTTGAACTTATAGAATAAAAGTTTACAGCTTGCCATGTGACATCTCGCAAGGCGCGGTGTACCACCTTAATGGTGGGTCACACGACAGTGCAAATAAATTCCGAATTTGGTTCAATATTCAATGCAATTCAACACCAGTTATCCCTGATTGATAGCGTTAGTAAGTGCGAGGTACCTTATCGGTACCTCGCAACTTTTCTGCCAGACGCTGTTATCCGTGTTCGATGCCCAGGCCTTTTGCCACAGCTTTACCGTAAGCCGAATCGGCCTTGCTGAAGTGAACGATTTGACGAGCTTGTATCTCGCGGGGCACACCCTGCATAGCGGCAACAATGTTGTCGGTCAGGCGCCGTTGTGCAGCCTTATCCATCAAACGAAACAGATTGCCGGCCTGTGTGTAGTCGTCACTATCAGCGTGATGGTCATAGCGATCTGCATTACCATCGATACGCAATGCCGGTTCCGTATAACTGATATCATCCGCTGCACCTGCAAAGCTGTTAGGTTGATACACGGGTGCCGAGCCACCATTGCCATCAAAGCGAGCCTGTCCATCACGTTGATAGGTGTGCACCGGACAACGCGCTTTGTTGACATCTAAAGCAGCGTGATTGACACCGATGCGATAGCGCTGAGCATCCGGATAGGTCTGCAAACGTGCCTGTAACATCTTGTCGGGTGAAACACCAAAACCCGGTGGCAGATTGCCAGGGCCAAACGCCGCCTGTTCCACTTCAGCAAAGTGATTAACCGGGTTGCGGTTAAGCTCGATCACGCCAACTTCCATCAATGGATAGTCGGCATGTGGCCAGATGGTGGTCAGATCAAATGGATTACCTTTGTAGTCCTTGCTCTCCATTTCCGGCATGATCTGTATCTGTACTGACCACTTTGGACTGTCACCGCGTTCGATGGCCTCAAACAGTTGCTGGCGGTGGTAGTCTGGATTGTCCGCCGCAATCTTTGCTGCCTCTTCAACACTCATATTTTTGATACCCTGCATCGTTTTGAGGTGCCACTTTACCCAGTAACGTTCACCTTCGTTATTCCATAAACTAAAGGTATGGCTGCCGAAGCCATCCATATTTGCCAGTGTCGCCGGGATACCCCGATCACCGAACAGCCAGGTAATCTGATGCAGTGATTCAGGACTTAAAGACCAGAAGTCCCACTGCATGGTGCCATCACGTAAACCGGTTACCGGGTGGCGCTTTTGTGAGTGAATGAAATCCGGAAACTTGCTGGGATCCCTGATAAAGAACACCGGTGTGTTATTGCCGACCAGATCCCAGTTGCCTTCCTCGGTGTAGAATTTCATCGCAAAACCACGAGGGTCTCTCACCGTATCCGCCGAACCCAGTTCACCAGCCACGGTTGAAAAACGCACGAACAACTCACATTCATTCCCTGCCTTCTCAAACAGTTTTGCACGGGTATATTTTGAAATATCACTGGTCACTTTAAAGGTTCCGTAGGCGCCTGCCCCCTTGGCGTGAACGACACGTTCTGGTACACGTTCGCGATTGAAGCTCGCTAACTTCTCAAGCAAATGCACATCCTGCATCAGGACCGGGCCACGTGATCCGGCAGTAATAGTGTTCTGGTTATCTGCAACCGGGCAACCTGCCGCCGTTGTCATAACTGTTTTTTTGTTGCTCATAATTGACTCCTAAGCTGGTGTTTAAATTTGCCACTGTCTATGGCCTTTAAAACTGGGCTTTTGCCAAGTCTGTGTAGAGAATAAATTAAAGCAATATATTGCTGAAATTGTTTAAATTTATTATATTGATAGGTTGCGCCTATTCATTAAAAACAGTGAAGTGTTATGAATCTTAAAGATCTCAAATACCTGGTTGCCATTGCGGATAGCCAGCATTTCGGCCGAGCAGCCGAGCGCTGTTTTGTCAGCCAGCCGACCTTGAGTGGGCAGATAAAAAAACTGGAAGAGGAACTGGGTGTTAGCCTTTTTGAGCGTAGCAAACGTTCGGTGCAAACCACCCACACTGGCGAACTCATCGTGGCACAAGCGCGACAGCTGCTGGAGCAGGCCGATGCACTAAAACAACTGGCAATATCACATCAGGATCCATTGGTCGGCCCATTGCGTATGGGTGTATTGCCTACCTTAAGCCCCTATCTCATGCCACTGATACTGCAACCGTTGCAGCAACAGTATCCACAGATAAAACTGGTGTTATCAGAGGAGATGACGGGTACATTAATAACGCGGTTGGCTAAACATGAGATTGATGCGGCATTACTGGCTACCCCGGTAGAAGATTCAGACTTCGAAAGTATCGCCTTGTTCGAAGAGCCGTTCTGGCTGGTTCACCCCAAAGATCATCCACTATCGCAGAAGGAAACAATTACCCAGGCAGATCTGGATAATACTGATTTACTGCTACTTGCAGAGGGTCATTGTTTTGCCGAACAGGCAATGCAGGTTTGCCATATTCACGAACGTGCAATACAGGGTGAGCAGGCCGATCTACGTGCTGCCAGCCTGGAAACATTATTACAGCTGGTAGCCGCAGGGTTTGGCTCAACCTTATTGCCGGCACTGGCGTTGAATACACTATCGGCAAAAGATAACGGCATACGGGCAAGGCAGTTACAACTACCGGATACCTACCGCCAGATATCACTAGTGTACCGACGTACTTTTCCACGCCGTAAAGTGCTGGAGGTGTTTGCAGCGCTGGTGCTGGAGCATTTACCCGATAGCGTAAAACCGCTGAGCAGGCACTGAATAAACATTACTTATTCAGCGCTTGCCAACAAACTACTGATACTCATCGAAGATAAGAGCGCCCCATTTTTGGGGCTAGCAGAAACTATCTGCTTCGGCCTGCGCTGTGTCGTTCAAGTTGTTCGTTTTTTGCTGGCGCCTTGGGCTACCTGCCAACATTTGCGCATTATCCGCGTAACTTATTGAATAATAAGTAAAATATAACCTTTAAGGGTTTAAGAATGCTGCAAAGTGTACCACCCTGCTGTTGCCAAAATCGAGTCATTTTTGGATAGTTTCCACAGTTCAATTTTCTACTTCGGAACTCTTCCGGTTCGTTAACTGGCTTTCGGTAATACTCTACCCGATGTATTCGGGGTGCGGCAATGAAGTGCTGGAGATTCCTTCGCCTGGGAGGGCTGCTCTCAATTGTTTGTTCTTTGAATAATGTTTGATGATGGTCATTATTATCAGGCGCAGGCTGCGTTATGCTCCAGAGGTGAATGAATGGAGTGTACCGAATGCGTTTCCAGAGTGTTGAAGCAGCCGCTGATCGTATTATCGAACAAACCGAAGGACAGATTGTGCTGGGCATGCCCCTGGGTATGGGTAAGCCTAACCCCTTGGTGAATGCGCTCTACAGACGGGCCAGCGCAGATATCAGTATTTCCCTGACCATACTGACAGCCCTGTCGCTGACCCGTCCCCGTGGCAGTAGCCAGTACCAGAAACGTTTCCTCGAGCCCTTTGTTGAGCGGGTATATGGCGATTACGAAGAACTTGAGTACTTACAAGCCGCCCGTAGCGGCTGCCTGCCTGCTAATGTGGATGTATTTGAGTTTTTCGTACAGCCAGCCAGTGAGCTGGGTAATCCCTACACCCAACAAAATTATATCAACAGTAATTACACCCATGCGGCAAGGGATTTACTCAGCCGCGGCCTGAATGTGATCGCCCAGACTATTGCTCGCCGCGAGGGTGAGGGGGGTGAGGAATTCAGTTTGGGCTGTAATCCCGAAGTGATCCTCGATGCGCTGCCAGAGCTGAATCGAATGCGACAGCGTGGTGAGACCATAATTGTGGTGGGTCAGGTTCATCCTGATTTACCGTTTATGGTGAACAGTGCGCAGGTGCCTGAAGAAATCTTCGATATTATTATCGAGGATCCCGCCTATACCAGTGATTTAATCTCTACCCCGAATATGCCGGTGGGTATGGTCGAACATTTTATTGGCTTGACCGCCAGTGCCTTGGTCAAAGACGGTGGCACCCTGCAAATCGGTATTGGCGCCCTGGGTGATGCAGTTGCCAGCGGCCTGTTACTGCGCCAGCAGCACAATGAAACCTACCAGCAGTTGTTAAAAGAATGCCAGATAAGCAGTGACTGGTTTGATGTGCTGGAGGAGACCGGTACTGAAGGGGTCTTTGACACAGGTTTATACGGTTGTAGTGAGATGTTCACCTATGGCCTGTTCAAGTTAATGGAAGCGGGTGTCATCAAGCGTGAGGTGCGCGGCCCTGGTGGGCAGCCGGTGTGTATGCACGGGGGTTTTTTCCTCGGCCCCAATGATTTTTATGAGTCCCTGCGAAAGCTATCCCCGGAGCAATTGGCGCGTATCGATATGACCCATATCAGTTTTGTTAACAGCTTGTATGGTCATGAACAGCTGAAACGTGAGCAGCGCGTCGATGCGCGTTTTATCAATACCGTCTTCACGGCAACACTGATGGGCGCGGCGATTTCAGACCAGCTTGAAGATGGCCGTATTCTCAGCGGGGTGGGGGGGCAGTACAACTTTGTCGCCCAGGCTCATGAGCTTGAAGGTGCGCGTTCTATTCTTTTGGTGCGGGCCGTCCGTAGTAAGGGCGGTAAAGTCAGCTCCAATATTCTCTGGAATTACGGTCACACCACCATTCCCCGCCATCTGCGCGATATTGTTGTGACCGAGTACGGTATTGCCGATTTGCGTAGCAAGACCGATGGCGAGGTCATTGCCGCGATGCTCAATATCTGTGATTCCCGTTTCCAGCAGGACTTGATGGAGCGGGCCAAAGCGGCCGGTAAATTGCCTGCGGATTATGAGATCCCAAGAGCCTACACCGATAATACCCCTGAGCGGCTGGAGTTTATTTACCGTCGCTATCGTGAGCAGGGTTTTTTCCCGGATTTTCCCATGGGCAGCGACTTCACCTATGTGGAAGAAACCCTGTTGCGGGCTTTGCGCTGGTTGAAGGAAAATATTAAAGTCTCAGCTATGCTCGAGTTGGCCAAGGCCAGCCGCATTGACAAGGATACCGAATGTCACTTTGCCGCTCATCTGGAGCGGATGGGTTATGGTGATGCCCATGGTATTAAGGATTCACTTTACCGGCAGTTGTTATTGATGGCACTGGTGGCCACTGATGAGTAGGGGCGCTGGAGGCAAGATGCGTTGACGATACGTCGCGCAATCGGCAACAGGCAGTCGAAAAAAGAGTAGATCAACAGTCTGTTAGTTGTTGATATGGAGCAACTTTTGCTCTAGCGTTAGGTATTACCATAAGTATCACCATAGTGGTGGAATAAAAAAAGTTTTCAGCTTTCGGGGGTGGGGTGGGATGTCTAATACTAAATCGCTGTTTTTTGGTGTATCTCTTCTGTGTTTGGCGATGCCGACACAGGCAGAAAAATTTGAGCTCGGTGATTGGGACGGTACATTCAATACTACCCTGTCCGTCGGTGCCAGTTGGCGTATGGAGAATGCCGATAATGATGTGATTACTCCAGGGAATAAACCCGGCAAGGGCAAGGCGTCGTCAAGTACTGCTGACGATGGCAACCTGAACTACGATAAGGGTGATATGTATTCCCTGATCTTTAAGGGCATACACGATCTGGAGCTTTCCAAAAACGATACCGGTATCTTTACCCGGTTTAAATACTGGTACGATTACGCCGTGGAAGAACTCGATGTTAACCACGGTAATGCCGCTAATGATTATCAGCGCGGCAGCACGTTAAAAACCTCCGGTTTTGATGACCTGGCCTCACCATCGGGTTTTGAGTTCCTTGATTATTATGCCTTTACCAACTTTCAAGTAGGTAATATGCCGGTAGAGTTACGAGCGGGTAATATGGTGTTGAGCTGGGGTGAAAGTACCTTTATCCAGAATGGCCTCAACGTGATTAGCCCCTTTGATGTTTCCGCGTTGCGTAAACCCGGCACTGAAATCAAGGAAGGGTTGCTGCCAGTCGGCTTGGTGTATGCCAATGTTGGTGTTACCCAGAACCTCAGTGCTGAAGTCTTTTATCAATACCACTGGGAGCGCACCGTCCTTGATGAGTGTGGTTCTTACTGGAGTGCTGCCGATCCTTACGGCGGTGGTTGTAGTTATTTAACCGCGACTAACACGATTGCTGATGCAGATCAGGTTGGAGGCTCATTTATAGTCGATCGAACTGCTGACGACGAAGCTAGCGATACCGGTCAGTGGGGCATAGCGCTGCGCTATTTCGCTGACTCCCTGAATGCCACTGAGTTTGGCCTGTATTTCATGAATCTTCACAGTCGCACCCCGATTTTTAGTGGCCGCAATACTCAAGAGAACTTAGGCGGCAATATTCTTCTTCCCCCGCAGACAGATCCGTCGTATTTCTTCGAATTTCCTGAGGATATCAAGCTTTATGGTGCAACCTTTGCCACTAACGTCGGCGATTGGGCCTGGTCCGGTGAAGTCAGCTACCGGCCAGAGTATCCTCTGCAATTAAATACCGTTGAATTATTGCAAGCACTGGCTCTGGGTGATGCGGCGGAGTGGTCTCCACAGCTACCCGGCGCGCTGGCAGCAGGAGAGGGTGGTTATGTAAGTGGTTATGACGAAGTTAAATACACTCAGATACAAACCACGTGGATCAAATTTTTTGAACAAGTGCTAGGTGCCAGCCGGTTGTCATTTGCCGCGGAAGTGGGTGCTGCTTTTATTGCCGGCATGGAAAGCGTCGATATGTCAGCTTATGGTCAGGAGAGGAGAGACAAGAATTATGGTCGTTCCTCGGCTTATGGTGTGGGTGGCTTCAGTGATTTCAACGGTAACGGCCCGCTTTCCGCTGCTAATCCCATGTCTTGCAATAAAACCCTTTTAGTCATACAGCCCAATACCAACTCTGATAACTGTAACGATAACGGCTTTACCGATGATTTTTCCTGGGGCTATCGAGCCAGGGCGGCGCTGGATTATTCCGATGTGTTTGCCGGTGTTAACCTCACGCCGAATATCGCTTGGTCTCATGATGTTAAAGGTAACTCGCCGGCGCCCAATTTTGTTGATAAGCGCAAGGCCTTGAGTATTGGCTTGCGTGCTGATTACCTGAATACTTACCGGGCGGAGGTTTCCTATACTTCCTTTTTTGGGGCTGACTACAATGAATTACAAGACCGTGATTTTATTGCGCTCAGTTTCTCATCGTCCTTTTAATCCAGCTTAGACACGACGGAGTTTTAACATGTTGAAAATCTTTAGCATAGCCCTCACCGGGGTACTCTTAATGAGCACTGTCTCTGCTGTGCAGGCAAAGATCAGTGCCGAACAGGCCGCGACATTGGGCGGCGACACCCTCACACCGATCGGCGCCGAGCGTGCCGGCAACAAAGAAGGCACCATTCCGGCCTGGGATGGTGGTATCAAGGAATTTCCGGCGGGCTATAAGCCCGGTGATAGGCTGGTGGATCCTTTCAGTGATGACAAGCCGCTGTTTACGATTACAGCTGAGAACGCTGAACAATACAGCGATAAACTTTCACCGGGGCAGATTGCCTTGATTAAACGTTATCCTGATACCTTTGCTATGCGGGTCTATCCGACCCGGCGCAGCGCTGCCTTGCCTGATAAGGAATACGAGCTCATTAAGCAAGGTGCCCAAAAAACAGAGATGATCGGTGGCGGCAATGGCTTGATAAATCTGGAGGCCTCGGCGCCTTTCCCAATACCTGCCAATGGTCTGGAGGTGATCTGGAATCATATTACTCGCTACCGTACCGGCTATGGCTTTGAGCGTAGTTATACCCAAATTAATGCCCAGAGAAATGGTAATTTCTCACCGGTCCTGTTCCGGGAGCAAGCGCTTTACGCGAGCCGAGTTGCTAATAACCCTTATCCCAATCGCTTGTTTGTGTTTTTACAAAGAATCATGGCACCTGCCCGCCTTGAGGGTGATGTGCTCCTGGTTCATGAGAATATCGACCAGATTTCCGATCCTCGTGCGGCCTGGGTTTATAATGCTGGTCAGCGGCGCGTTCGCCGTGCACCGAGTGTCGCCTACGATGGCCCAGGCACCGCGTCTGATGGACTGAGAACGGCTGATGATCTGGATATGTTTAATGGCGCTCCAGATCGCTATGACTGGGAACTGGTGGGTAAACAGGAACTCTATATTCCTTATAACAGCTACCAGTTACGCAATGGTGATCTTGACTATTCCGATATTATCAAGCCGGGCCACATGAATCCGCAGCATACGCGTTATGAGTTGCATCGGGTTTGGGTGGTCGAGTCAACATTAAAAGAAGGCGCCCGGCATATCTATGCCCGTCGGACTTTTTATATCGATGAAGATACCTGGCAGATGTCAATTATCGACAGCTATGATGGCCGTGGAGAGTTATGGCGGGTAAAGGAGGGGCATGAAGTCAGTCATTACCAGGTGTCTGTGCCATGGTTGGCGGCCGAGTCGCAGCATGACCTGATATCGGGCCGCTATCAGGTGATAGGGCTGGATAATGAAGAGCGTGGCTACCAGTATGATTTCGATTGGAAGGGTAAATTTGAAGACTTTACTCCTGCTGCGCTTCGCCGCGCCGGTCGTCGCTAATCATCATGCCCAGGATGGCGAGGGTTCAAACTGGTATGGCTCTGCTTTCGCGGATATTGCTATTGTCGCTAATCGTTATTGCTAATCAGGCGCTCGCTGACTTTGCCTTTGCGCCTGCCATTGAGGTTGCCAGTCCCGATAGTCGGCAGTTACTTGATATCGTCTCCCTTGATCAGCGTGTACTCGCTGTCGGTGAGAGCGGGCTGATTATCTACAGCGATGATGGCGGACGTAGCTGGTTGCAAGCCGCGGTTCCCGTTAGCACAACCCTCACCGCAGTTTTTTTTGTTGGTGATAAAAAAGGCTGGGCAGTGGGCCATTCCGGCGTTATTTTACAAACCACTGATGCTGGCCTTAGCTGGCAGTTACAGTTTGATGGTAATAAGGCGAATCGCCAATATCTCGAATTTACTCGCCAAGGTGAAATTCAGTTACGACGAGAGTTGGCATCGCCTGAGATACAGGCCTTGGATGATGCTCAGCGTGAAGCGCTGGAGTATACGCTTGAAGATGCCGGGTTTGCGGTAGAGGATGCAGAGGAGGCGGTTAACAAAGGCCCTGCAGACCCTTTCCTGGATGTTCTGTTCCTCGATGCGAATAAGGGCATTGCTGTGGGTGCCTACGGAATGCTTTATCAAACCAATGACGGCGGTGTTAACTGGCAATTTGCCGGGGCGAATATCAATAATGCGGGCCGCTATCACTACTACGGTCTGGCTGTTGATAAGACCGGCACACTCTATCTGAGCGGTGAGGCAGGTTTACTTTATCGCTCCGCCGACAGTGGTGTTAGCTGGCAGCGAATTGAGGGTGTTTATGATGGCAGCCTGTTTGGTGTCGTGACAACGGCTAACAGTGTCATTGCTTTTGGTTTGCGCGGTAATATATTCCGCAGTGATGACCAGGGTAAAAGCTGGAGCCCGGTAGTGACTAGCAATACTTACGGTCTATACGGGGGGGCAGTTTTGCCTGATGGTGAAATCGTACTGGTTGGTGCAGGGGGGGCGGTGTTGAATAGTCGGGATGACGGGGCGACATTTACGGGCGCGATACAGCCAGGTCGCAGTACTTTATCCGCAGTGGAATTATTCAATCAACATATCTTTGCTGTTGGAATGTCAGGTGTAGAACGGGTTGAGCAGAGGGAGGCAGCACAGTGAGTGATCTGGCCGATGCAGTAGAGGATGGACGAATTCGTCCCTGGCTAGCCGATAAAGTATTTCAGGCAAGTACCGTGCTGGTCGTGGTTTTTGCGTTGCTTACATTATTTTTTGCCTGGCAGATGGCACAATTACGACCGGATGCCAGCTTTGAAAAAATGATCCCTGTTTCGCATCCCTTTATTGTCAATTTTCTTGATAGTCGCGAAGACCTGAAGGAGTTGGGTAATTCCGTTCGCATCATTGTTGAGACCACGGAAGGCGATATTTTTAATGCGCAATTCCAGCAATTATTGCGTGAAATTACCGATGAGGTATTTTACATCAAGGGGGTGGATCGCTCCGCCTTAAAGTCTTTATGGACACCTAATGTACGCTGGCAGGAAGTTACCGAAGAAGGTTTTGTGGGTGGTTCGGTGATTCCCGATGATTACGATGGTACTGAGCGTACCCTGGTCAAGTTGCGAGAAAACACCTTAAAATCCGGTCAAATCGGCAGGCTGGTGGCCAATAATTTCCGCTCTACTATTATCTCTGTGCCGCTGACTGAAATAGATCCCGAAACCGGACAGCGGCTGGATTACCAGAAGTTTGCCGGTGATTTGGAAACGCTGGTACGTGATAAGTACCAGTCGGATACTGTGCGAATTCATATCACCGGTTTTGCCAAGTTGGTGGGTGACTTGATCGACGGGGCCACGCTGGTTGGTGTTTTCTTTTTGGTGGCTTTCGTTATCACCGCTGTGATGTTGTTTATTTATTCACGCTGTGCCTGGCTGACCTTCGCATCACTGTTATGTTCTACTGTTGCCGTAGTATGGCAACTGGGCTTGCTGAAATTAATGGGGCTGGGGCTGGATCCTTATTCCATGCTGGTGCCTTTTTTGGTGTTTGCTGTCGGTATCAGCCACTCTGTGCAAATTATCAATCGTTTTGGGCACTACGTTTATCACGGGGCCGAGAATGTCCAGGCCGCACGACTTTCTTTTATTAAGCTGTCTAAACCCGGGTTTATTGCTTTATTAAGTGATGGTGTTGGTTTTTTTACCCTGAGCGTAATTGATATCCCGGTGATTAAAGAGTTGGCTATTGTAGCCAGTACTGGTATTGCAGTGTTGGTGTTGACCAACCTGGTATTACTGCCACTGGTGTTGTCTTTTACCGGTGTTTCCGATCGCTGTGTGCGTTATCGGCAGAGTAAGAACCACAGTGAATTTAGTCATTGGCGTTGGTTGTCAAAGGCGGCATCAAAGAAGCCAGCCCTCGGTATTCTTTTGGTATGTGGAGTATTGTTTGCCGTGGGTGGCGTCGTACGACAGGATCAAAAGATTGGTGACCTGGATCCCGGTGCTCCCGAGTTGCGCCCTGACTCGCGATACAATCTCGACAATGCCTACCTGATAGAAAATTATTCTACCAGCACCGATGTGTTCGTGGTGATGGCCCATACGGGTGAGCAGCAGTGTGGCAGTTATGATTTTATTTCCGGAGTTAATTATTTCCAGACGGTGATGGAAGCGGTGCCCGGGGTGCAATCAATTTTGTCGCTCACTAATATTTCCAAGCTGGTCATTATGGGCATGAATGAAGGTAGCCCCAAGTGGCACGATATCAGCCGTAATCAGTACATTCTTAATAATTCACTGAGCCGTGTTCCCAGTAGCATGCGCAATACTGACTGCTCGATGGTGCCGGTTATATTATTCCTGGATGATCACAAGGCAGATACCTTAAACGGGGTAGTAGAAGCAGTAGCTGCCTTTGCACTTGAACATAACACGCCTGAACTGGAATTCAGGATGGCGGCGGGCAATGCCGGCGTAGAGGCCGCTACCAATATTGTGATAGAAAAGTCACAGACACAGATGTTGCTCTGGGTTTACGGGGTGGTAATCGCCCTCTGCCTGATCAACTTCCGGTCGCTTAAAGTCACGGCCTGCATTATTGTACCGCTGTTGCTGACATCGGTATTGGGGCAAGCCTTGATGGTGGGGCTTGGTATCGGTGTGAAGGTGGCTACATTGCCGGTAATCGCCTTGGGTGTCGGTATTGGTGTTGACTACGGCATTTATATTTACACCGCACTACAGGACTCTTTAAAACGTGGTGATAATTTACAGGATGCTTATTTTGAGGCCTTAAAATCCACCGGAACTGCTGTGGCATTTACCGGCCTGACCCTGGCTGTCGGGGTGGGAACCTGGATTTATTCACCGATCAAGTTTCAGGCAGACATGGGCTTGATGCTGACCTTTATGTTTTTCTGGAACATGATTGGCGCACTGTTGTTCCTGCCAGCCTTGGCTTGGTTATTCAATCGGCCGCTGGCAGGGACTGACTGAACGGCTCTGCTGGTTCTTGTTTTCATCGCTGTTGGCAAAAGATTGGCTATCAAGATTTGAGCACGGTTTATATAAACTATGAATGCGGTTCAGACAATGCAGGGCCGATTTGCATCGGCGGAAGAATTTTCCCAGGCTCTTTCCTAGAGCGGCTGGTTAACGAACTTTCAACAGTTGGCAGCCCGCTGGCTGGGTGTAATCAAGCGCTTTCCTTACTAGGAAACACATATGACTTCTCTGTTTCAACCATGCCAGCTGGGCGATTTACAGCTGAAGAATCGTATCGTAATGGCGCCCATGACGCGAAGCCGCGCCCTGGACGACGGTACACCCTCGAAAATGATGATTGACTACTACAGTCAACGGGCAAGCGCCGGCCTGATTATCGCCGAGGGCACCTATCCATCTGAAGACGGCAAGGGCTACTGTCGCACCCCCGGTATTGTGAACGACGCACAAATTGCGGTCTGGAGACAGGTGACCGATGCCGTTCATACCAAAGACGGGAAAATAGTATTGCAGATCATGCACTGCGGCAGGTGCTCGCACGCGGATAACAAGAGCGCCAGTGCCGAAACGGTTGCGCCATCTGCCATAGGCGCAGAGGGCGACGTCTTCACCGAGGAGGGAATGAAGCCATTTTCCCAGCCGCGTGAACTCGAGCTCTCAGAGATACCTGTGATTGTTGAGCAATACCGCCAGGCGACGATCAATGCCTTCGAAGCTGGCTTCGACGGTGTGGAGCTACATTGCGCCAGCGGCTACCTTCCAGCCCAGTTTCTGTCCCCCGGCAGTAACCAGCGCGATGACAAGTACGGCGGCAGCCT
>JAUXHA010000163.1 GCA_030621845.1 Spongiibacteraceae bacterium
CGCAATGGGGGTTACATCTAACATCCAGATTCTCACCTTGAAAATAAGCCGACCATGCTAACATGAATATGCCCCTGATTCGGGGGTGATTCATGTTGCAATAGTCGGCGTTGAAACACACTTAACAGCCTTGGACGAGGTTATTAACCGAGCTGGGCAAAAGCAATTTTATTGCCGTCAAGATCGCGGATATACGCACCGTAAAATACATCGGCTATTCGCTGTCCTGGCTCACCCTCACAGCTGGCACCCAGTGCCAATGCTTTTTTATACATTGCATCAACCTTTTCTTTGGAGCCAGGGTTGATGGCAACCATATTGCCATTGCCGGGGGCAGGGTCTTGTTCATTAAAGGGGGTGCAAATTCCCAGTAATGGCCCTCCGGCCTCGGTGCCGATAAAGGCAATACGCTCCATATCCATTACTATAGAGGCGCCTAGATCTGCCAGTAACTCGGTATAAAATGTTTTGGCTCTTTCCATATCGTGGACGCCAATGGTTACATATCCAATCATCGTGGTATTCCTTCTCTGGGTTAAGCGGTTATTTTTACAGTCTTGTGATAAAACGGCAATAAGGATTATTCAATTAAACCTTCTCTCTAGTTGAATAGGCTTTCAAAGGCTTATTGACCGTAAACATCGGCTAAAGTTCGCAATCGTGACCCTATTCACCTTTCTTTTTGGCTGTCTGTAATACGCTGGCTATACTTGTTTAATAATTACCCAAAAACGGTAAAAGCCATGTTAGATAAAACAGCGCTTATTATTGATGATTCTCCTACTGCCCGAACCATGCTCAAGCACAAGCTGGCAAAATTTGATGTAGTGGTTGAAACAGCAGCGGATGGTTTTGAAGCATTACAATTGTTGCACGATCACTTGCCTGATGTGATTTTCCTTGACCATATTATGCCTGGTATGGATGGTTTCGAGGTATTACAAACACTCAAAGACAGCCCTGTTACCCAAACTATCCCGGTGGTGATGTATACCTCTCAGGCGGCACCTCGTTACAGTAAAGAAGCGAGAGCCCTGGGCGCGGTTGGGGTGATGCCCAAGCAGATCACCAATGACTTGTTGAGCAGTATGCTGGATAAGGCCGAACAATATCATTATGAAGTGGCGGCCGATAAACCGGCTGTTGTGGAAACCAGTGCCGAGGAGCTTAGTCCTGCCCCCCTTGATGAGGGCGCTGAACACTTGAGTGAAACCGTAGCGACAGCGATGGTGGTTGATTCCCAGACACCCGCCAGAGGTAGTTTTCGATCGTCGTTGGCCTTTCTGCTAATGTTTTTATTGGTTTTGTCACAGGGATTTTGGTTGCTAAAAGATCACCACAATCAACAGGCGATTGGACAATTACAACAGCAATTAAATGCGCTGCAGGACAACCATCAGCAAGTGGCCCAGGCCATGGTGGCGCAGAGAGAGCTACAAGTCGCGGCTCTCGAAGAACTGCAGTTCGTGATGGATGTCCTGGTCAGCCAGGCGCTGGAAAAACCCGCTGAAACAGATCTAAAAGAGATCCAGCCTGGGGCAATAGATCAGCTCAATCAACCAGCCAGCCCTGGCTCCAGCCAGAGCATCGCTGCTATCGACTGATGACGCTTTCCCTGCGTCACTGCAAACGGACGATTTTATAAAAAGCACTGTACGGCCTGCTTAGGGTAATAAAGGCTTTGTTGCCCCTTATGAGCTGCTGCTCCTGTATTAAATGGAGCGGGCCGTCGGCATTATCAGCAGCGAAAATAGTATACTTGCCGTGCCTGAAAACGGGTGATCTCAAAGCCAAGCCTTTTCCTGTGGATTGCAAATGGTAACTGGCGTAGGGCTTGGCGAGCGGCTCACCGATAAACAAGCCCTGACCGGGCATCTTCACACTTTTCCAGTAAGCCTCCAGCAATGTTTGCCCCTGTAAGTAATATTGCATCGCTAACAGGGGGTTGGGAAACTTGCCCAGCAGATTGCAGGGCTCAACAACGGTGCCGTAACTCCCCGTCGCGCCGGCTTCCAGCCATCGTAGCGCGCTCATTTGACGCTTGTTATCCAGTCGCCCTCCGGTAGAGGTTAAGTGATCGGCCATAGCACCGGGAAGAAAGTGGTTGGTGTCGATATCCTCAACAAAAATGTCACCGGTAAAATAAAACATAATATCTTTTTTATCGATTATTGCCCGGGCTTTGACGATATATACCGGCAAGGTGTTGGAAAATAATTGTTTTGCCCGGAGGAAGAATACCTTTCTGACACTGCGGTTTTTATCCGGGGTTTCCACCAGATAGGCGCTGCCCCGTTGCGAGTAACTGCGACCATCTGCCGCTACGCCGCGGTCAATCAATGCGCGAGCCTGCTGGAAGTCAGTCGCGGCTAATAACATAGTGGGGCGTATGCCAAAGTCAGTGAAGGGGGCTGTGCTTGATGAGCCTGAATAGCGGACAGGGTGGGTGGCCTGGCAGCCCTTGGCACAATATTTACGGTCATAGCCCAAAGCAAAGGCGGAGCTTATTGACATGCACCCGACCTGGTAAGGTGCGCTCCAGGTTAGTAAATAGGCCTGTATATGTGCGGGTGTTTTGGCCTCTACCTTCATTTTTAACAGGGTAAATTCACCGGGATTGATCTTCGACTTAGTCGCGGGAAAGGCAATATGGATGATGTTTTCGGCGGGTATGTTGCGTTTCTGTTGATAATATTCAGCGATCTTTACGCTGAGTGGGTCACGATCATTGACGATGACCGCGAGTTCGCTGGCGACTATACCCGACCTGGGCAGCTCTACGGTAATAGCTGCGGCAGTCAGCGGCAGGCAGAACAACAGTAAAAAACTAAAAAGCGTTAACATGCCTTTAAATCCTTTATCCAAGGCGCTGTTAAATATGCCCGCTTGTGTTATCAAGCGCTTATCGATCCATGCTGACTGTCGAAGAGGTCTGTAATGTCATCGCCATAATTCGATGGGGTTTAAGCTGACAGAGCCCTAATCACTGTCCATCACTTTTTTCTGCATATGGTTGAGATACTCGTCCATTTCAGCATCGTTTTTAAAGATAGGGACATCGGGTAGCGCTTTGACAATATCAAAGACTTTTTTGATTTGGGGCTGCATTTTTAAAACGCCACATCTGCCGCCTCGGGCTTTCATACTTTTAACGGTTTTAAAAATTACCCGTAACCCGGCACTACTAACGTATTCGAGGTCGGTCATATCGAAGATGATCAGGCTAATAACTTCTGTACTCAGGGGGTCCAGTTCAGCTTCGAGTTGGGGGGCTGTTATCGTATCCAGGCGGCCATTGAGTGCTATACGCTTAGCCTGGTTTTTGTCGTCGGTAATAGTGGTGGTCAATGACATGGTGGTCGCCTGTAGCTGTTTTTATGATGATAGTTGAAATTCAACAGAGTTTCAGCTTTTTATCCCTTAACTTTGGCGTACTCTGCGTTCGAAGCGAAATACATTGTATTGCCCCTTTCTCTGGTAGTGCTGCTCGTCACTGAGCGACAAAATCAGCGGGATGCCCAGACCGCCAATAGCGGTATGTTCAATGCTTTGCCCCAGCGTGGGTAACTGTTGCTTTAAGGGATTAAAAGCCATGCCGTCATCAATCAAGGTTGCCGAGAAAAGGTCTTGCTTGATGAGAAATTCAATCTTGATGACGTGTTCCAGGCCATCTGTGTGGCCGTAGTTAATGATATTAACCAATAACTCTTCTGCCACCAGCATCATTTCGCCCGCCAGTTCAGTACATAATTGATGTTTGTCGAAAAACGCGTCCAACTGTAGCTGAAAGGTAGTTAATTCTGGCAGATCATTTTTGATATGAAAGTGACAGTGTGTCAAGAATTCAGGTCTCCAGGCGACGACTAATAATCATGATAGTTAAATCGTCCGATTGTTCGGCTTCACCACGAAATGCTATAACATCGTCGATAATAGCTTCCAATAACTCCTTGCTATCTTTGTCATGTGCTGCAGTTATAAGCTGACGAAGACGGGATTCACCGTAAAATTCTTGTATGCAATCATTAGCTTCATCAACGCCGCCTGTGGGTGTGTATTTCAATTGAGTAGACT
>JAUXHA010000049.1 GCA_030621845.1 Spongiibacteraceae bacterium
GCAATCATCGCAGGCACGGCCATACTGACATTTTCGGCAGTGATACCATGCACAGCAAAACCCTGCTTGGTTTCTATGTACTTATGAGTACTATCCAGCAAGGCCTTGGAGGGAATACAACCGACATTCAGGCAGGTTCCACCCAGGCCAATCTTTCCAGCCTTGGTCTTACCTTTTTCAATACACAGGGCACTCAATCCCAACTGCGCGGCTCTGATCGCCGCCACATAGCCTGCCGGGCCTGCACCGATTATTACAACATCATATTTGGACATAAATTATTCCTGACTATTGTCTGAATTTCAGCCTGGCGCTATTACACTTCGAGCAAAATACGCGCTGGATCTTCCAATAAATCTTTAATCGTCACTAAAAATTGTACCGCCGCCTTACCATCAATCATCCGATGATCATAGGAAAGCGCCAGGTACATCATTGGCTGGATGACAACCTCACCATTGACCGCCATTGGTCGCTCCTGGATTTTATGCATACCAAGAATAGCTGTTTGCGGCGGGTTCAATATAGGGGTGGAGAGTAATGAGCCAAATACACCGCCATTGGTGATCGTAAAAGTGCCACCTTGCATTTCATCGATACCTAACTTGCCATCCCGTGCACGCATGCCATAGTCGCGAATGGTATCCTCTATCGTCGCCAGGCCCAATTGGTCAGCGTCTCGCAGCACCGGCACTACCAATCCTTTTTCAGTCGATACCGCAACACCAATATCCTGATAGCCGTGATAAACAATATCACTGCCATCAAGAGAGGCATTCACCGCAGGAAAGCGCTTTAAGGCTTCGCAGGCAGCTTTTACGAAAAAACCCATAAAACCCAGACGAATACCGTTATGGGTTTTTTCAAACAGTTCCTTGTACTGCTTGCGCAACACCATCACCGGTTCCATATTCACTTCATTGAACGTGGTCAGCATGGCGGTAGTCTGGGTCGCCTCCAGCAAGCGTTCGGCAATACGCGTACGCAAGCGTGTCATGGGCACACGTTTTTCAATACGCTCACCCGTTGGCGTCTCAATAGCAGCAACCGGCGCTGCTGCAGCGGGGATTGGCGCGGGTTGTTGCGACAACTGCTGCGACAAATGTTGCGACAAATGAGCCTGTACATCTTCCTTGGTCATTAAACCGCCCTTACCCGTCGCCGTAATGGTGGCGACATCGAGGTTATTTTCATCCGCCAACTTGCGAGCAGCCGGACTGAGTTTTAATTCAACATCGGCGCCGGCGGTTGCGACAGCGGGAACATCGGCATTCGGGGCAGCAGCCACACCGGCAGCACCCTCTACAAACTGTGCAATCAGTTCTTCGCTGAGTACCGTTTCACCTTCCGCTTTTACAATTTCCGATAATGCGCCATCCGCAGGCGCAACAATCTCCAGCACCACTTTATCCGTTTCAATATCAACCAGTAATTCGTCGCGAGATACCGCCTCACCGGGTTTTTTATACCAGCTTGCGATAGTGCCATCGGCGACAGACTCGGGAAAAGTAGGTGCTTTAATCTCAATAGTCATCGTTTTACCTTTAACCGGATTGTTGATCCAGATTTAATGCCTGATTAATAAATTGCTGTTGTTGCGCCACATGCAATGCCATATAACCTGCCGCAGGTGAAGCGGCAGCATCTCGTCCGGCGTATTCAAGATAGAGGCTGCTATTGTGCCGCTGAATCACTCGCCGCATATGATGCTGGCTGGAATACCAGGCGCCCTGATTCAAGGGTTCTTCCTGACACCAGACAATCTGTTCGACTTCGCTATAAGCTGCCAGAATGTTCCCCAGTTCCTGTTCAGGAAACGGATAGAGTTGCTCAAGACGAATAATGACGATGTCGTCACAGTGATTTTCACGGCGACTGGCACGCAGGTCATAATAAATTCGCCCACTGCACAAAACAATGCGCTTAATGATTTTCGGATCCTGGCAGTCAGTATCATCCAATACATTGTAAAACTGCCCGTGAGCCAATTCTTCCAGGGTCGAGGTTGCCTCTTTATGCCGCAGCAAACTTTTCGGCGACATGACTACCAACGGCTTGCGCAGGGGGCGAATTGCCTGCCGACGCAGCATATGATAAACCTGTGCCGGCGTGGTAGGCACACATACCTGAATATTATGCTCTGCACACAGCTGTAAAAAACGCTCTAAACGGGCGGAAGAATGCTCCGGGCCCTGGCCCTCATAACCATGGGGCAACAACATAGTCAGGCCACAAAGACGCTGCCATTTCAATTCGCCACTGGTAATAAACTGATCGATAACCACCTGGGCACCATTGGCAAAATCACCAAATTGCGCCTCCCAGATCACCAGCCCTTTCGGTGAAGTGGTGGCATAACCATATTCAAAAGCCAATACTGCTTCTTCAGAAAGAAAGGAATCGTAAATATCGAATACTGGCTGGTCTTCGGCGAGATTTTGTAACGGGATATACGCTGTCTCTTGCTGTTGGTTATGCAATACCGCATGGCGATGGGAAAAGGTACCCCTGCCAACATCCTGGCCGGTTAAACGCAATGGATAGCCCGCCTCTAACAGGGAAGCGTAGGCTAACACCTCAGCAAAACCCCAGTTAATCGGCATACCACCAGCGGCCATTTGACGCCGGTCTTCATAAATCTTGCCGACCTGCCTTTGCACTGGCAAACCATCGGGTAATTGATTGGAGCGTGTTGCCAGCTCCTGTAATGCCTTGAGTTCCATTCGGGTATCGCCGGGGCAATCCCATTTCAAACCCAGGTAAGGCGTCCAATCAACAAATAGTTGCGCGTTAGACTCAAGCACCAGGCTTTTCGCTACATGCTGGCCACTTTCCAGCATTTGCCGATAATCATTGATCAAGCGGGTATCTTCTTCCTTGCTGATCTCGCCATCGACAATTAAACGCTCGGCATAGAGGTCCCGCGTGGTGCGCTGCTTGCGAATCTGTTGATACATCAAGGGTTGGGTGCCAGAAGGCTCATCCGCCTCGTTATGACCACGGCGGCGGTAACACACCAGGTCAACTACCACGTCTTTGTTAAAAGCCTGCCGGTAATCCACAGCCATCTGGCTGATAAACAACACCGCCTCGGGGTCGTCACCATTGACATGAAAAATAGGTGCTTGCACCATTTTTGCAACATCAGTGCAGTATTCTGTAGAGCGCGCATCATCCTGGCGGTTAGTGGTAAAACCCACCTGGTTATTGATCACCACATGAATCGTACCACCGGTTTTATAGGCCCGGGTTTGGGACATCTGGAAAGTTTCCATCACCACACCCTGACCGGCAAAAGCCGCATCGCCATGTAACACAATCGGCACAACCGTATCACCCACGGTATCCTCCCGCCGATCCTGCCGCGCCCGCACAGAGCCTTCGACAACCGGCGCAACGATTTCAAGATGGGATGGATTGAATGCGAGAGCCAGGTGAACTTCACCCCCCGAGGTCATCACATTCGAGGAAAAGCCCTGGTGGTACTTAACATCGGCCGAACCTTCATAGAGCGCCTTGCCCTCAAATTCATCGAACAGCTCGGCCGGGTTCTTACCTAAAATATTAACCAGCACATTGAGGCGTCCACGATGCGCCATACCAATGACAATTTCCCTGGCCGCATAGGAACCTGAACGCTGGATCATCACATCCAGCATCGGTATCAGGCTCTCTGCGCCCTCGAGCCCAAACCGTTTTACTCCCGGGTACTTTGATGCCAGGGATTTCTCCATACCCTCGGCGGCGGTCAGGCGCTCCAGTAAATGGTGTTTCAGCTCGACACCGTAATCCGGTTTGCTGCGAACAGACTCCATGCGCTGCTGTATCCACTGCCGCTCTTCAGTGGTAACAATGTGCATAAACTCGGCACCCACTGTATTACAGTAAGTCTGCTGCAGGGATTCAACAATTTCCTGCAGACTGGCCTGGTCCTTACCGATAAACAGGCTACCGGTCTGAAAAACTGTCTCCAGGTCAGCGGCGGATAACTGATGGTATTGTAAATCGAGATCGGGAATGCTCTCGCGCTGCCACAGGTTTAAGGGGTCCAGTTTGGCATGTTGGTGACCACGCTGGCGGTAAGCACTGCACAACTGAATAACCCGAACCTGCTTTCGCTCGTGCTCGGTAACACCGGTATCGGCCGCTACCGAAAGCGGCCTGCTCCTGACTTTCCCCAATTGCACAAATTGATTACGGATAGTTGAATGAGGAACATCCTGGCTAACATTGCCATCAACTCGCGGCAATTTTTCAAAATAGCTGCGCCATTGTTCCGAAATAGAATTGGGGTCTAGCAAAAATGACTCGTACAAATCTTCAACGTACGCGGCATTACCACCGGATATATGGGAGCTGCTCCAAAGCAACTCCATCGGACTATCGTGCATTACTTCCACCTCAAACCGAGGGTATTTGTTTTAGTCGAAGGAAAAAAACGCTCAGGTCGCCCTGCTCAATAGCATATTACGTATATGCCCTATCGCCTTGGTCGGGTTTAATCCCTTGGGGCAAACATTGACACAGTTCTGGATACCGTGACAACGAAACACACTGAACGGATCATCCAGCTCAGCAAGACGTTGTTCAGTCGCCGTATCCCGACTATCCGCCAGAAAGCGATAGGCCTGTAACAGACCGGATGGGCCAATAAAGCGATCCGGGTTCCACCAGAATGAAGGACAGGCCGTAGAGCAGCAGGCACAGAGAATACACTCGTATAAACCATCCAGTTTCTCGCGTTCTTCAGGCGACTGCAGACGCTCAATGGCCGGGGCCGGGGTATTGTTAATGAGGTAAGGTTTGACCTTTTCATACTGCTGGTAAAACATACTCATATCTACCGCGAGGTCGCGAACAACCGGCAAACCGGGCAGCGGACGTAATACCAGCTTTTTACCGCCCTTGAGCGCTTCGGACAGGGGCATGATACAGGCCAGGCCATTCTTGCCATTGATATTCATGCCATCGGAGCCACAAACCCCTTCGCGACAGGAGCGGCGATAAGCAATACTGGGGTCGCTGGCTTTCAGTAACTCCAGCACATCAAGTACCATTAAATCCTTGCCACCGGTATCCACCTCAACGTCCTGCATATAAGGCTCTTTATCGGTTTCCGGGTTATAGCGATATAAACTGACTTTTAACATACTGAGTGATGCCCCTTAATAGATTCGTGCCTTGGGTTGAAATGTCTCGACCGTTTTCGGCGTGAAATTCACATCACGCTTGGTCACACTTTTGTCCCCGGGAAAGTACAGTGAATGACAGAGCCAGTTTTCATCATCACGCTCGGGATAATCTTCCCGGGCATGGGCACCGCGACTCTCAGTACGGGTTTCCGCTGCCACAGCAGTGGCCTCGGCCACCTCAAACAGGTTGGCCAGTTCCAGCGCCTCAATACGCGCGGTATTAAAGGCATTACTTTTATCTTCAAGATGCGCATTTTCAATACGAGGACGTAACTCAGCGAGTTTTTTAATCCCTTCTTGCATCTTCTCACCGGTGCGGAAAACACCGAAGTAAAGCTGCATGATATCTTGCAGTTCTTTGCGCAGGTCCGCTACTTTTTCACCATCACTACCACTGGCATTGACGCGATTGAGCCGAACCATCGCCGCTTCGATATCCGCATCACTGGCATCGCGTAATTCAATGCCCTCACGCAATGATTTTTCAATGTGCAAACCAGCAGATCGGCCAAATACCACCAGATCAAGTAGTGAATTACCACCCAGGCGATTGGCACCGTGTACAGAGACACAAGCCACTTCACCGCAGGCATACAGCCCCTCAATAACACTCTCGTTACCTTCAGCGTCAATAGTCAGGGCCTGGCCATCAATGTTACTGGGAATACCACCCATCATATAATGGCAGGTAGGTACCACCGGTACAGGCTCCTTCACCGGATCAGCATGGGCAAAGGTCCTTGAAAGCTCACAGATACCCGGCAAGCGACTCTCTAATACCTCCTCACCAAGATGATCAAGCTTCAAATAAACGTGATCACCGTCAGGGCCACAACCGCGACCCTCGATAATTTCCATAATCATCGAACGGGCCACCACATCGCGACCAGCAAGATCTTTGGCGTTAGGCGCATAGCGTTCCATAAAACGCTCACCATCCTTATTCACCAGGTAACCGCCTTCACCACGACAGCCTTCTGTCACCAATACACCGGCACCGGCAATTCCGGTGGGGTGAAACTGCCACATCTCGATATCCTGTACTGGAAACCCGGCACGCAGCGCCATACCAACACCGTCACCGGTATTAATGTGCGCATTGGTCGTCGATGCGTAAATACGCCCTGCTCCACCCGTGGCCAGCACTGTCGCCTTGGATTTCACATGCACTACTTCACCGGTTTCAATACAGATGGCAATAACGCCAGTAACTGCACCGTCCTGGTTTTTCACCAGGTCGATGGCATACCACTCGTTCATGAACACCGTTTCGTTCTTCATATTACCCTGGTACAGGGTATGCAGCAGCGCATGACCCGTGCGATCAGCCGCCGCACATGTGCGTGCGGCCTGGCCACCTTCGCCAAAATTCTTTGACTGCCCACCAAAGGGACGCTGGTAAATACGACCTTCTTCCGTCCGTGAAAACGGCATACCCATATGATCGAGCTCGTACACCGCCTCGGGGCCAACATTACACATATATTCAATCGCATCCTGGTCACCGATGTAATCGGAGCCCTTGACCGTGTCATACATGTGCCAGCGCCAATCATCATCGGGATCTGCGCTGGCAATGGCGCAGGTAATACCACCCTGCGCAGAAACCGTATGGGAACGAGTGGGAAACACCTTGGAAATGACTGCTGTTTTATAGCCGGACTGGGATAACTGTAGCGATGCGCGCATACCCGCCCCGCCACCACCAATAATGACACCATCGAAGGAAATTGTTTTGATACTAGCCATTCTTCTTAACTCCAAAGAATCTGGAAGCCCCAGACCACATAAGTAAATAACACGATAGCGCTGGCAGCCTGAAAGGCCCAGCGGTAATAATTGGCCCTAGCGGCCACAGCATCATTAAATTTAATTCGAAGCACACGGCTAATCAGGTAATCCGTAGAAATACACCACAGACCAATCCATGCGTGCATCGCCGTGGACAGCAATGCCGCCACACTAAAAACACGTACCCAGGTTTGCTCAAATAAACCCTTCCATTCGGTATAGGAAAGGTCACAGGCAAATACCGCCAGCACAATAAAAACCAGGTAAGCCAGCAACACCAGCGCTGTTACCCGCTGTATCACCCAATCAGAAAGGCCGCTGCGACCCAGGCTTGTTACTGCAGTTACCATATCAACGCTCCCATCAGCACGATTAACACCAGTGACACCACCAATACCGCTTTAGCACTGGCAACGCCGGCCTCCAGCGTCTCACCAACCCCCATATCATTGATCAAATGCTTGATTCCCGCCACCGTGTGATAAATCAATGCAGCCAGCACCAACCAGATAATTAACTTACAGAAAAAAGAACTGGTCAGCGCTTGAATAGCGCTAAAACTTTCTTCGCTGGCCAGAGAGGCATCGAGCAGCCATAACAGCACAGCAACACCAGCCACCAACAGCAGCCCGGTCACCCGGTGTGTTATTGATACCAGCGCTGGTAGCGGCATATCAATGCTACCAAGGTCCAGATTTACAGGTCGTTTATCATTCACGGTCATATCACACTTGTTATGCCCCAAATCAGGGCGGGTTAGCGGGAGTGGAGCCTGATTTAAAATAAAACCGGAGGAGTAAAAAACTCAAGCCTGAAATGGACTTAAGTCACCACGGCCCCCGTAATTCGCGGCGAATTATAGGCGTATCACCTGTTAATTACAAACATCGCCGGAGACGGCATATTCAATCGCCAAATAACAGAAATCACCCGATCATTAGCAGCAACCGTCGGGCGAGAACAGCGAACCCTCAAAACCAACTAACAATAGTCAAAAACAAGAGAAACACCGGCTTTATTAACGACTTGAGTTAAGCCGCGCATTGACAAAACCAGCCAGAACTTTTAACTTGTGCCTCCCGCCAGAACCATAGAATGCGTACAACAACGAAGTTTGGAGCCCAGTAATATGTCAGATAAAAAAGCGACCCTAGCCCTCGAAGGCAAAGACGCCATTGATTTACCTATTTACTCCGGCACGTTGGGCCCGGATGTTATCGATGTCAGCGCGCTAACCGGCCAGGGCCTGTTTACCTATGACCCGGGTTTTGTCTCCACCGCGGCTTGCAAATCAAACATCACCTTCATCGATGGTGGCAAGGGCGTGTTATTGCACGGCGGCTACCCCATCGATCAGCTCGCCGAGCACTCCGACTTTCTGGAAACCTGCTGGTTACTCTGGTACGGCGAACTCCCCACAAAAGATGAAAAAGCCTCCTTTGTTGCCAATGTATCCAACCACACCATGGTGCATGACCAGATGACCATGTTCTTCCGCGGTTTTCGTCGCGATGCACACCCCATGGCCATCATGTGTGGCGTAGTTGGCGCCTTATCTGCTTTTTATCACGATTCCCTGGATATCAAGAATGAAAAACACCGCCGCATTTCAGCCATACGCCTGATAGCAAAAATGCCGACACTGGCAGCTATGGCTTATAAGTATTCTACCGGCCAGCCTTTTATGTACCCACGCAACGACCTGGGTTATGCAGAAAACTTCCTGCATATGATGTTTGGCAACCCCTGTGAAAACTACAAGGTCAGCCCGGTACTGGCTAAAGCGATGGATAAAATCTTTTTGCTACACGCGGATCATGAGCAAAACGCCTCTACCTCCACGGTGCGCCTGGCCGGCTCAACCGGCGCCAACCCCTTTGCCTGTATTTCCGCAGGGATTGCCGCGCTCTGGGGGCCCTCTCACGGCGGCGCTAATGAAGCCGTTTTGGATATGCTGGGAGAAATTGGCGATGTATCGAACATCGATGAATATGTTGCCAGGGCCAAGGACAAAAACGACTCTTTCCGGCTGATGGGATTTGGCCATCGCGTTTACAAAAACTTTGACCCCCGCGCCAAAGTCATGAAACAGACCGCTGATGAAGTACTGGCAGAACTGGGATTGGAAAACGACCCCTTGTTAGCTATTGCCAAACGACTTGAGCAAATTGCTCTTGAAGACCCGTATTTTATCGAGAAAAAACTCTACCCCAATGTTGATTTCTATTCGGGTATTATTCTCAAGGCTATTGGTATTCCCACTAGTATGTTTACGGTTATTTTTGCCCTCGGTCGCACCCCGGGCTGGATAGCGCACTGGCATGAGATGATTAGCCACCCGCATAAAATTGGCAGACCACGGCAGCTGTATACAGGGCCGGCAAAAAGAGATTACCTGGCACTGGATAAACGATAAACGCCGGTTATTTTTCAGGCGCTATTGATGAAATATTAGTCGGCACGGAAGGGCTGACTGATGCCGGGGTAAGCACTCCCCTGGGCTCAGCAATATAATTTCCCTGCATAAAATCAACGCCAAAATCTTGCAGCAGGTTCAGGGAATTTTTACCCGGCACATATTCGGCAATCACCATCTTGTTACAGGCCTTGGCAATATCCACTATCGACTTGACCATGGCCTTATCGACATCATCTTCAATCATACGCTCGATAAATTCACCCGACACTTTTACATAATTGACTGGCATATGGCGCAGGTAGGAAAAGGAATTAAAACCTGAGCCGAATTTATCGATGGCAAAATTAAAACCGTGATATTGCAACTCTTCCATTCGCCTGACTGTGTGATTAATATTCAGTACAGCGGTCTGCTCAGACAACTCAAAAACGATTTGCCCTGGATACAAATTCATATTACCGCTAATTTTTATCAGACGACTAACAAACTCAGGTGAAGAAAAAATTTGTTCCGATAAATTAATATGAAAGCGCAGCGTACTGCCCTGCCCTTCGATTAATTTCAAGGTATTACGAATCACCCAATAATCTATTTCAGCGGCCAATCCAAAGCGTTCTGCCACGGGTATAAACAGGCCCGGCAGGACAAAATTGTCCATCTCGTCCCTCAGTCGCACCAGCACTTCATAGGCCTCGGTCTGATGACTGCTCGCAGTAATAATCGGCTGAAAATGCAATTCAAATTTATCTTCACCCAGCGCCTCGGTAATTCGCTGAGACCAGCCAATATCCAACCGGGTTTTCTCCGCCAGTGCAGGCTCGTAGAAATGATAACGATTACGCCCTTGGGATTTTGCTGAATAGCAGGCCATATCTGCATGAGCGAACAGCTCTTCATGACTGAATCTGCCGCCATCAATGAGTGCAACACCAATAGAACAACCTATATTGAAGCTCTTACCGGCTTCAATAAACAGAAACGCGCCAATCTCCTTAACGATATCCCCGGCCAATTCTGCTGCACCCGCCTTATCAACAGAACTCGCCAAAATGGTAAACTCATCACCGCCCATACGGGAAACAATATCCTTGCCCCGCAAGCGCTGTTTCAACAACGTTGACACTTCTATCAGTAAACGGTCACCGGCAGCATGACCCAGGCTGTCATTAACATATTTAAATTGATCGAGATCGATAAATAACAAAGCGCCGCTATCCGATTCCTGTTCTATTCGCTGGCATTCTTTTTCAAACAGCGCACTAAAACTTCGCTTGTTATACAAACCGGTTAAAGGATCAAAATCCGCCAAACGTCGAAGTTCAGCATCGCGCCCCTTGATAGCGCTAATAGTGGAGCTCAGCGCCGTACTAATAGCCGCGATTTCAGCGTCTCCTCCCTGCTTCACCGACACATCAGTATCACCTTCAGCAAGTCTTTCCAACGGCTCACGCAGTGCTGACAACGGACGCAAGGCATTCTTTATCACGCGTTGACCGATAACCGCAGCAATCAGGAATATAATAAAAATAGATACGCTGCCCTTAATAATATTTTCAATCAGGCTGGCCGTATAAAAACTGTAATCAATTCCCACATCCATATAGCCAATGACAATAACACTGTCGTCCTCAGGACTATCCAAATCAAAATCCAGCAACTCATCCGCCTGAATAGAGGCTATAGCAACAGGGCTAATAATTCTCAGCAAGCCATGATCTTTCAGACTTCTGTCAACAACGCCTTCGCCCACCTGCAAGGCAGAAAAACGCTTCATAGCTAATAACTTCTTATCCAGCACCGGTATTGCCCCGGCGTCGAGTAACTCCTTCTTATAGGAACCGATATTTTTTAGGCTATTGCCATCATAAAAATTTACGTAGGCTATCTCATTGATATTCTCAACATAATTTTTAATCGAATTAAACTCATTAATATCATGTGATGCATACAAGGGCGTACTTAAACCGTCAATTTTTTCCAGCCACTGGGTCGTTTGATGTCTCAAAGTAGCGTCTATAACTGAGGTCGATACAAACCAAAAACCACTGACTGCAAGCAGGTATACCAGCAGACCCCAGCACAGGAATAACAATTGTAAACGGCTTGCAAGACTCTTCACCTGACGCCGATTAAAGATACCGAAGCCACGAACCAGACGGGCCGAAGAACGTACACTGCGCATGCACCACGAACCCGCGTAGCTTGCTTTTGACGCCAGCCGGTGCTTTATATTATCTATTTTGATCATCAGAGACATTACTCATGACTGATATAATTGCGTGGAATATTGGCGGTATCCAAATGCAGTGTTTTTGCCACGCCTGCATTGACCAACATATTGGTTTCCCGGGTAAAAACAATATGACTGTCGCTGTCTGCTAATTGCTTGACCATGGCACTGCCAATATCAGCAGGCTTGGCTTCTATATAAATAAGCCCACCGTACTTTAATAATTGTTGATCAAAGACAACCACTTGCTTGGCTTTTTTTAAGCTTCTCGACAGGAACTCTTTCATACTTCGCCGACTTAAAACACGGTGATCAGGAAGCAACCAATAACCCTGCACTGTTGAAAACAGCAATTCACTTTCATAGAGCATCTCCTTATCGTTCTTAACCACTCGATGAATAATTTTTACCCCGTACTTCGCTGCTGACTGCTTCACCCGACTTATTTGTTGCTCATGACCCGAACCAGTAATAATCGCAACGGTATTAAGGTCGGGGTTTAAGCTAGCCCACAGCGAAAATAAATGATCCGGGTTAGGCAGCATACTCACCCCCTGCATACCCTGTTCCAGCAAACCATCGGATTGATAATTAAATACTGCCGAAAACATCAGTGTTTTATTGTCCAGCCTTAGTGCACTGGTGGCCGCCAGGTCACCAATAGCCATTACATAGTGATGCGAAGAGGCCTGTATCTCGTCGAAGGTTTTCTGTTGTGACTCACGACTCCCCTTGAGCAAATACAGGCTGGTATCACCATCAAAATGATTTTCCACCGCCGCGATTAATTGCTTGTAGTCCGATGTCATTTTTCCAGTAATGATTGCTGCGGAGTAATTGCGAGGCGGAGCAGGCAGTATTGCTTGCGGATCACTTTGCTTGTTTTGAACAACTGAATTATTGGCGGCCTTTTCCTGCGATATAAGCTCTGTAGCAACCGGATCAACTTCGCTCTCTACATGCTTCGGCTCATCAACTACCTTATTATTCGCCGGCCCGCCAGTGCCACTAAGCACGGAGCATGCGGTTAATAAATAGAGCGATAGAAATAGCCCAATAATAATTCGCTGGCACACTGTGTAAAAATACTCCAAATTGTCTGCTTAACACCCTGCATAAAACTTGCTTTCCCCAGCTATAAATTCATTAGCAGGGACTTCGATAATTATAGAATCGACAGGGTTTTTATGTGACGAACATCACGGTAATTATCACAAACAATATAGCGATTATTTATAAAACGTCCGGAAAAGCAATCACTTGAGTCTTAGAAAGGTCAATAGACGGTAAAAATGCTGTAATCCTGTCACCAGCGCCCATCACTTAAAAAATTATTCAGGAAAGACCGGAAATTGACACCCGACAGAAACCGCTATGAGAACTGATCGCTGTTATAAAACTACGGGCATATAATTAACTGGAATCTCACCTATAATAATATCAAGTCATCGGCAAGGATATGAAATCGTGCGCACAATTTACTCACTGACGTTTGCCCTATTACTGTTTTTTTCTACAACATCCAGTTGGGCGCTGGGTATAGGCAGTATTGAAGTACATTCAAAACTGGGCGATAAATTCAACGCCACGGTAGCGATAAGCGACACCAGCAATTTAAATCTTGAGCAAATTATGGCATCCAATGCCCCCGCAGAAGTCTATCAACAACTACAGGTTGAAAATGCCTACATTTACCAGGGATTGACCTTTTCGATTGACAGCAAAACCGGAAAAATTTATCTGCATATCAGCAGTAAAGAAGCGATCCGCGAACCCTATCTTAACTTTATTGTCCAAATAAGATGGCCCAATGGCCAGATCAACAAAGAATTCAAAGTATTTATTGATCCCTGAGCAATCATTCGCTGCGGTCAATAACTTTCTGTAAATGCTCAACCTGGCCATCATCCTGATCCAGCAAGACATCGTTATAGTGCCGATCGCCACGATGATGCTGAAAATCCTTACGCTGGAAAGACAATAGTACGCTGACACGATAAGGCTCTTGATCGGCCGTAGGGGCTGGCGCGCTGTGCATAACATCACTGTAATGCAAGCTAATATCACCTGCCCGAGCAGGCACCGATACCGCCGCCGCGGGCATTGCCTCGGCAAAACCATAGGTCGCTTTGTGCGAGCCAGGTAAAAAGCGTAAAGGCCCTTGTTGTTCACTGGCATCATAGAGATAGATACTGCAAATCACCATCGGGCACATCACCGCATGACCGCCCATGCCGCAATCCCGGTGCCAGGGTAAATCTGACAATCCCTCGACCATTGCCGGATTTTTGTAAATCACCGTCACGCCATCTACACCGACAGCCGAACAAGGTTCCAATTGATCAGGTAAAACCCTGCCCAGCCGCTTTATCCGCTCATCGCTATACAAGTCTTTAAAGGGCGCTCTGTTACCGGCATCAATTACCCTGCACAGCACGCTATCACCGGCCTCGTTTCGCCCCCACCATGAACGCTTATCACCCTCAACCGCCGCAGATTTAAAATACTCAGCCTGCTCACGGAAAAGCTGAATTTCCTTCTCGTCGAAAACATCCGTGATCAGCAAATAACCTGCTGCATCGAGGAATCCCCGCAACTCATCATCAGTATTCTGTAAAGTAAATTGTTGTGCGGGGTTGAGTGAACAACCGGAGGCGTCTTTTAATTCAAACTTATCAGGGTCATAAACCGGCAGACCATGAAACATCGCCCGTAATACCGGCTCCCAGCGAATAAAATTCATCAATTCACCTTCACTGTGATGAATTCGATTACCGTACAACAAGCCCGGGGTTGTATCCAGATCGTATACCAGGCCCTGCCAGGATTCATCATTGAGCGTGATCACCGTCGATGCATGTACGCCCTCAATGATATCTATACCCCCCAGCGAGGGCTGGTAAGTATAAGCGAGATCAGTGTTGGCTATTTTAAATGTGATAGCCTCCAGTTTATTCGCTCCAGCATAAGCAAGTGCAGCGTTACCGCCGGCCAATCGTCGCGGCAATTCCTGTTGATGAAACCGGGTGAAATCCAAATCGGGAAAGGCTTCCATAATAGCTATCCGCATAAGTTGTTCATTGAATAAATAATGCGGATATACTCTCTCGCAAAGCCACTGACAATGCAAACCATGAAAATACAATTATTATTGACCGGCAACGAGTTAATGGCCGGACATATCGTCGACTCTAACTCTGCCATGATTGCCGATATGCTGGCTGATTACGGTTATACCATTGATAAGAAAGTCACTGTCGGTGATGATTTATCAGTGCTGGCCGAAGAAATAGACCAGTTATCCCGCAACGCGGATCTATTGATTGTTAACGGCGGCCTGGGCCCTACCGTGGATGATTTAACTGCCCAGGCGCTGGCCATGGCTAGCGGACAAATTATCCGTGAACATCCCCAGGCAACCGCACACCTGCAACAGTGGTGCAGTGAGCGAAAGTTGCCGCTGAACCAGGCCAACCTGAAACAGGCCATGCTCCCCGCCGACGCGACGATTATTGCCAACCCCATTGGCAGCGCTGTAGGTTTTTCAATCGAGCACAATCACTGCCTGATTGCCTGTACGCCGGGTGTCCCTGTTGAGTTACGTGCCATTCTTAACGACAGCCTGGTTGATATTATCAGGCAACGATTACCACAGCCAATATCACCCATTACTCGCCGACTGCAAACCTTTGGCATTGGTGAATCCAGCCTGCAGCAAATGGTCACGACAACACTACCCGACTGGCCGCAACAGGTTGAGCTGGGGTTTCGCGCCGGCTTTCCGCTGCTGGAAGTCAAACTTAGCTGCCATGATCCCGATCACCATGAACTGCTGCTGCAATGGCAAAGCCGGCTTGAACGCTTAATTGAAAATGAATTTATCGGCCTCGACCAGGCTAGCCTGGCCGGATCATTGGTCGAGCAACTGGCCGCAACAGGCCAGACCGTGACCCCCGCCGAATCCTGTACCGGCGGCCTGATCGCCAGCATGATCACCGAAGTGGCGGGCGCCTCCAGCGTTTTCCAGGCCGGTCTGGTCACTTATTCAGACAAGATGAAACACCGCTTACTAGGTGTCTGCCCCGCCACCCTGGAAAGACACGGCGCCGTCAGTGAAGCCGTGGTCATTGAAATGGTAAAAGGGGCGATCAGCATCAGTGATGCTGATTATGGTATTGCCGTATCAGGAATCGCTGGCCCCGAGGGTGGTAGCGAGAACAAGCCGGTGGGCACGGTATGGGTTGCCTGGGGTCACAAGGAAAATATCCACAGTCGTAGAATGCAAATCAACGGCTCGAGAAAATACTTCCAGCGCGTAGTCGCCAACCGCTGCCTGGACTTAATCCGCCGCGAACTTCAGGGCATTACCGCCCCGCCACGCTATTTCAGGGACAGCCAGGGCAGCTCTGACTAACGGTGTGGCAACTCAGGTAATTTCAGGCTCAACACATAAAACCACATCGGAACCAGAATAATTGCCGCTGACCAATACGTCATGGTGGGAGAGATGCCGTAAAGATACCCTCCCAGCAAGGGCCCAAAGACAAAGCCCAGCGCCGGCGCTGAGGTATTAAGCCCAGCCAGGCTACCCTGTTCTTCGGCTGACACCATAAACGTCGCCATCACACTGAAGCCCGGTGTCGTCACACCCATACCAAAACCAAACAAGGCCATTCCCAGCATTAACAGATTATTCCCTGTAGCACTGGCAATGCAAAAATAACCGGCAATGACAAAAGGCAGCCCGCACTGTAATAAACGCATCGGGTGCCACTTCCAACGCTGTACCACAAACAGCTGCGCGCATAACATGGCAGAGGACGAGGCCACCAGTGCCAGGGAAAATTGCATGGCGGCCTCTTCACGGCTCAGCCCAAGGTGGTCTTCAAAGTAAAAACCCAAAGTCATTTGCACCATGCCCAGCATGGTATAAATGATCAGGCCAATAATCAGGAACTTGCGATAACGAGGATCGAAAAAGCGTAGTTTTTTAACCGGCGCCTTGCTATCGAAGGATCGGTTACTTTCCGGCAACCAGAGATAAACAGCAATGCCGACCAGCAAAGTGAATGTCGCCTGGATATACAGCGGCGCTAAAAAACCATAAATCACAAACCAGGCAAAGGCCGGCCCGATCATAGTACCAATCTGGCTCGCCGCCGCCAGTTTACTTAAACTGGCGGTACGCTGGGCAACAGAGGTCGCATCAACAATATAGGCCGATGTTGACGGTAGCGCCGCTGACATTAATAACACCAGCGCGACCCGAGTCAACATAAAAACGCCATACAATATAAAACCTGACAGCACCCCTGCCAGACCAAGATAACCCACCGCACTGAATACATAGGTGCCCAGTGCATAGCCCATTAAACCAATAATAATGACTGGCTTACGGCCCATGCCATCACTGCGCCGCCCCCAGTAGCGGGCACCAAAAAAGAAGGCCAGGGAAGTAAACGCCGTGAGCGCGGTAATAGCCTGTTCTTTAGGTGCGTAGTAAATGTCCAGCCAGGAAATACTAATAATCAGTTGATCAAGGGCCAGCTCCCGACCCAGCATCGGCAAGATAGCAAAAACCACCGTCTGCCCGGTACCTATTGCCATAATGGAAAGATACAAAAGCGAAACGGTACGTATCGACATAGCCTGCTGGCTGGGCATAAAGAACTCTTTCACGGGGGACAGTAATGACGAAGACAAGGACACGGTTTGGCCATCGCTCCACGGCTGCTACACTAACAGGATGATGGAAACAATAACAGCGACTGGAAAGAAAACATGCCAAGCCCTTTGCTACAACGAATAGAAGCTGCCGGGAATAAACTCCCCCACCCCACCCTGTTATTTATTTACCTTTGCGGTTTTATTTTGCTGCTCTCGAGCATACTTTCCGCCATCGGCTTGCAAGCTGTACACCCGCTAACCGGCCACAGCATCGACACGGTTAACCTATTGAGCCGCGATGGACTGCATAAAATGCTCGCCCATACCGTGACTAACTTTACCCACTTCGCGCCGGTTGGGACAGTGCTGGTCGCCATTATGGGCATTGGCGTGGCAGAGCATTCCGGCTTGCTCGCCACCACACTTAAAGCCACAGTATTAAAAGCACCTCGGCAGTTACTCAGCTTTGTCGTGGTGTTAACGGGGGTACTCTCCAGCCTGGCAGCCGACACCGGTTACGTGATATTGATTCCACTGGCTGCACTGGTTTTTCTCTCGGTAGGCCGCCACCCCATTGCCGGTATTGCCGCTGCTTTCGCCGGCGTCTCCGGTGGCTATAGCGCCAATTTAATGATTGGCCCCCTCGACGCGATTTTATCGGGTATTTCTACCGAAGCGGCGATACTGGTCGCACCCGGCTATGAAGTCAGTGCGGCGGGGAATTATTACTTCCTGATTGCGTCAACCCTGGTCATTAGCCTGGTCGGCACCTGGGTCACTGAGAAAATTATTGTGCCTCGCCTTGGCGACTATCAAGGTGAGAAAAGCGACTTCTCTGCCATCACTGATGAAGAGAGAAAAGGACTTCGAGCCGCGGCCTGGTTCAGTATTCTTTTTATCGCACTGCTGTGCTGGGGCTTGATTCCCGAACACGGCGTGCTGCGAGACCCCGAAACCGGCAGCGTGCTGCGCTCGCCCTTTATCCAGGGTATTGTCACCCTTGTCGCCCTGTACAGCGCCCTGGCCGGGCTTATCTATGGCCGCGTCAGTGGCAGTTTTCGCAGTAGCAGTGATTTTGTCGAGGGCATGGAAAAAAGCATGGCCACCATGGCCACCTATCTGGTGTTAATGTTTTTCGCCGCCCAATTTGTCAACTACTTTGGCTGGAGCCAACTGGGAATTATTACGGCGATCAAGGGCGCTGAATTGCTACAGGCGTTAAAACTCAGTTCCATTACCCTGTTAGTCAGTTTTATTTTTCTCGCCGCTATCATCAACCTGTTTATTGGCAGTGCTTCTGCTAAATGGGCACTGATTGCACCCATTTTCGTGCCGATGCTGTTATTGAGCGGAATCACCCCGGAGGCGGCGCAGATGGCCTATCGTGTTGGCGACAGTTCAACCAATATTATTACTCCCTTGATGCCTTACTTTGGTGTCGTGGTCGCCTTTGTCCAGCAGTATGATCGCAAAGCGGGTATCGGAACCATCATCGCCACTATGTTGCCCTATAGCATCAGCTTCCTGGTCGCCTGGAGTGTGTTGCTCATCGTTTGGATGCAATTCAACTGGCCACTGGGACCCGGGGCACAGATATTTATCTCGCCCTGATCAGCTATTCCTGATCTGTTCCGCCATCTTCTTCAGGCCGAGATGGCGGACATCCTTTCCTTTCACCAGGTAAATTACATGTTCGGCGATATTACGCGCATGATCACCCACCCGCTCCAGTGAACGAAAAGCCCACAGCACATTGATCGAGTGAGAGATATTGCGAGGGTCTTCCATCATATACGTTATCAACGAACGAATGGCAGTGCCGTATTCCGCATCAACGAGTTTATCTTCCTCCGCGACTTTTAGCGCCATATCCACATCCAGGCGCGCAAACGCGTCCAGTGCGTCCCGGACCATTCGCCCGACATGGGCGCCAATATGGCGAACTTCAATATAACCGTGTGGCGACTCGCCACTTTCTGCCAGGGTAATCGCCTGCTTGGCTATCTTCCCCGCTTCATCGCCAATACGCTCAAGATCATTCACCGCTTTACTGATGGCAATCACCAGGCGCAGATCGCTGGCGGCGGGCTGCCGCCTTGCCAGGATACGAGTACACTCCTCGTCGATGGCAACTTCCATCTGGTTAATTTTTTTATCACCCTCTGTTACGGCTTCTGCAATGCCGGTATCCGCTTCAAGCAAGGCGACTACCGCATCGCTGATTTGTCTTTCTACATGACCACCCATTTCCAGCATATGCGACTTGACCTCATCGAGCTCAACACTGAATTGTTTGGATATATGATCACTGTGCGTATCTTTATCTATCATCGCTTCATCCTTATCCGTAACGGCCCGTTATGTAATCTTCTGTTTGTTTTTTTGCTGGATTGGTAAACAGTTTGTCAGTGTTATCAAACTCTATCAATTCACCCATATACATAAACGCCGTATAGTCAGATACGCGTGCTGCCTGTTGCATATTATGGGTGACG
>JAUXHA010000009.1 GCA_030621845.1 Spongiibacteraceae bacterium
CCTGAGGGTGCGCAACAAGGATGGCGAGATGATCCAGCTCGACGCCCTTATCAAATCAACGCCGATGGTCGGCCCCTACAACATCAACCACTACAACATGTACAAATCGGTGGCCGTTAATGGTAACAATGCTCCCGATTACAGCTCCGGACAGGCAGTCAAGGCCATGGAAGAGCTTGCGCAGACCGCCCTGCCTGATGGTTTCGGCTTTGAGTGGACCGGCCTGACTTATCAACAGCTCCAGGCCGGCAACGCCGCGCCGCTTGCCTTTGGCCTGTCACTGGTGTTCGTCTTTCTGGTACTGATGGCGCTGTACGAGAGTTGGGTCATGCCGTTCATGATTCTGTTAACGATCCCCCTGGGATTGCTGGGGGCGGTCGGCGCGCTGATGCTGTTGGGTCTGGATCTGGACGTGTACGGTCAAATCGGCCTGGTTATGCTGATCGGGCTGGTGGCCAAAAACGCCATTCTCATTGTCGAGTTTGCCAAGGAAGAACGCGACAGGGGTGCCAGTATTATGGATGCGGCGATGACCGCGGCGCGTCTGCGCCTGCGCCCGATTCTGATGACTGCGCTGGCTTTTGTTATCGGCTTGATGCCGCTGGTAGTAGCTACCGGCGCCGGCGCTGGTAGTCGTCGTTCGCTGGGCACCGCTGTAGTCGGTGGTCTGGCCTTTGCGACGATCATGATCATCTTTGTGCCGATCATCTATGTACTGCTTGAGCGGCTCAGAGAAGGCAAGGCCGGGCGCAAGTCCGGTGATAGCGACACGAATGGCAAGCCACCGGGCAAGGCCAGCAGCGAGCCTGCAACACAGGAGACCTGAATGCTTTTCGAAAAACCAGGAACAGGAAACAGTAACATGCCAACACGAACGCTGATCGCGACCGCGTGCATAGGCCTTCTGCTGCTGACGGGATGCGGTGATAAACCCAAGCAGACGCCAGCGCCGCCCGATGTTCAGGTGGTCGAAGTCAAGAAAGAAAAAATCCCGATTACCATGACCTTCAGCGGCACCGTGAAAGCAATCAAAACCGTGGACATCATCCCGCGGGTATCCGGTTACATCGAAAAGCGGTATTTTGAAGAAGGCACCGTAGTAAACGAGGGTGACCCGCTCTACCTGATCGATCCGCGGCCCTACCAGGCCGCTTTGGCCGCCGAACAGGCGCAGCTGAAACAGCACCAGGCCAGCGTAGTTCGCTGGAAGAGCGAAAAGCAACGCTATACAAAACTGGCCAAAGCAGGCGCCGGATCTGTAGAGGATAAAGAGCAGGCTGTTGCCAGACTCGAGGAAATGCTGGCGAAGACCGATGAAGACAAGGCCGACATCGAAACTGCCCAGCTGAATCTGGATTACACTAATATTACCGCTCCCTTTAGTGGCCGTATCCAGGACACCCGAATTAACGTGGGACAACTGGTCCATGCGCAGGGGGACGTCCTCACTACACTGCATCAGATCGACCCCATCTATGTCATATTCAGCGTCAGTCGCCAACAAATAGCCAAGATTCAGCGACTGCGACAAGAGGGCTTGGCTTATGACGTCTGGAAAGACTACAAGGTCGAAGTCACGTTAGCCGATGGGTCACTCTATACTCAACTTGGCAGCTTGAATTACATTAGCGCCCAGATCGACCCGACCACGGACACGCTTGAATTTCGCGCCGCGTTCCCAAACCCCACAGAGGATAAGGCACAAATTGTGCTCATCTCAGGGCAGTACGTGCCAGTCATCTTGACTGTGGGTGAAGACCCGAATACATTCCTGATTCCCGGCACCGCCCTGATACAGAGCCAGATCGGTACCCAGGTATACGTGGTTAACAAGGACAACAAGGTGGAGAGCCGCACCGTGGAAGTCGGGCAAGCCTACAAACAACAATGGATCATCAAGAAAGGTCTCAAAAAAGACGAACGGGTAATCTATAACGGTCTACAGAAAGTACGTCCGGGCGTGCTCGTCAGCATCAAGGACAAGGAGTCCACCCCAAAGAAGAACTAAATATCCAGCGGTTCATTGCTTGCTATTGAAGTAGATCGCCCCAGTTGGTGCGTTCTTCCATTGCTTCGCGATTTTTATCAGAGATAAGGTCCTTCCCCCCACGCAGCTCCCAACCGCCACCGAGTGCTTTGTACAGGGCAATAATATTCAGTGAAATATCGCCCCGGGCCTGAGTCAACAGATCTTGCTGCGCGATCAGGGTGCGCTCGGTATCAATGACACGCTGGAAGTCAGTAGCCCCCTCGCGATACTGGAGGTTTGCAATCTCGGTTGAGCGCTTGGCCGCCTGCGCACCCACTTCACGAATGGCAGTCTCTTTTTGAGCCTGTATGAAGCCAACCATGGCATCTTCTACTTCCTGATAGGCAGTAAGAACCGTATTCTGGTAGTTGACGATGGTCTGCTGGTAGCGGGCGTCCTGGACACGGACATTGTTTCTAAGGCGTCCGTAATTAAGGATGTTCCAGCTGAAGGTAGGGCCGAACGAATAAGCGAGGCTGTCGGAACCAAATAGATCGCTGCCACTGCTATTGCCGGTATCACTGGTCTGGAAACCAATTGAACCAAACAGTGAAAAGCTCGGATAGAGGTCAGTTTCGGCAACACCAATCAAGGCACTCTGACTGGCTGCCTGCAATTCGGCCTGGTGAATATCCGGCCGTCGGCGCAGCAGTTCTGTCGGGATACCCACCGTTACCTGTTCCAGTGCGTGGGGAATCGTACCCGGCTCACCAAGTACTTCGGTTAACTCGGCAGGCGGAACCCCCATTAAAATACTGAGCGCATTCTTGGCCTGGCGTATCTGTCTTATTAACGCGGGCACCTGGGCCTGGGTAGATGCCAGACTGGTCTTTGCCTGCTGCACATCGAGTTCGGTGGTCGCACCGTTGTTGAATCGTACACTGGCAATATACAAGCTTTTCTTTTGCAGGCCGATATTATCGTCGGCTATTTTCAGGCGTTCTTCCAGTATGCGTATATTGACATACACCCGGGCCACTTCAGCCGTGAGACTGACGAGGGCGTTATCATAATCTGCAACGGTTGCCGATAGATTGGCATCGGCAGACTCTATCCCGCGGCGGAAACGCCCCCAGAAATCCAGTTCCCAGCTAGCATCAAAACCAAGCTGGTGGTTGATGAAGCTATCATCCACCCGTGGATCAAAATTTGGACTGTTTTCACTGAGCCCGATGGCACTTGACGAACCACCTAGCGCTTGGCTTTGCGGGTATTGCGAACCAACAGCAATTCCCAGTTCTGCTCGCGCCTCAAAAATACGTAAACCGGCTATTTGCAGGGGGAGGTTCTGCTTATAGGCTTTATCCACCAGTTCATTTAATACTGAATCGTTAAATATTTTCCACCACTCGGCCTGATCTGTTGATGCAGTGGATATTTCGTCGTTCTTTTCCAGCCAGGATTCTTCTTTTGCCACTTCCGGTTTGACGAAGTCGGGACCCAGCGTTGTGCAAGCCATTAATACAGTGGTGATCGCGAATAGTTTTGTCAGGTATTTAATTGCCCGAAACCATGGGTATCTGGATGTAGTTGGCATCAACACTCTTCCTGTTTGTATCATAAATTTCATCAGGCTGGCTTGCCCACATCCCCGCTGGCCGTTGCGAATGCAACATAACGCAGTAGCACTCCCATGGTTAGCAAGGTGGCAAATCCAAGCATAAGGGTAATCGCTATATCAATCCAGAATATATTCTGTAACAGAGGTGCCAAGCTCGAAACGGAGATGGCGCAGACTCGATGGTGCGACAGCAAGTACGGCAAAGAAACTGGCCTTTCCTGACGGCTTCCACAATCAGGCACCTGCGCATGCTAAGCTCTATGGCATTCCCCCTCAATGCAATGAGCAACAATGATGAATATTGATTTTTCCAACAAAGCTTATTTGGTGACTGGTGGCGCATCGGGTATTGGCGCTGCTGTGGTTCAGTATCTTCTTGAGCACGGCGGCAGCGCGGTGATTGCCGATATCAACGATGAGGGAGGGCAGCAATTATTGGCGCAATACCCTGTACAACTGCGCTATCTTCACACCGATGTAACAGATTTTACCGCGCTGGAAGCGGCCTGTGCCCTCGCTGAAACGGAGTTTGGTCGTCTCGATGGTGCGGTCAACTGCGCCGGTATTGGCAGTTTCGGGACTGCGGTCGAGATGCCGCTTGAAGAGTGGCACAAGGTTATCAATATAGATTTAAACGGGGTGTTTTATGCCTGCCGTGCTGCTATTCCAATTATGCGAAAAAGTGGTGGTGGTTGTCTTGTTAATATCGCCTCGCTCAGTGGTGTGCGCGCCGATTACAGCTTTGCGGCTTACAACGCGGCCAAGGCGGGGGTGATTAATTTTACTCGCACCCTGGGCCTGGATCACGGTGGGGAAAATATCCGCGCCATCGCGGTTTGCCCCGGTTTGATTGATACACCGCTGACCGCCATACCGACCGCCATCGATGCGGTGAATGACGATTGGCTCAGTCGTATTCCACTGGCTCGCGCCGGTAGTGCAGAGGAGGTGGCGCAGTTGGTGGTGTTTTTATTGTCGCCTGCCGCCAGTTATATCACCGGTACCGAGATTATCATTGATGGGGGCATGGGTAGCAGCAATAACCAGCCCAATTTGCCGGCGCTTTTTGCTGCGATGTGATGCACCATCATCACGACTTTCTCCGGCCTTGAGTGGGCTGGGATGGTATTACTGGCAGGCACAAAAAAGCCGGGCAATTAGTATACGAAAAAACTTGTACACTGCCCGGCAAAGAGACGTTCTTTGGTATTACTCGAGGGGCTTACTTGTCTTTACACTTGCCGCTGTTGGCGTTGAAGTCTTTACAGTCGCGTATGGACATAATGCCGCTGAGCGTGCCGGCATAGGCTGTGCCATCCGGGCCTAGCGTGACCGGGTCCAGCACATTGTTCCAGAATGGGCCGCTGCCCACCCAGGTTTCATTGACGACCTCACCGGTGTTCCAGTCGATAGCGGTGAAGTACCAGCCGAAGGTAGGAATAATTCCGGCAATGGGCGTGCCCGCTTTGACCGTGTAGCTATAAATTAGTCCGGTTTCGGTGGATAACCTCGGGGTGGTTTGGCCGATAAGCTCACCGTTATGCCAAACCTGCTCACAACCGCTGAGGTCATCCTTAACATGTATCCGGGTTAAGCCCGGGGTCACGGCTAGGGGATCACCAAAGGGGCCGCCGTAACCGGCATTGTTTTCCAGCACAACGTTATTGCCGTAGCCGATGGGTGAGTTTTCTGTGGCACTGGCATTCTCGTCAAACATCGGGAACTGGCAGATTTGCTCACCGGTTTCACGCACATACACATTCAGGTTGATGCGTACCGCTGAGTTATCGGCAATCGCAATCAGGTCGTCATTATTACCAAAGGCTGTTGGGGTGGTGCCCGAACCGGTGGATAACAGGCCAACATCACCGCCATCATTGAGGTAGGGCTTGCGCCACTTGACGTAAATGCTGCCGTCTGCAGCGGTCATTAATTTGTAGAGTGCTTCAACGGTCACAATGTAATAACCGGCGGTAGTCTCGGTACCTTCAGTGCCTAAATCGACCACCAGCGAATTTTGCAGGTCTTCACCGAGGGCAATGGTTTCGGTCTGGCCAGTGATTTCACTGATGTAGCCGACAATGCCGGGGCTGGTGGTAAACCAGGTGCGGCCATGATAATCGGTGATGGCATCTTGCAAGTGCACCCCTTCACCCAGCACAGAGCTCATGTCATGGGCGCTGACCAGCTGCCATTCCCATCGATTCTTTTTGATTTCAACCGCTTGCCAGGTTTCGATTTGCTGGTTGGCGGGACCGATCAGGGCGCGGCCATAATTGTCGACATGGAAATAGCCGCCGCCCGAGGAATCGGTGAACAGTTCGTCAAAGCGGCCTTCGGCAAAGGCGGCGCGCAGCGGTAGGGAATGTTCCGCCAGTACTTCCAGGCTGTGGGGCTCCATCAGGAACAGGCGTACCTGGGCGAGCCCGATACAGACGGTCACTACATTACCGTTAGGGTCGAAGACAACGGTGGGGCAAGTGCCTATTGCGCCGATTTGCCGAGAGCTGACCTGGGGGTTGTTACCCAGTGGGCCGGGGTAATTGAAAACATCGGAGTTGTAATTGTCGCCGTGTAAACCGTTGCGCCCCTGTTCGGCAAGATAGGGATTGGGCGGTATAAATATGGGCGGCAGGGCATTGGGCTCAGCGATTTCGCCAATAAAGGCAGGCAAACCGGTGGCCTCTGCGCTTGCCGGTAGGGAAATCAGTTCGGGGTAGTTATCTTCGTTGAGTAATGGAATATCAATGTTCTGAGCAACTGCAGGGCCGGCGTTAAGGCCCAGCGCCAGTATCGCCATGGGTAGGGCTTTTAAAGTGAGTTTAAACATGCTGATCGCTACCTCGCGTAGTCAATGTTGAAATGGGTTGAAAAGGAAAACCTGTTGGCTGGCTTCTCGCATCCTCATTGTTGTTTTTATGAGCGTTTTATCGCCATCCTCGCTAAAATCGGTGGTAATACGTCCGGGAAATCTGCGCCTCTATGTTTCAAATGCACGATTCCATGGTCACCTGAGCGTTATTATCCCCGTTCTATTGAAAACTTCCTCTCGATTGATAAATTGCACCCGTGAGATTCTTGTTTGATCATATCGGAAAATAATAAGGCGATATAAATTAGTGGGTTGGTGTTATTTCTTGCTCAGTATTTCTTTATTGTTCCTACCTGGCGCTGGGGAAGGTTATCGCTAGTGACTCTGCTAAAGTATTATCGCTCCTACTGCAGGGGGCTTTCTTCGGCGGGTGGACGTGATTTAGCTCACTGCTGGGGCTGGTAAAGGGGCGGCTTTAAACTGGCATGAAGGGGGCGACACATCTATGATTAATTCTACCCTGACGGGTACAGAAACTGTTAATCCGCGCTGGAGCGATGCCCAACCATGAAATTGAACCCTATGACCCAACGTCCAAGCCTGCTTTCAGGCGCAATACTGCTGACCTTGTTACTACAGGGCTGTGCGTCGGAGCCCCAGGACTATGGCGCAGCCAAGGTAGAAATTGTGCCGATAGTGGCAACGAATACTGCTTCAAACCGGCGGATATTTACAGATTGCGATTCCGCAGAAGCGGTAAAAGAGTATGCTGATTTAGTGGGTGAGCATGTATTGATCAGTTGGGCGTGGATAAATGCGAGTGAGAAGGTGAACGCTCTGGAAGTGCCAGCCTCGGTGCTGAGGGTGGATTCCCCCTATTTAGTGGTTGCCTTCAACCCCGATATCCCGAATGTGGAGTTTTACAGCTCTATTTGGCTGACTTCTGGTCATATTAAAGCCATGCCCGATGGCGCTTTCGGTGTGGATATGTGCTCGGCCACGCTGAAGAAAGGTGAATGGCAGTGAAGTGACGGCTGCCTTTACTATTGTGTTGACGTAAAAAAAGGCCCTGTCGCGAGCGGCAGGGCCTTGGTGGGTCATACTGTCAGGTGGTGCTTACCACGGTGCATACTTTTCTGACTGGTAGACCTGGCGTTCCCTTATTTGTGCAGCCCGTTGTGCGTCACTCACGTAACTGATATTGAAGTGGTTAAACAGTCCGTAGGGCGCAAGTTGTGCTGGGTCCTGGCTTTCGATAACGGCCAGTGGAACCACTTGTGCAAAGCCCATCCAGGGGCCAAGGCCTGAGACCTCAGCCGCATCGGCTGGATCCAGAACACTTTGCAAGCGTCCCGCCATAAATACGGGTTTGTGCCCCATGGTGCCGATCCAGTTTTTCACACCGGGGTCATTATTACTGACTACGATAGTGGTGTATTTGGCAACGCCCGCACAGCCGGCAGGATCTACACCCGGGAAGGCACAGAGGTTGTCCGGGATGGGAATGGGGCCCAAATCAGGGTTGAAGTAGGAGTTGCCAGCGCTGAGGCCAATCTCAAAACTGCCGTTGGCCATATGATGGCCCCAGGGCAGTGAGGATCCCCAGGCGTTAAACAGTTGTATACTGCCGTAGGCACCGGGATAGTCGGTGCGAACCCGCATAACCAGTGCTTCATCGTCCTCAAGGTCGATCCAGCCAGTGTAGGACAATTGGGTGGTAATCCCCAGACCACCGGTCGGCCCCCAGGGGGCAATGACGTTAGCAGGCAGGCCGGAACCAGTGATAAGCTCACTGAAAGTTCCCCAGAAGGGCTGCTGGTTTTCCATTATTGCGGTGGCCTTGTAAATTGCTGCAGTGGCCGCATCGACATTGCGGAACTCCTCGGCGGTTATGGCGACACCCTCAGTGCCGACGCGCTCTATAAAAATATCCCCCGGCCGTTCGGTGTGGTAATTACACACCGTGTAGCGCTGGGATACATTAATCTCCGTGGTACCGTCGGGGATCTGTAACCAGTTGACCCAGGTTGAGTCGCGCGCGGCTGCGGTGCTGATATAGATATCAAAATCTTCATTGGGGCCGAGGGCACCGCCACTGGTATTGAACATATCTTCATCTTCGAGAGTGTCGCCACCCCCCAGCGGGTTGGTGGCGTCGTTTATCAGCGTAATCATGTCACAGCTGTTGCTGCGGTTTCCATAGACCCGAAAGACACTGGCGCCGTCTTCTATAATCAGTGATGCCGCCAGGTAGCGGGTATCCGGGTTATCAATACCGATACGGGTCTCCGGGGTATCAAAGAAGCTCCAACGCGGGCGGTTACCACGGGTGCCGGAGGTGGAGGAGCTCATGTGAGTCACGAGGTTGGTTATCATCATACCGGTCTGGATATCGATCAGGCCGGTGGGGTCAGATTGGTAGCTGTCTGAGCCCTGAAGCTCCTTGGTCACGGTCTCAACAACCTTGATGTAGTTGAACCAGGCTTTACTCATTTCTTTCGAGTCGCCGTTGCTGCCGCTGCCATTGGTCTGGGCGGACGCCAGGCCGGGGGCAATCGACAACACCAGCGCACAAGCGGCGCTGGTGAGTAGTTTTCGATTAAACATAACAAATGCCTCTTTTTAAAGTTTTAAAAAAATCCATGCAATATGCATATGTAGCTTGCTTACAGATGTCCTGTGTCGGCTCAAGAGTAGGCGGGTAATGGCAGCTGCCATACAGAAACTCGCATGAGCCATAGCTATCATTGATGCCATCATCCCAGTTACCCGGATAAATTCTTCTCGTTTGATAAATACAAACATTTTTTTTATATGAATTGATCAAACTAAAAACCCAAGTGATTAAAAAACAATGAGTTAAGGGTATTGGATGGGGGGAACTTTTTTCAGGGAGCGCTTGCTAGCGGCGCATAAAATTACCTGGAGTAGTGTGGAGGAGGGCGAATCAGGGGTTTTTTCGAGGAATTTCACAGTGGGAAGCTCAGGCTGCCTGGTCTTTGAGATAGCGTTTGGGGCTTTTGCCGGTTTGGCGGCGGAAGAGTTTATAGAAAGTGGCGGGTGAATTGAAGCCAGCCTGGGCACCGATGTCCAGTATGGTCATCCTGGACTCGGTAGCTTCCTGCAGCAGTGTGAGCGCCTCCTGTATCCGGTAATTATTGATAAAATCACAGAAGTTGACATTGGCGCACTGGTTAATGACCTGGCTAATTTGCTGCGGGTGCAGGCCCACTTCGGCGGCCAGGTCGGCGAGTTTTAGTTTGGGGCGCAGGAACAGCTTTTCTTTTTCCATTACGTTGAGCACAAGTTGGTAAAAGTGCGTCGCCTCTTCCTTGCTCATGGCTGAGGACACATATTTTTCCTGTTCCGCGAGTTGGGTGATTTCAACACGCGGGCGCCGTGGGTCATAGCGCTCCAGTTCTTCGGCCAGCAGGCGCTCATAGACCCTGCTTTGCTGTATACCCTTGAGGGAAATGACATAACACAGTGCCATTGTAGTGATAGTGCTGAAGATGATTGTACTGTTAAAGCTGTAGTTCTGTGGTTGTAATAGTAAATAGAATACGCTCAATAGCAGAATACTACCCATAAAGATAATGTAAATACCCAGCTCCCTGAGCCAATTAAGGTTGATCTGTTCTACCGCAGAGTGGGTTCGTTTCAGGCGTTTCTTATAACTGAGAATATGTTTTCTGGACATGACACCATAACTGATAAGTAGCAGGCCATTGATAAAGGCTGTCAGGTAAGCCATGTACTCCCTGGGCACCGGGTGCAGGAGCAGGTCATTGCTAAAGATCGCCAGCCCCAGGGTGACGGTGGGGATAAAATGCAGCAGCGTCGAAGGCGACCACTCGATGCGTTCACCGATCATGCTAAGGGTGTACAGAAAAAACAGCGGACCTATTGCGAGGCGTAAATTCTGGCCGTAGGGCCAGATTTCCATAGGCCAGCCTTCCGCTATAGCCATCATGCTGTAGAGCCTTATCCCTTCGCAGAGCAGGATAGCTATCAGTAATTTATCCGGAGTTTTGAGATTGACCGGTTGCAGGTAGCAGACAAAGGCCAACAGCACGCAGTGGGACGCTGCAACCAGGATAAAAATACTGACTATTTCCATTCAGCCCCCCTTCTAATTGCCGCTGGTAACTATGGTTTCGCATCGCCGGAAGGTAAAACCCCAAGCTACTAGGGATAATACGCCTGGGCCAGGGTAGACCTGGCCAGGAGTACATCTGCAGATTTTGATACCGTCAGGCTTAAGCTGTTTCTTTATCAAAGGTAATGTTCATTTCTTTCATCGCATTAACGAAATAGGAACGCACATACTTTGGGGGCTCGGCAAATTTCGGGTTGCGTAGCCGTGGCAGAATTTCCTGGAACATCAGGTTCAGTTCCAGCCGTGCCAGATGCGAGCCGAGGCAAAAATGCTGGCCGACACCAAAGGCGCGGTGCTGGTTGTAAAGGTCCGGCATCCGCTCGGCGCGGGTGACATCAAAGCTCAGCGCATCATCGCCGAAGATTTTTTCGTCCAGGCCTACGGCGTGGTAATGCAATACCACCTTGTCGCCTTTCTCGATTTTCTGGCCGGCCACTTCAACATCTTCCATCGCAGTACGGCGCATGGTGCAGAAGGCGGTGTTGTAACGCAGCATTTCTTCCACGGCGCCTTCAATCTTGTCGGGGTTGTCAATCAGGTATTGTAGTTGATCAGGGTTTTCCATCAGCAGGCGCATGCCCTGGGATATGACAGTACGGGTGCTTTCGTTGCCACCCACCAGCAGCAGGATAAAGAACCAGCAGAATTCATCTTCGGTGAGGGCTTCACCTTGAACTTCGCTATCGAGAAGCGCTGCCAGTACGATGTTCTTATCGGCGGTAGAGCTTTCACGGTGCTTGGCGGCCAGCTTTTTGGCGTACTCCAGCACTTCGATAGCAGCCAGTTGGCCATCTTCTTCGGTGGCCTTCATATCCGGGTCATCGGCGAAGATCATGGTGTTGGTCCAGTCGAAGAACTGCTTGCGATCATCCAGCGCAATACCCAACAGTTCCAGAATAGCCAGTAATGGCAGTTCGGCGGCCACCTCTTCAACAAACTCGCACTCGCCTTTGCTGGCAACAGCGTCAACGATACGCCGGGCGTGATCTTCAAATTTTGGGCGGTAAGAATCGACGGCGCCAATGGTGAAAGCACGGCGGACTATCTTGCGGTATTTTTGGTGCGAGGGCGGGTCCATATTGATGATCTGCAGGCGGAATACAAAATCTATCTGGTCCTGGGGGAATTCCATGGGAAAGCCGGTTTTTTCGGCAGAGGAAAACAGCTTGGGATTTTTGGAAACAAAATCCATTTCCTCACGGCCCAGGATGGCCCAGTAGGGAACACCGGTAATCGGGTCGTCCATCTTGATCACGGGGCCCGAAGCCTTACGCATGTCGGACAAGTGTTGATAAGGCATGCCCTCGGAATAGGTGTCGGGGTCTAACAGATTGCTGTGGGGACACTGGCTCATGATATTTTCTCTCTTGTTTAAACTGTTATTGAACTTTGCTTATTGAGTAAGGGTATTTCCCGAAGGGATTTCACTATAGGCCATCCCTTTATCGGCCCGTGGCTCCTGGGGCAGGCCCAGGACTTGCTCGGCAATAATATTACGCATGATTTCATCGGTGCCGCCGGCCAGACGTATACCCGGCGCCAGCAGCAGGCTGTTCTGGTAATGGGCATCAAATTCGCTATAGCCCGGTTCCATGATGATACCGCTTTGGCCGAGTTGCTGACACATAAAATTGGCGATTTCCTGGCTCATGGTGGCACCGACCAGTTTGCCCAGTGCCGCTTCGGCGCCGGGCATGCCACCCTTGGCGACGGCGGTGAACATGCGGTTGCTGGCATTGAGGATGCCGGCTTGCTGGCAGTACCAACTGGCGAGGCGTTCACGAACTACCGGGTCGTTAATCAGTTTTTCACCATTCAGCTCCAGGCTTTTGCAGGTGGCGAGGAATTCGGCAAAGCCGGTGGGCTGAACACTGCTCACCGCGAGGCGCTCGTGCATCAATATGGTCAGGGCACAGCCCCAGCCACCACCAATCTCCCCCAGTCGATAGCTGTCGGGGACGACGGCGTCGTTGAAAAACACTTCATTAAAATGATGCCCTTCATCCATCTGCTTGATGGGTTGAATCTGCACCCCGGGCTGGTCCATATCGATCATAAACATGGTCATGCCGCGATATTTGGAGATGCCGGGGTCGGTACGGGTGAGGATGACACCATAGCGGGAGTACTGGGCACCGGAGGTCCAAATTTTCTGGCCGTTGATAATCCAGTTGTCACCGTCACTGACTGCCTTGGTAGACAGGCCGGCGATATCGGAACCGGCGCCGGGCTCACTAAATAGTTGACACCAGATATCCTCGGCACTGGCCATGCGGGGCAGCAGCTTGAGTTTGGTTTCTTCGTTGGCGAAATGGGTAATTGCCGGGCCGCAGTTGCCCTGGCCAATAAAGAAGTAATTATCGGGTTCGCTAAAGTGTGCCATCTCCTGGTTCCAGATGACCTGGTGGATGGCATTCAAACCGGCACCGCCGTGCTCTTTGGCCCAGGTTAAGCAGGCATAGCCGGCATCGGCTTTTTTCTTATACCAGGCCTGGGCGTCAATATAATTGACGCTGCCTTCGGCGCCCGCGGGTTGTAGTGCTTTGACTTCCCCCGGGGGCTTGGGGGTGGCGTTGGCCTGTAACCAGTTGCGAACTTCGCTGCGGAACCGGGTCTGTTCGGGGGTATCGTTAAAATTCATGGTATCTCTCGTAATGATTCAGTGCTTAGGCGGCTACTTCACTGGCAAGCAAGCGATCAACCAGCAGGTTCTTCCACTCGGCTTGGCCGCCGAGATTAAGGGACAGTAATTGCGCGCGTCGATAGTAGAGATGGCAGTTAAATTCCCAGGTAAAGCCCATGCCGCCGTGGGCCTGGATATTTTCCTTGCTGCACAGATAGAATGCATCGGTGGCGCTGACGCGGGCGGTAGCGGCGGCCAGTGGCAGTTCAGCGGGAACGCTGCCCTGTTCGCGGCAGGACAGTGCCCAGGCACCGTAATAGGCGTTAGAACGCGCCAGTTCCAGCGCGGTAAACATATCGGCGAACTTGTGTTTGATGGCCTGGAAGGAAGCTACCTGGCGGCCAAAAGCGTAGCGATTTTTGGTGTATTCAATGCCCATATCCAGTGCCGCCTGGGCACCGCCGACCTGTTCAAAAGCAAACAATACTGCGGCGATATCAATCAATTGATCGAGTAATGGCTGGCCTTGCCCGGCGCTGCCCAGTAGTGTGGCATTAGCACCTTGAAAATCGAGTCGAGCCTGTGAACGGGTGGGGTCGATAGTTTTTAACGGCTGGCGCTCGAGGTTATTGTCATCGAGTTCAACAATATAGAGGGATCCCCCTTGCGCATCAGTGGCAACGACGACGGCAAAATCGGCGACATCACCATCAGCTACCGGTATTTTTACGCCGGACAGCTTGCCATCGGCAAATCGGGTGGCCAGGTCCTGACTACTAAAAGCACCCTGTTGTTCGGACATCGCCAGGCAGCCAATGAGCTCACCACTGGCCAGTTTCGGCAAGTAATGCTGTTTTTGCTCATCACTGCCAGCTAATAAAATAGCCTCAGTGGCCAGGTACACAGAGGAAGAGAAGGGTATGGGAGCCAGTGAGCGCCCCAGTTCCTCAGCAATCACGGCCAGCTCCAGATAGCCCCAACCAAGGCCGCCATATTCTTCAGGAATACGTGTTGCGGCCCAGCCCAGCTCGGTGGCCTGCTGCCAGAGACTGGTGTGGAAAGCCTGGTCTGAGTCGAGGATAGTGCGAACCTGTTCGGGGCTGGACTGTTCGCTCAGTACGGTGCGGACCTGCTCCTGGATGAGCTTCTGGTCCTCGGAAAATTCAAAATCCATAATTGGCCTGCAATTGAGAGTTTCTTAATGAGACATACGTTACACATATGTCTCATTAAATGCAAGGGCAGTTTAAAGAAATGGCAGGACGCAAAAAGGATAGGCTAAGCCCTTGGTGGGCTGCCGTTTCCGCACAGGCGGGAAGCTAATATCGGAAAACATTGCTTTTTCATTATCGGTACTGTCGTTCTCGCGTAGGCGCACTACTGTCCGGGGATGACGCAGGGCCACGGTTTATCCGTCAAAACTGTTTATTGGATCTCCGCCTGCGCGGAGATGACGTAGCGTGTGGGGGTGACGATACTTTCAAAGGTCATTCAGGAGCGATCAATAATCGATGGCATTACTGCATCGTAGAAAAATTTGCGCATTTTATTTTCGGAATCCAGGCGGGAGCTGGGGGTTACCAGGAATGACAGTAACAGGCGGCTGGTCCATTCCTGCAGCAGGGGTTTGGTTACCCAGTCCCTGAGAATGCCTTCTGCTTTGGCGCGTTTGTAGAAGGGGCCAATAAGGTCGTCACCCATGCCGGTAATGGTGGGGTTAGAGAAACTGATTCGACTAATGACCTGGCTGGAAGACTCATCACCAAATAGCAGGGTGTTCAAGCCACGTTGCTGACACTCACGGATAATGACCAGTGCCGCTTCGACAAAAAACTCCTCCGGTTTCTCGCAGCCTTTCAGTGAGGTGGTGATTACCGCCTGTAGTTGCTCAATATTATGGGCCATTACCTCGGAGAGCAGCGCCTCCTGATTGGCAAAGTGGCGGTAGAGGGTTGCCCGACCAACACCTGCGTGTTGTGCTACATCTTCCATGGCGGTGCGGCTAAGTCCCTTTTTACGATAGCAGTGTATAGCGGCATCCAATAGTTTTTCTCGGGTGCGTTCACTGCGGGCGCGGCGCTTGTCGGAAGTGTTTGAAGTGGTCAAAAGGGTATGCTCTCGTCTTTTTATGTAACACTATTGTAATTAAAGATCACGGCTTGCTCTATTGCTTTTTGGCGACAACGGGAGTAAATTGTAATGAGACAGTATAGTTTTATATGTATCATAATACTACTAACAATTTTAGACTGAGGTTCAACATATGTCGGATGCGGTGATTATTGAAATAAACGGTGGTGTGTGTGAGGTGCGGCTCAATCGCCCCGACAAGCGCAATGCTGTGGACACTGAAATTATGGATGGTTTGCTGGCGGCGGTTGAACAGATCAGGGCGGATAAAAGTATTCGTGTGGTGGTTTTATCGGGTGAAGGTAAGGGTTTTTGCGCGGGTCTGGATATGGCCAGCTTTGGTGATATGGCCAGCGGTGACCTAACTGCGGACAGTGCAGCTTCCGCCTATGACGACACCAACGCTTCCGGTGCCAACCGCGTCCAGCAGTTGGGTTGGGCCTGGCAGGATTTGGCGGTTCCGGTGATTGCTGCCGTTCATGGTGGTGCCATGGGCGGTGGTTTGAACATGGCACTGGGGGCGGATATCCGGATAGTGGCCCCGGATGCCCGATTGGGTTTTGTGGAAATCACTTTCGGCCTGCTACCGGATATGTCGGCCACCCAGTCCTTACGCCACATCGTCCGGCTGGATCGGATCAAGGAACTGATCTTCACCGGTCGTAAATTCACCGGTAGCGAAGCGTATGAATATGGCCTGGCGACTATGCTCAGCGATACGCCGCGTGAAGATGCATTGGCGATGGCGAAAACCATTGCCGGCCGTAACCCGGATGCGGTACGTGCCGCCAAGCAATTGCTTAATGACTCGATGTTCAGTTCAACCCATGATGGCCTGGTGGCCGAGTCTAATTGTTCCCGCCAGCTAATGGGGACGCCGAATCAAATTGAGGCTATTATGTGCGGCTTTGAAAGTCGCGACCCCAGCTTCACAGACCCCGAATAGGCCTAATTAACAGGAGTAAGAATAATGGCGGTATTTCAACTGGCGGATTTACTGGAGGGGGTGGCCGATAAACGCGGTGACGCCGTAGCGATCATCTGTGGCCAGCAGCAGCTGAGTTTTTCTGAATTGGATAGCCGTGCTTCGCAGTTGGCTCACGGTTTCCTGTCCCAGGGTATTAAGGCGGGTGATCATGTGGGCCTGTACATGAGCAATTGTACGGAGTTCGTTGAGAGTTTGTTTGCCTGTTATAAAATTGGTGTGGCGCCGATTAATATTAATTACCGCTATGTTGATGATGAGCTGCGTTATTTGTTTACTAACGCTGATATGAAGGCAGTGGTTTTCCAGCAGCAGTACTTGCCCCAGGTGATGGCGGTCGCGCCGGATTGTGAAAAGTTGCAGACCTTAATCCAGTTAACAGAGTCGGGTAGTACGACGGATGATAATGTCGTCGATTATCATTCCCTGCTCAACGCCGCTAACCCTGAACGCGACTTTGGTGAGCGCGATGAGCAGGACTTGTATATCCTCTATACCGGCGGCACTACGGGTATGCCCAAAGGGGTGATGTGGCCGCACAGGAATTTGTTTTTCCGCGCACTCGGCGGTGGAGGAATCATGGGTGAGGGCCCGGTGAGCACGCCTGAAGAGTTATTTGATCGAGCCAATGGCGGCATGGTTACTCTGTTAGGGTCACCATTGATGCACGGCGCCAGCCAGTGGAGCTGCCTGATGATGTTACTTGGCGGTAGCACGATTGTGCTCAGTGACCGCGCCAATTTTGATCCGGACGCTATGTGGTCGCTGGTCGAGAAACACAGTGTGAACAGCCTCAGTATCGTTGGCGATGCCATGGCCAGGCCGCTGATTGAATCGCTGGAAGCACAGCGGGAGCGAGGTGAAGCCTGCGAATACCCTTCCTTGTTCGTGGTGGGTTCAGGCGGCGCACTTTTTTCCGTGAGTGCGCAGGATCGGCTAAAAGAACTACTGCCTAATATTATGATTTTTAATGGCTTTGGTTCTTCGGAGTCGGGGGTGCACGGGCGCAGTGAAAAAACCAATGAAGATGGTTTGATAGAAATCGAGGTGACGGCAACTACGGCCTTGATTAACGATGAGAGCGAAATTATCAGTGCCGATAGCCGGGAGTTAGGCGTTATTGCCTTCTGTGGTAACACGCCGGTGGGCTATTATAATGATCCTGAAAAATCTGCCGAGACGTTTATTACTATCGGTGACACCTTGTGGATTATGACTGGCGATCGGGGCCGATATACCGACTCCGGTTCGATTACAATGATGGGACGGGATTCCGGCTGTATCAATACCGGTGGGGAAAAAGTCTTCGCCGAAGAGGTTGAATCGATTGTTAAAACGCATCCGGCGGTTTATGACTGCCTGGTGGTAGGCGTACCCGATGATCGCTTTGGTAATCGTGTAGTGGCACTGGCGCAGTTACGTGAGGGAGAAAGCCTGGAGTTGGACGAATTGAAAAATCACTGCAGTCAGTCACTGTCGGGATACAAAGTGCCCCGGCTATTGATTGCAGTGGATAAAATCCAGCGCGAGCCCAATGGCAAGCCTAATTATCGTTGGGCAAAAGCGACTGCAAACGCAAACGCTTAGGTTTAGAGCCTGGCCGCATCACAAGCATTATGGTTTCGACGAACCTGCCCATAAACAGGCAGGTTTTTTTATAGCCGCCCTCATCTTTAAGCAGGGCGTGGCTAATGCACATGGAAGTTGTTTCTGCCCCCGTTCTTACACACCTCATTACAGCCAGCTTGTCAGCATTCTGGAAACTATAGTAGTCTACCGGGGCAAGTTCTGGCTAAAGCGGTTAATTCTAGCGGCTAATAATCGAGTTATATGGGCGGGGTTCGCCGGTATGGTCTCAGTGTGGGGGAATGGTAATGTTAAATAATAAAATCAAGGTCTTGTTCGCGGCAGTTTTGTTGGCGGTAGCAGGGTGTAATGACTCTAATAACTCCGACGATGGAACGCTCGATGTTTATTCGCTGGTTGAGGCGCTCGCCGCTGATGAGATGAATGGCCGGGACAATTTGTCACCCGGTTCATCGCAAGCGCGTGCTTTTCTCGTTGAGCAGGTATCCGGGTTTGCGGAGCCAATTTTTGTCGGGCTGGAAGGTATCGAAGGCTATCTCCAGCCCTATGATGTCGGTACTAACATCCTGGCTATTGTGCCCGGTGGTGAGCTGGCAGATGAATATGTAATGATTGGGGCGCACTATGATCACCATGGTAACAACTGCGCCGGAATCACTGACGACGATAATATCTGTAACGGTGCTAACGACAATGCCACAGGGGTTGCTGCTGTCATTGATATAGTGCGCTCTATCGTTGCCGATGGAACGCCGCGCCGCTCGATTATTGTGACGCTCTGGGATGGTGAAGAGGATGGGCTGATTGGCTCGCGTTACTATGCCAACAACCCCGTTATCCCGCTCGAGCAAACGGTTGCCTACGTGAATTTCGATATCCAGGGCGCCAACCTATTACCGTCTTTGAGGAATTACACCATACTGGTCGGGGCGGAGACGGGTGGATCAAACCTGCTTGACGCCGCTGATCGTGCGCGCGGGGCATCGAGTCTTGATACGGTGATGCTGAGCTTGCTATTTGGGCAGGGACGCAGTGATCACGCGGTGTTTGCAGGCGCCGGTGTACCCTCGGTTTTCTTCACTGATGCCAACAACGGCTGTTACCACACGGTGAAAGATGATATTGATGCCGTGGATTTCCCCAAGCTTGAACAGCAGATACGCACCGCCAATGCGCTTACCCGTGATCTGCTTGCGACCGATAATTTACCCGTGTTTAACGATCTCGCGCCGGTTAGTTCTTATAACGATGCAGTAGAGCTGCTGCGTGTGGTTGAGGCAGCACAACAGGATTTCGGACTTTTCACCCCTGACCAGCAGGTTGCATCGGAGCAATTTCTAATCGATCTCCGCAATATTGTCGATGCAGGACCAGGCGCCTTCGATAGTGGGGCAATTGGCACCTTGCTTGGCGGCGCAGCGATGATCGTGTCTGCCTTTGCCAGTGTAGAATGCGACCCCTTCCTGGCTGATAACTGAGGCTGGCAATTTACCGCTCACCATTTCCCTGTGCCAGTGCATCAGTTTTATTGGTTTATGACGGTTTATGTGCTCGATAGAGAAAACTAAAAAAAAGGACTTGTCACTATTACTGTTTATGTGTACAGTAGTTTGCAATCGGGCAACACCTGGGATAAATCATCGATTTATCACTTGAGCTTAAGGTTCCCGCCGCGAGCCCAGGCCATTCGGTTAAACCTCGTGCCTTAAGCAGATAACGTTGAACCACGGTCATATAAGAGAGAAAACTTATGGATACCAATAAAACAAAAGCCCTTGAAGCCGCATTAAGCCAGATCGAACGCCAGTTTGGTAAGGGCGCAATTATGAAGATGGGGGAAGAGTCGCGAGAAGCTATTCCTGCTATTTCCACTGGCTCCCTGGGGCTGGATGTTGCGCTGGGTATAGGCGGCCTGCCCAAGGGGCGGATTGTTGAAATTTACGGGCCGGAGTCCTCCGGTAAAACCACCCTGACCCTCAGTGTGATTGCTGAAGCGCAGAAAAATGGTGCGACCTGTGCCTTTATTGATGCTGAGCATGCTCTCGACCCCCTGTATGCTGAGAAACTGGGCGTCAACATCGACGATATGCTGGTTTCCCAGCCTGATACGGGTGAACAGGCGCTGGAAATTACCGATATGCTGGTACGTTCAGGTTCGGTCGATGTGATTGTCATTGATTCGGTGGCGGCACTGACACCGAAGGCGGAAATCGAAGGTGAAATCGGCGATAGCCACATGGGGCTGGCGGCACGAATGATGTCCCAGGCGATGCGTAAAATGGCGGGTAATATTAAAAATGCCAACTGCCTGGTGATCTTTATCAACCAGCTGCGGATGAAGATTGGTGTGATGTTCGGTAACCCCGAAACCACCACCGGTGGTAATGCGCTGAAGTTTTACTCCTCCGTACGGCTGGATATTCGCCGTATTGGTGCGGTGAAAGAGGGGGACGAAATTGTCGGTAATGAGACCCGGGTTAAAGTGGTCAAGAACAAAGTCGCGCCGCCGTTCAAGCAGGCAGAGTTCCAGATTTTGTACGGCAAGGGCATTTATCGTATGGGTGAGATAATCGACCTTGGGGTTAAGCAGGGTTTGGTCGATAAATCCGGCGCCTGGTATGCCTACAATGGCGATAAAATTGGTCAGGGCAAGGCCAATGCCGCGCGCTTCCTGATCGATAATCCTGATATTGCCGAAACGATCGAAGGAAAGCTTCGCCAGGAATTATTGGGTACAAAACCCACTCCCGATTTACAGGTTGTTGAAGATATTGGAGCCGCTGAATAAGCACTCGGGAGTGAACGATTTGGATGCCACTGTTACCGATGTCTCCCCAGTAGCAGTGCGGCGGGCAGCAATGAACTTGCTGGCCCGCCGTGAGCATTCCTTTCAGGAGTTGATGGATAAGCTTTTCCGCCGTTTTCCTGATCGGCGTATTCTCGAAGATCAACTCACACGTTTAAAAGAAGAAAAGCTGCAAAGCGATGAGCGTTTTGTGGAGTCCTTTGTCAATGGCCGAAAATCCAGGGGCAAGGGGCCGTTAGTGATCAGCTATGAACTCAAGCAAAAGGGCGTCAGCGAGGAAATGGCCGCTCGCTATGTTGATGGCAGCGCCGAACAATGGCAAGCAATAGCCGAACAGACCTATCAAAAAAAGTATGCCGACAAACCGATCGTCGATCAAAAAGACCGGGCGCGACGATTGCGGTTTATGCAGTACCGGGGTTTTTCTGGCGATATCATCAGCAAGCTGTTTTAACGCACAAGTAAATCATCAGTCGTAGGTTATTAGCGTCGACTGATGATTTTCCCTGCTTGTTTACCGGACTTTGTTGTAAGGTATCCTGCGCTAGCTATAGATTGGTATTTACCATTAGCTGGGTAAAACTCACTGAATTGTGATCCGCCTGATTGCGCTCGGGCTCACCCGCCAGTGACAGTTTGGGAAAGCGCTTGAACAGTTCTGTCATGGTCAGGTAGATCTGGCGTTTGGCCAGCGCTGCGCCAATACAGTAGCGCGGCCCGTAGCCGAATAACACATCCGGATTGAATTCACGTTTTACATCCATCTGTGAGGGATTATCGTAATACGCTGGATCGTGATCCTTCAGGTGGGGCATCATCAATACCATCTGTCCCTTGCTCAGTTGTTGTCCGAGTAATTCCATATCCTCAGGGGCATAGCGGGCAAAGCCCATTTTGGAATTTGTTGACCAGCGCATTACTTCGCTAAACGCATTGGAGAAGGCCTCGGGGGATTCCAGCGCAGCGGGAATTTGGTCGGGGTTTTTTAGCAGCGCATAGACTGTCCACTGTTGGGCCAACAGGGTGGTGTCGGCACCGGCGCCGATCAGTGCCAGCACCAGGGTAACAATATCCCACTCCTCAAAACCTTCATTTTCAGCTTCAACTTTCAATAAAATGCTGAGGAAGTCATTTTGCTGTTCGGATTGACGGCGTTCGGCAATAACCTCAAGAATAATATCAATGGCCTGGTTGCTGTCCTCTCTTGCCTTGGCGCGTCGTTGATCTGAAATAGTCGGGTTCCAGGCTTCGGTAAAGGTCAAGACAACGGTTTTAAATAGCGGCCAGTATTTTTCCGGAATACCTATCATGCGGGTGATGGAAATAAACGGGATGTGTTGAGCGACTTTGTCGATATAGTCGAATTGCTCCGGTGTTCCAATATCATCTAACAACTTTTTTATATCGGGTTCTATACGGCGCTGGATCTCATCGACGACATTGCGCGAGAAGGCCGGGGCGGTGACCCGGCGAACCAGTCGGTGGTGGTCATGATCGGCTAACAGGCTGTGGCCGATCATGGCGCGTTCAAAATTACTCCACTGGTCGGCGGGGGGGCGTATCGGGGCGAATTCCCAATCGTAAAAATCGGAGGACAGCGGCTCATTCTTCCAGCAGTCCATAATGTCGGGCATGCGCGTCATAATCCACGCCTGCCAGGGCTCGTACCAGACCAATGGGCCGCGACTGGCCAGCGCCAGGCACTGGGGGATCGGGTTTTCCTGGTAGGCGATTGAAGTGGGGTCATAGACCTCTTCGATTGGGGGCAGGTTTTCCAGTGATTGGCTCATGATTATTCTCCTTTGCGTATAGCAGGCTATACAAGCGCGCGGTATAAGAACATTACAGTTCAGACATTTGCGCTGAACTGTATTGCCAAAAAGGATACTAGTGTGTAAGTTTATTATCAAGTTACCCAATCGTTACAAGTCATTTATCTTCTTAGTGTGCTCGGGAGCAACCATGCAGGATTTTAAGCAAAAAACCGCTGTTATTACCGGTGGTGCCAGTGGCGTTGGTCGGGCGTTGGCCCATTTGTTAATTAAGGAAGGTGCCAATGTGGTGATCGCCGATATTGAACAGGCGGCACTGGATCGGACCCTGGCCGAACTGGAAGCTGCGGGTGGGCAATGTCTCGCCCAGCTGGCTGATGTTACCGATGCCGATTCAATGAAGGCACTGGCCAACGCGGCCTTTGAGCGTTTTGGTGGGGTGCAACTGGTGTTTGCCAATGCCGGTGTGGGCACCGGCGAGGCGGGTAATATGTGGGAATATGAAGTCAACGATTGGTCCTGGGGTTTCCAGGTGAATACTTGGGGTTTGATTCACAGTATCAATGCTTTTTTACCAAAACTGGTCGAGCAGGGTGAGGAAGCTCACTTTGTGGTGACGGGTTCTGGTAACGGTGCCTTCCTGATGTTGCCTAATACGCCGATTTACACGGCGACAAAGGCGGCGGCCCAGGCCATTACTGAAAATCTGTATTTTCAGTTGCAGGCGTTACAGTCACCGGTCAAAGTGAATGCCTTGTTCCCTGGCCCCCATGTGGTTAACACCGGGATCTTTAATTCCGAACGCAATCGCCCTGATGAGCTGGCCGGTAACCCCGATAAGCCTGATTCCGGCATTTCCTCGGTCGAGGATATGAAGGCGATGATGGCAGAATTTGATATGACACTGGAAACGACCGAACCGGAAGAAGTGGCGGCATTTGCCCTGCAGGGTATTCGCGATGAGACTTTCTGGATTACCCCGATGAGTGATAAGGGCAAGGTGGCCTTGCGAGCCAGGATGGAAGGCATTCTTTCACGGACTAACCCAACACCGCCGGATGTTCTGTAAGTGCCGATAGGATACAGTTGATGGTTGACGATAACAGTAATGTAACAGCGATTCCGCTGGGGCGCCGCGAGCGAAAAAAACAGGCGGTGCGTGACAAGATCATTGAGGAAACCGTTGAGCTGGTGGCTACTCATGGTATTGAGGGCACCACCATTGATGCTATTTGTGATTGTGCTGATATCGCCAAGAAAACCTTTTACAACTACTACAGTGCCAAGCACGATCTGTTGACGGATATTTGCCAGATCCATTTATTGAACAGAAGCAGTGAGCTAATAGACGAAGCTATGGCCAGTAGTGACGGGCTGGCCGATCAGCTGGAATACGTGTTTACCATGATAGCCCAGCGTAACCGGAATGCAGGTAAGCTCGAACGTGAACTGATTGATTATATGGTCGCCAGTCTGTCCGATAACCGCAGCGAAGGCGCCAGCCAGCTCAGCTTTATGAATGCGTGTTTTTATCGCCTCTATGCGGCGAATGAAGGGTCATTAACAGCGAGCTTATCGGCCATGTTCTGTGCAGAAATGACCGTAGGCATGATCAATGCCGTGACCCTCAGTTGGCTACACAGCGAGGATTACGACAGTGATGGTCGCTACCTGCAACTACTGAATTATATAAAAGAAAGCATGTTAGAGAGTCATTAACCGTAACTGAGAATGCGTGTTGGCGATACCAGCACTGACAGGAGAGAACAATGAGTAAGCGATACGATCAACCCATCCCCTTTGGCTGGTACGCGATTGAATACAGCAGTCAACTGAAGGCCGGTGAAGTAAAGCCGCTGCGTTACTTCGGCAAGGAGTTGGTACTGTACCGAAGTGATTCGGGGGAGGCCGCGGTGCTGGATGCTTACTGTCCACATCTTGGCGCACACCTGGGCCACGGTGGGATAGTGAAGGGCGAGTCGATCAGCTGTCCTTTCCACGCCTGGGAATTTAATGGTGGGGGCTTCTGCACCGGTATTCCCTACGCCAAACGCCTGCCACCGAAGGTCGATGGCAAGCAGGCATTGCGCAGCTATCCGGTGGTAGAAAAAAACCAGATGATTTGGGCCTGGTACCACCCTCAGCAGGCGGCACCCAGCTTTGATGTGGAGGAGCTGCCAGAATTTTATTCGGATGACTGGAGTGCTATCGAAAGTTATGACTGGAGCATTAACTCTATTATTCAGGAAACCGGTGAAAACGCCGCTGACCTGGCACACTTTATTACTGTCCACAGTGTCGCGGCAATGCCAGACGCAGAGGTTACCCTGGAAGGTCATGTGCGCACGACGTTGATGGATAGCCAGGTGCAGGCGATGGATACAGAGGGTAATATTGATCGCAGTGGTGATACTACGGATAACGGTCGACTGGAAAGTTATAGCTACGGCCCGGGGCAAACCTACCAAAAGTTTACCCGCATGTTCGACATTGTGATGATGGGAACAATCACCCCTATTGATGATCAATCCATTCATCTGCGATTTAATTTCAGCCTGCCTAAATCACAGAGCGAAGAGCATACGCTATACGCCAATGCTTTTCGTGATGAAATAGTACATCAGGTTGGCCAGGATATTCCAATCTGGGAGCATAAAGTTTATTTGGAGTCACCCACACTGTGTGATGGTGATGGACCTATTGCCAAGTACCGAAAATGGTTCCAGCAGTTTTATGCATTTGATAAAGCAAACGCGGCCTGATTAGCAGGCTAAAATAGTAACGTTATCCACGCAACAAGAGAGGATGCTATGTCTGATTTACCCCAAGGCAATCCGGGCGATGCCCTTAATTGGCCCATGCTTAAAATTAAATACCTGACTGATCCGGATAATATTGCCCGCTTGTTACCACCGGGGATTGAGCCTGCCAGCCGCCCGGAAGTTATTCTGACAACATATAATTTTCCGGTAAACGGCCATCCTGAATTTGGCCTGGTGACGGCGATATTGGGCAAGCGTGACGGTAAGGAAGGTGAATTTCCGCTGGGCTATGCCATTGATCGCGAGGCAGAAATTTTTATTAGCCAGGAAAAGTTTGGTCAGCCCAAATACCCGGCGGACATTACCTACTTTCGTATTATGGATTATGTTGAAGCCAGGGTGACTCACCAGAACTACACTTTCTTCGAGTTCCAGGGGCAGGTCACTGAGACGCTGGATCCTGGCCCTGAGTTTGAAGTACACGAGTGGTGGTTGAAGTACTCTCGCAAGGCATCTTATACCGAAACCGGTTTTGATTTTCCGCCGCACATTGTTGATGTCTACAGCAAGTATGGCACCGCCCTGAAACAAAAAGTTGAAGGTAAGTTGACCCTGCGTGATAGCCCCTGGGATCCCATCGCCGAAAACCTGCCGGTGCGCAGTGAGTTGGATGCCTACCTGTGGACGCCGGTGTTTCTGGATCGCCGGGTGACTCTGGGTGAAGCTCTCGATGCCGATGCCTTTGAGCCGCGCGCGAATACCATTGGTAATTCACGTTGGCCGGGTGAGAACGGTGGGCCACTAAAGCCCCAGGCCTGATCACTGGCGCAGCTTTAGTTTCCGCAAGCGCAGGGAGTTACTAATCACCGATACCGAGCTGAAGCTCATTGCCACCGCGGCAATCATCGGTGAGAGTAAAATCCCAAAGGAAGGAAATAATACGCCCGCGGCAATCGGTACCCCCAGGGCATTATAAATAAAGGCAAAAAACAGGTTTTGCTTGATGTTGGTCAGTACCGCATGGCTGAGTTGCATGGCTTTATCAATGCCGGCCAGATCACCATTGACCAGGGTGATCGCCGAGCTTTCCATCGCCACATCGGTGCCGGTGCCCATGGCAATACCGATGTCCGCCTGTGCCAATGCCGGGGAGTCATTAATGCCGTCACCGGTCATTGCCACTATCTTACCCTCGGCCTGCAGTGCCTTAACCTTATTGAGCTTGTCTTCGGGCAGGCATTCGGCAATAAAGTGCGTCAGTGTTAATTCATTGGCTACCGCTGCGGCCGTGTTACGGTTGTCGCCGGTCATCATAATAACATCGATGCCCTTGTCGATAAGTCGGGCGATGGCTGTTTTGCTGCTGTCCTTGATGGCATCGGCAATGACAATGAATCCCCGAATATTATTAGCTACTGCGATATAGGAAACGGTTTTTCCGAGCTGTTGTTGTTGCTGTACTTTTTCTTTCAGTTCCTGGTCAATCACCGTATTCAATTGCGCCATCAGTTTTTCATTGCCCATGGCGATCGCTTGACCAGCAATCTGGCCCTCAACCCCTTTACCGGCGATCGCTTTAAAATCGCTTACCTCCTCGCAGGCGATATTATGTTCTTTGGCATATTGCAGTATCGCTGCTGATAATGGATGTTCGCTGTGTTGACTGAGGGAGGCGATCAACATCAGCAAAGTGTTTTCCTCATCCTCTTGCAGGGAGTACAGCGTATTCACAGAAGGCTTGCCCTCGGTAATGGTGCCGGTTTTGTCGGTGATGAGTACATTGACCCGATGCAGGGTTTCCAGCGCTTCGGCATTTTTAATCAGGATGCCGGACTGGGCACCTTTGCCAACACCGACCATTACCGCCATCGGTGTGGCCAGACCCAATGCGCAGGGGCAGGAGATGATTAACACGGCAATGGCATTGACAAAACCGTAGACCAGCGCAGGCTGCGGGCCGAAGATGGCCCAGACAATAAAGGTGATAAGCGATATCGCGATTACCGCGGGCACAAAATATTTAGCAATGCGGTCAGCCAGTTTTTGAATCGGTGCGCGGGAGCGACTGGCATCATTGACCATTTGGATGATTTGCGACAATAGCGTATCGGCGCCAACCTTCTGCGCCGAGATGAGAAAAGACTGTGACCCATTAATCGTGCCAGCACTGACTAAATCACCGATGTTTTTACTTACCGGAATCGGTTCACCGCTAATCATCGATTCATCCACCCGGCTACTGCCATCAGTGACCTTGCCATCCACCGGGATTTTTTCACCGGGTTTTACCCGCAACAGGTTTCCGACCTCGACCTGATCAATGGAGATTACCCGGTCTTCACCGTTTTCAACCAGGGTGGTTTCCGAAGGGGCCAGGTTCAATAAGGCTTTGATGGCACCACTGGTTTGGCTGTGAGCCCGTGCTTCCAATAATTGCCCCAGTAGTACCAGGCTTAAAATCACCGCCGTGGCCTCAAAGTACAGATGCACGCCGCCACTGTCGGTTTTAAATTCATCCGGAAAAATGCCGGGAAACAACAAGCCGATAACACTAAAGGCAAAAGCCACCCCGGTACCAATGCCCACCAGGGTGAACATATTCAGGTTCATGCTGATAATGGATTGCCAGGCGCGGACAAAAAACACCCGGCAGGCATAAAAGACCACTGGCAGGGTGAGGAGAAACTGCAGCCAGTTCCAGTAATCGGTGTTCATTAAACCCGGTAGCGGGTTGCCGGGAATCATTTCACCCATGGCGATAATAAACACCGGCAGTGAAAAGGCGGCAGCCACTTTCATTTTATGCACAAGGTCCTTGTAGAGCCGTTGCTCCGCACCTTCGTCAGCTGCTTTGGTCACCAGCGCCATGCCGCAAATCGGGCAAGCACCGGTTTTATCTTCGGTGATTTCCGGGTGCATGGGGCAGGTGTATTGCCGCTGAGCGAGCAGGCTGGGTTGCTCCAGCAGGTCCATGCCGCAGACCGGGCAGTCACCGGCCTGGCTATAGGTTTTTTCTTCCTCGCAGTGCATGGGGCAGTAATAAACGCCATTGCCATTGATAACAGGGGCGGTGGGCTGGTGCACGCTGTCCGCTTTGCCGGGCAGGTCTATTTGATAGCTGAGGTCGGCATCCTGCAGTGCCTGTTGCAGGGCTTCCAGCGCTATATGGACGGTCATTTCAATGCGGGTGCTGCCGTCGGCCAGTTCTACCTTGACCCCGGTCACACCATCAATAGCCCTGAGCGCTGCTTCAACCTTGCCCTGGCAACTAGCGCAATGCATTCCGGTGACTTGATACCTATGTTCCATGCTAAAACCCTGGTGAACTTATTCAGTAGGTAGCTAAGGAATATATAGTAGAAATATCAAACAATATATAGCAAGCCAGCTGCCTGGGAGGGGGAAGTTAATAGTTACTTAGGGTCTCGCAGCCCTTGCTGTGGCCGCCGCGCTATCACTGCAATTGCCGGTAAAGTTTGACCCATCTCAAATCATAAATAATTACTCTTATTGAGAGTAGTAGAGTGGCTATGGCTATGAGAGGATAGCAATCGTAAGATTTCATCGGCGCGAAGCTGATTACTCACGTTAAACTGCGAGAACCCCTATGATAGCTGGTGTTTTAGGTAACAAGCTTAAGCTGACATCTCTTGATTATTTTAACCTGTTCGGTGAAAAAGAGCCGTCTTCTTCGTCATCTGTGCTGATCCAGGAAGATGCCGGTTTTCACCTCGGTATATCACCCGATTTAGAGCAAACCGGCGATCACGTCGCCAGTGAGTTAAAAAAGCACTATGACGACTGGCAGGAAAGTGGTTGGGAGAAGGCCGATAGCGCCTATAAATACAAGTACTTCACCATTGCGGTGGGTGGTGGGAATACCGTCAAGGCTGTTTATCGATCCCTGCTGGATAACTACCTGTTTGATGTTGAATGGCTGCAACAGGTGCGGTTTTTCTTGCTGGAGGAATCCACCGGTGAGAATAAGTGGGAGAGTGCAGAAAAGTCCCTGATGGTTAACTTTATCAAACCGCTCTGTGCCAGTTATATACGCAGGGACGGCTTGGCTCAACTGCTGGAAAAATTGGAACTGCCTGAAAGCGCAGGTGAAAAAGAAATCATTGCCTATATGAGAGAGGCGATGGTCCATGGCTATGATCTTGCGGCAGTAAAAAAATCCCTTCGCAGTGGCGAGATGATCGCTGCGCAAAAGTTGATTAAAAAAGAAGCTGCTCGTTACCAGGAAATGTTGACGGAGAAATTGGGCGATACACTTTCTTTTCACCAGATTATTACCGGTATTGGTAAAGACGGCGGCATCGGTGCCTTCAGTGCTTATAATGGTGGGCTTAAAGTAAAGAGCCCGGGAATAGCTACCCTCAAACAAAACAATGGCGCAATAAGAATTGCACTAAATCGTGGTGTTTTGACCAGCGCAGACCAGATTTACCTGATTATTGCCGGTAGTTTAAAGCTCCGTGCGCTGGGGCGTTTTGAAATGGAAGATCCGGCTAACTTTGAACGCTCTGTACTCGAAACCCCGATTCGAATGCTCCGTGAAAGCCATAAGCTCGCAGAGAAGGTCACCATCTTTGCCGATGATCGCGCACTTCATTTTGATGAGGACAGCTACAGCTATCGAGTCGCAGGAGAATCCTTCATTACCAAGGCTGAAACCCGCGAGGGGCTTGAAGAAGACGGCATACATATCCTGCTATTACATGGTTTTATGGGGCTGTATACTTATATGAATTTGCTGGTCAGGCTGCCCAGTGCCTGGACGGTATCGGCGTTGCACCGCGGCAGCGCGGCAAAAAAAATGGTCGCTGCGGATATTTTTCCGCATTATGCCGCCAAGCTACGCCATGCGATTATAAAAAACTGGAAATATGGTTCGCCCAGCCCGGTAGGTTTTCACTCCATTGCCGGAGCAATATCCGATCATCTATTGATTGCTGTGGTAGGAGAGAAAGGACCTATTCCTCCCTTTGACAGCTTGAGTAAACAAGACCAGCAATTGATAAATGCTTTGCGCTGTGGCGGTATGATCCAGCTGGCAACCTGGGCTCCCAGTGATATTGTTCATATAGAAGCCAATGTAAAAAACCTTGGCCGGTATCGCGTGGATAAGGAGTTTCTTGATTTTGGTGGTCCTGAAACGATTTACAGTCTGGATCAATCAAAGCGGCTGGTGCTTGAAGATTTTGATGAGAGTCATATTAAGAGCAGTACGCGTTTCCTGGGGTTGGCGTTAAAAATTCCCGGGGCCGAAGGTGTGGTCAACCTGGCTAATATCCTTGTTCGTTATTTGATGAATAATATCGATGTACACGGTCGCCGTCGCACAGAAGACATGCCCTATGCGCTGAGGTTAGTGGGCGGGCGAATGCTTAAAAAGGTATCGTTCTACGGACTGTTTAAAGAAGTTATTGCTGCCCTGCATGATCCGAAAGAGTACCAGTTGAAGCATATAAGGGCACTGGAAGCGATTATTGAATATGACATTCCCTATATTGCTATCATCCATGAAGATGACTTTCTGGTGTCGGCGAATCGACATCGCGAGGAGCACAATTATTTATTGCAACGTCGGCTGGAAAAGGAGTCGGTGGCCAGCGAGGAAGAGCTTGAGATCCCGGTGCGTTTTGTGCTGGCAACAAGGGAGTTCCCGGATGAGCCGCCCGAGTTGTTAAACCCGCACCTGATGTTGATGTCTTCGCAGCGGGGAGGGGAAAAACTATCGCGTCAGGTGACTTCGGCTATAACGCGTTTTGTGAATGAAAACATTCACCGGGCAACAAAAAGAAAACAAACCAGGCCCCTGCCAAGCGTTAATAAATGGATAAAGACTAGAGGAAATTCAAAAGCCCCCTGAATTGAATCAGGCTTTCGCCGCCAATGCGCATGATGTTATCCTCTGTGTTTTGGAACTTATACGATGAATTACAGCCCAACTGACAAATTGAAAGTTGAAATCATTGATCATGCGGCATTGCTTACTATTGACAATCCAGCGGCTAATACCTGGGATGATGAAAGCCTGCGCGGGTTAAAAACCCTGGTTGAAAACCTTAATCGCGACCGCAATATATACAGCCTGGTAATCACCGGCGAAGGTGAAAAGTTTTTTTCTGCCGGCGCAGACCTTAAACTGTTTGCCGATGGCGATAAGCAAGTTGCCGCCGATATGGCCGGTTATTTTGGTGAGGCCTTTGATACTCTGTCGAATTTTCGGGGTGTCGCTATCGCCGCGATTAATGGCTTTGCCATGGGTGGGGGGCTGGAAGTAGCACTTGCCTGTGATATCCGTATCGCTGAACAACAGGCACAAATGGCCTTGCCTGAGGCAAAGGTTGGCTTGTTACCCTGCGCCGGTGGCACCCAGCGTTTAGCCTGGCTGGTGGGGGAGGGCTGGGCAAAAAAAATGATTCTCTGTGGCGAACGTATTAATGCCGATACGGCCAAAACGATTGGTCTGGTGGAGGAGGTGGTTGAGCCCGGTGGTGCGAAAGCGCGTGCGCTGGAGTTGGCGGCGCAAGTCAGTCAGCAAAGCCCGCTGTCGGTAGCTTATTGTAAGGAGCTTATTCATTCGGCGCGAGACTCGGCAATGATGCCGGCCTTGCCACTTGAACGTCAGCGTTTTGTTGAACTGTTCGATAGTGGGGATCAAAAGGAGGGCGTCAATGCCTTTCTTGAAAAACGCAAACCTGAATGGAAAAACGCCTGATGAGTGATGCGGGCATCACGGCGTCCGTTATATTTCAAACACGCGAATGTGATAATGCTAAAGTTATTGCTGTAGCGACCTTGAATGCAGAAGAAACACTTAATTCGCTCAGCTTGGACATGGTGGATTTACTCTATGCCAAACTGCTGCAATGGCAGCAGGACGATAGCATTGCCTGTGTGCTGTTGCAGGGCGCCGGGGAAAAAGCTTTTTGTGCTGGCGGCGATGTACAAAAGCTGCATCAGTCAGCGCTGATGACACCGGGTGGCCCCTGTGATTATGCCGAGCGTTTTTTCGAGCGTGAATATCGTCTTGATTACCTGATTCACCAATATGAAAAACCGATACTCTGTTGGGGTCACGGCATCGTCATGGGTGGCGGGCTGGGTTTATTGGCCGGTTGCAGTCATCGTGTAGTCACAGAAAAAACCCGGATGGCGATGCCGGAAATCACTATTGCACTTTATCCGGATGTGGGGGGCAGCTGGTTTTTGAACCGGGCGCCAGGTCGCACGGGTCTGTATGTTGCGCTAACTGCAGGTGCCATGAATGCTACCGATTGCCTGTTTATGGCTTATGCCGACGTCTTTATCGAACAAGGTAAAAAAGACGCCATTCTGCAATCGCTTACTCGGCAAGCCTGGCAGGATGACGGGAAAAGCAATGCCGCCTTACTCGATAAAATGTTAAAAACTTATGCCGATAAAAGTACAGTGAGTAGACCCGCGGCGAATATTGAGCCGCATTTTTCAGTGATTCAGCAGCTCTGCGCTTATGATAATCTTGCCGATATTACGGAGGCTATTATTAGTAATGAAAGTGACGACCACTGGTTAAACAAAGGTGCTGCGGCACTGCGGCATGGTTCAGCACTCAGTGCCTGTAATATCTACCAGGCGCTGCAGCAGACAGAGAATATGAGCCTCGCCGAGGTCTTTCAGTTTGAATTAATGCTGTCGACCAATGTCGTTCGTCATCCGGAATTTGCAGAAGGCGTGCGCGCTTTGTTAATCGATAAGGATAAACAACCTCGATGGTTGTTTGATCGAGTCAGCGATGTGCCCACCGCTTTGCTGGAGTCAATGATCACACCACCTTGGCCAAACAACCCTTTGGCTGATTTGTAATGTTAATTCCTAACACCCAAAGTTAGCTGTAGATAAAGGAACACCATGCATATTCTGGTTATTAACTTGGGCTCTTCCAGTCTTAAATATCAATTGCTGGAGATGAGCACGGAGTCGGTGCTTGAACAGGGTGTCATTGAGTCCTTGATCAGTGCCGAGGCGTTTGAGCAGGCAGTGAAGACCATTGTGGGCATGGCCGCCAGCTATAAGTTAGATGCCTTGGGTCATCGTGTTGTTCACGGTGGCGACAGTTTCCGTGATGCGGTGATTATTGATGATCAGGTAATTGCCGAGATTGAAAAATGGCAGCCCTTTGCGCCCCTGCACAATCCGCGTAACCTTGCCGGCATTCGCGCATTGATGGCTACACTGCCAGCGCTTCCCCATATTGCAGTTTTTGACACCGCGTTTCATGCTTCGCTGCCACGCCGCGCCAGCACTTACGCAATTGATACCGAGTTGGCAGCAAAACACCGGATTCGCCGCTATGGTTTTCACGGTAGCTCTCATCAATATGTGGCGATAGAAGCGGCGGCATTTTTACAGCGTCCGCTGGCTGAGCTGAAAATAATTTCCCTGCATTTAGGTAATGGCGCCAGTGCCTGTGCGATTGAATACGGACACTCCACAGAAACCAGCATGGGGATGACGCCGCTGGAAGGCCTGGTGATGGGGACGCGCAGTGGTGATATTGATGCGGGGGTGTTGTTGGCACTACTGCGCAATGAAGTTGACGATGTTGATGCCCTGGACCAGTTATTGAATGAGCGCAGTGGGCTGAAGGGCCTGTCGGGAATCGGCAATGATATTCGCGAAATAGAGGCCGCTGCCGCGGCGGGTAATGACCGTGCCCGTCTGGCGATTTCGGTGTTTGCCCATCAGGCGAGAAAGTATATTGGTGCATACGCTACTGCCATGGCCGGTGTGGATGCGGTGGTACTAACCGGGGGTATCGGTGAAAACAGCAGCGCCATGCGCCAGCGTATATTACAGCGGCTGGATTTTCTCGGCCTGGTATTGGACGAGAATCGCAATCAGGATGCTGTCGTCAGCGATGAGAATAAAGTCATGGCAATTAATAGCGCTACCTCCCGGATACAAGTGCTGGTGGTGAAAACCAATGAAGAGCTATTGATCGCCCGGCAAGCGCAGAACTTAATCGAGCAGCAACAGCCAGCGATTGATGCGGGTGCCATTCCCATTGCGGTCAGTGCTCGCCATATACATCTTGACCGGGAAACCTTTGCGCTGTTGTTTGGTGTGGGTGCTGAACCCACGTATTACGCTGATTTATCACAACCGAAACAATATGCCTGCGAGGAAAAGCTTAACTTAATCGGCCCTCGAGGTCGTATTGATGGTGTGCGACTGTTAGGGCCGCTGCGTTCGAAAAACCAGGTAGAAATTTCTCGTACCGATGAATTTCTGTTGGGTGTCGATGCCCCGGTGCGTGATTCGGGCAAAGTGAAAGATTCAGCGCCGATCACCCTGGAAGGCCCTCACGGTACGGTTCATTTAAAAGAAGGATTGATTTGCGCCCGCCGTCATATTCACATGCATCCCAATGATGCCGGGCGTTTTGGCGTTAAAAATTATGACGAGGTCGAAGTAGCCATTAGTGGCGGTCCCCGTGAGTTGATATTTGGTGACGTGCTGATCAGGGTGAGCCCCGGCTATCAACTGGAGATGCACATTGATACCGATGAGGCTAATGCCGCCCAATTAGATGGTCGCAGCAATGGTGCTTTGGTTTATACCGATATTGATACGGCGACAGCGCAATTACAATTCAAAAGAACCAGAACACCGGTGCAGGAAAAGCCTTAATCCGGCATAGTATCGGATTAGCCATCAATGCCGTAGATTTCCACCTGTTCTTTCATGCCTTCGCGCTCGACTTCAACGACCGCTTGCCCTGACTCATAATATAATTTTATTCCGGCGGCAACGGCAACCAGGTTATCCCTGATGATGGATTGTATAAACCATTGATGCAGCTTCAGGCCGACATAGCCCATCGGCATTTTTATCGACATGGTCAATGTCATACGACTGCGGTTATCGGCCTCATCATCCAGTTGATAGCGAAACTGCGCCAGCTTCATCGGCGGCATCACCTGCTCGCCCTTGTGCAAACGAATGACAAAACCGTAGCCTTGATCCCATTCAATAATGGTTTCCTCGATAAAGCTGCCATCGACATTATGGACCTCCCGGTGCGCGCCAATACCGTTTTTCTGTGTAGAGACAATTTCAGTTTTTTCCAGCCCGGGGACATAGTTATGGGCCAGGGAGAAATCCTGTAACAGTTGCCAGGCCTGACCGCGCGGCATCTCCAGTGGAATAGAAACGGTGACTTCATTGGCCTGCTGGCAGGGCGGGCAGGGGATATTGGCTAGCACCAGCAGTGTTACTGCGAGTAAGGCGAGGGTGAGTAAGACTTTTTTCATCGATAATTCCTGTTAATAACGTGGCAGCCGTATAGAGCAAGGCATACAGTGCAAACCATTGTTGAGCCTGTTGTCAGGATTTCATTTGCATCTTGATCGCCCGTTGGGTTTTTTTACTGAACGGTGGTTTCAGGCCAACCAGGGCGGCAATGTTTCTGTTAGTTTGTCGGTAAACTGATTTGGCATGACTGAAGGTCCTGAAACCATCGATGCCGTGGTAGGAACCCATGCCGCTGGGACCAATACCTCCAAAGGGCAGGTCTTCCTGAATCACATGCATAATCACATCGTTGAGGGTGACGCCGCCCGATGTAGTGTGGGTCAGGGTGTATTCCTCTTCGGCAGCATCGTGACCAAAGTAATACAAGCCTAGTGGTCGCGGCTTGCTGTTAACGTAGTCGATGGCGTCCTGATAGTTTTTGTAACTGCAAATAGGCATCAGCGGGCCAAAGATTTCTTCTTGCATAATCAGCATATCATCACTGGTGTTGAGTACCAGGGTAGGCGGAATTTTGTAGTGGTCCTGCTGGCTAAAATCTTCATTGGCGGGGTTGATTTCAATAATGCTGGCACCTTTGGCGCGGGCGTCGTCCAAATAATTGTTCAATCGTTGGTAATGCCGTTGATTGACGATTGAGGTGTAATCATCATTGTCCTTGATGGTCGGGTACATTTCACTGGCTTTGCTGGTAAGCAGTTGAACAAATTGATCGAGGTTTTCCTCGGCGATATAGGTGTAATCGGGTGCCAGGCACACTTGGCCGGTATTCATGGTCTTGCCGAACATAATACGATCGGCGGCCTGTTCGAGGTCGGCGCTGCGGCCAACCAGTACGGGCGATTTGCCGCCAAGTTCCAGCGTGAGGGGAACAAGATTTTTGGCGGCGGCGGCCATGACATGTTTAGCGATGGAGGTGGCGCCGGTGAAAATCATATGGTCGAAGGCCAGTCCGGTGAAGGCGGCGCCCACATCCGCTCCGCCGGTAATAACCGTTATTTCTGTTTCACTAAAGACTTCTTCAATCATTTGTTTCATCACCGCCGAGGTGGCGGGGGTGAGCTCTGAGGGTTTAATCATGGCGCGGTTACCGGCAGCCAGGGCGCTGGCCAGTGGGCCAAATGTCAGGTTGACCGGAAAATTCCACGGGCTGATGATGCCGACCACGCCCAGTGGCTGGTATTCAATGTGGGAGCGGGCACCGAGCAAACCCAGAGGGAACATGGTTTTGCGTTTTTCTTTTTTCATCCATTTTTTCAGGTGTTTTTTCGAGTGATTAAGCGCGGCGACAGCTGCGGCGATGTCAGTTAATTTGCTGTGTGGGGTGGATCGGTGGCCAAAATCTTCCCTCATGGCTGCGCAGAGTTCATCCTGGTATTTAATCAGTTGCTTCAGTGCGCGATCCAACCGGCTAATACGGGTTTCATAGCTGACATAACCCTCATCCAGATAAGCCTTTTTTTGCGCTGCCAGGGTTATTTGCAGGGATTCTTCGGTGCTATGCTGGAGGGCGTTCATGCTCTGTTCCTTTCATTGGCGTGGCTGCGGGGAACTTTATCATGGATTGATTAATTCGGGTGTTTTATTAACATTTATCCACTGTATATTGCCGCCGTGTCAGCAAAGGTGTTATGTTAAAAAACGCTATAAAATCCAATTGATGTGCGACCCTTGTCTGTGCTGTTAGCAATGCCGAAAATTATTATTCCCTACAGTATCCTTGCCCTTGCTTATATTTTTTTAGCCAGTAGTTTTCATCCCGTCATTGCCGCTTTGCTGAAAATCACCCCGCTGCTGCTATTATTGGCCTGGGTGGCGAGAGCGGGGGGTGATTTTCGAAAATACTTATTACCCGCACTGGGCTTTGGCTTGGCGGGTGATATTGCCATGGCATTCCAGCAATTGATTCCGGGCCTGGGTTTATTCCTTGTTGGACATATTTTTTATATGCTGATTTGGTGTCGGCAATGGGATTTCTCCCGGCGCTGGTTGCAATTACCGCTGTTGCTTGTCGCTGCGCTGGCTGCCAGCCAATTACTTGTTCATGCCGGGGCCTTGTGGCCCGAGGTGGCACTGTATATTGCTGTTATTATCTTAATGGCGGCGATGGCGACTGTTAGCGCAGTGGTCAATATAGCGGGTTTGATCGGTGTTTATAGTTTTCTGCTGTCAGATTTTGTCATTGGCTGGAATCAATTTATCGAGCCCCTGGCATGGGCGTCGCCGGTCATTATGTTCACTTATTACCTGGCGCAACTGTTGATGGTAATAACGATTATTCAATATCAACAACGATAGCGCAGGATACCTTGTTTATGGATTTAGTCCCTTTTGTGATTCCGTTTTTTTTACTGGCGATTATGCTGGAGTTACTGTGGAACGCCCGCAAGCAAGCAGGGTACTATCGTATTAACGATACCATTAACAGTCTCAGTCTTGGGGTGCTCAGTACCACCAGTAAATTGGTGTTGATCGACATTGCCGGTCTTGTCTACGCTTGGGTGCAGCAGGACCTGGCTATCGTACGCTGGCATCTCGATGGTTGGCTTTCCTTTGTACTGGCTTTTCTCGTTTACGATTTTTGTTATTACTGGTTTCATCGTATTAGCCATGAGCGAAAAATATTCTGGGCCTCCCATGTTGCCCATCACCAGAGTGAAGAATACAACCTGACCACCGCATTGCGGCAAACCAGTACCGGGTTTATCCTGAGTTGGGTGTTTTATATTCCCTGTTTTTTACTGGGTATGCCGGCGGCGATTTTTGTTACTGTGGCCAGTGCTCACCTGATTTATCAATTCTGGATACATACTCGCTTTATACCGGAATTGGGTCCGCTGGAAAAAATACTGGTGACGGCATCTAATCACCGTGTTCATCACGCACGCAATCCACATTATATTGACAAGAACTATGGCGGTTTTTTTATTCTCTGGGATCGCCTGTTCGGTACCTATAAAGCGGAAGATACAAACCTGCCGGTGGATTACGGTATTACCCGTGGCCTCAATAGCTGGAATCCGCTGTGGGCGAACGTGCATATTTATGCGGGGATGTTTCGCGACAGTTGGCATACCCCGCGCTGGGCTGACAAAGCCAGGGTCTGGCTGGGTCGCACCGGCTTTGTCGCGCCGGGAACTGAAAAAGGGCCGCTACAGCCGCACAATTTTTACAACCCGCCTTGCAGCCCGGGGTTAAAGATTTATCTTTTGCTGCAGTTTGTGCTGGTGGCACTGCTGGGTGCCAGTTTTGATTATTTTCCCGAGCAATTGGGCGTGACGGTGATGCAAGTCCTGTTTGGCTACTTGTTACTGTCACTATTATTACTCGGTTGGATACTGGATGGCCGTCAGCGTGCCCTCGAATACCTGCGCCTGGCGCTGGGGTTGGCACTGCTGGCTTTCCTTCCACTGCCCCATTACTTACAGCTGGCCACAGTAGTGATCGTGCTGGTTTCAGCGTTGCTGTATGGTTACCTGGTCAGTAAAGATACGGCGGTCGAAAATTAATAATCAAATGCAACGGGATTTGATAATATTCGCGCTTCAATTTTTTAAAAGGTGAGACGATGGCGTTTACAGCAAGTTCAACAACGGATGAAGTCATTCATGGTATTGATTTAAGCGGTAAAACGGCCGTTGTCACCGGTGCTTCGGGTGGCCTGGGCGCGGAAACCGCAAGAGCGCTGGCTTCCTGTGGCGCCGCGGTGGTACTGGTGGCCCGAAATCAGGCCAAACTTGAGCAGCAGGTTGAGGCGATCAAGACGTCAACAGGAAACAATAATATCAGCTTTAGGCTAATGGACCTTGCCGACCTCGACAGTGTGCGCAAGACAGCAGCGAGCATTGTGCAGCAGTGCCCGGTGATTGATATTCTGGTCAATAATGCTGGCTTGATGGCTTGTCCACTGGCACGCACCGCGCAGGGTTTTGAATCCCAGTTCGGCGTTAATCATTTGGGTCATTTCCTCTTTGCGACTTTATTATTGCCTGCCCTGAAGGCGTCGTCGTCGGCAAGGGTGGTGGCCTTAACCTCTGGAGCGCACAAAATGGCGACGGTAGATTTTACTGATCCCAACTGGGAGCGCCGGGAATACGATAAGTGGAATGCTTATGGGGCGGCCAAGACAGCCAATGCACTCTTTGCTCGTGGTCTCAATGATCGTCATGACGATATTACGGCCAATGCGGTTCACCCCGGTGTGATTATGACTGATCTTGCCCGCCATCTGGTAGAAGCGGATTACGAGTTTATGTCGATGGAGGGGATGACGCTTAAATCCATAGAGCAGGGGGCTGCCACCAGTGTCTGGGCCGCCACCAGTCCTGAATTGGAAGGCCGCGGTGGCTTGTATCTGGAAGACGCTCATATCGGGCAAGAGGTCGACCCCGAGGAGAAATTACTGGGTTATTTCCCCCATGCCCTGGATAAGGCCAGCGCGGATCAATTATGGGCGCTATCCGAGCAGTTAACCGCTTGATACCGACGGCGCTGCTTACAGCGCCAGTTCAGCCATTAATTCCAGTGCTTCCGGTTGTTGAATAGCTAACAGCAGGGTGCCGACTTGCTGGTCCTTGTAGGCAGCTTTCCAGGCTTCGAAGCGATCGGCAATACGCTCTTTGCTGCCGATTAAGCTGATCTCGTCGGCGAGAGAGTCGGGAACCGCCGCCGCGGCTTCCTCTTTCTTACCGTCCAGGTACAAATCCTGTATTTTTACCGCCTCGGCTTCATAGCCCATCTTTTTGGCAAAGTCGTTATAGAAGTTTTTCTTGCGGGCACCCATACCGCCGATGTACAGGGCCAGAAAGTGCTTGACCAGTAAACGACAGCCATCGAGATCATCCCCCAGAATTACCGGCACCATCGGCGCAATATCAAAATCATTAAAGCCTTTACCGTTTCCTGCTTTATCAAAGCCCCGTTGCAGCTCAGGCTTAATGATATTGAAGGTTTCCGGACTGTAGAAGATCGGGAATACGCCATCGGCCACTTCAGCCGCACAGGCAAGGCCGGCAGGCGTGATGGAAGCGGTATAGATAGGAATGCTGGTGTCGGCCTCCAGAATACTCTTAAGCGGTTTACCCAGGCCAACAGAACCTGCGCCGTGATAGGGCAGCTGATAGAGATCACCATCAAAGGCTACCGGTGCTTCCCTGGCCATAATGGCGCGGATAATCTGGATGTACTCACGCATGCGCGAGACCGGTTTGTTATAAGGCTGGCCATGCCAACCCTCCACCACCTGGGGTCCCGAGGCACCCAGGCCCATAATAAAACGGCCACCGGAGAGCTGCGACAGGGTCATCGCGGTCATCGCCGCCATCGCCGGGGTACGGGCGGGCAATTGCATAATCGCGGTGCCAAATTTAATTCTCTCGGTCTGGCCAAGCACCCAGCCGGCAACACTGATGGCATCTGAGCTATAGGCCTCCGAGGCCCAAACGGAATCATAACCCAGTGCTTCGGCGCGCTTGATCATGTCCATGGGGATAGTGAGTTTACGGCCGCTGTAATTAAGACTAAGACCAAGGCGCATTTGATTCTCCCGATACGGTTGCCATCAATAAATTTTTTGCGAGAGCAATTTAGCCTGAAGCGGGGGTAATTACCAGTTTGGTTGCCACTATACCGAGCATCACCTAGATTGATGGCGGGCGATTTAAATAGCGATATCATTAATACTGGATAACTGTTTATATATACAGTATTGTGACAGTTATGAAACTCTATATCGCCGAAAAGCCCAGCCTCGGTCGCGCCATTGCCGAGGTGCTGCCCAAGCCTCATCGCAAGGGTGATGGCTGTATTTATCTGGCTAACGGTGATTGTGTCAGTTGGTGTGTGGGTCATTTACTGGAGCAGGTCGAACCCGATGCCTACGATGCTAAATACAAACAGTGGCGTATGGAGCACCTGCCGATTGTGCCAGCGCAGTGGCAATTAAAGGCCAGGGCGAGTAGCCGCAAGCAGTTGGCGGTATTGCGTAAACTGGTTAAACAGGCCGATCAGTTGGTGCACGCCGGCGACCCTGATCGCGAAGGGCAATTACTGGTGGATCAGGTGATTGATCACCTCAAGGTGCGCGGGACTAAACGCGACAGTATCCAGCGCTGTCTGATTAACGATCTTAACCCTGCCGCCGTCACACGCGCGCTGGATCAGCTTCGCGATAACAAAGAGTTTATCCCGCTATCCACTTCCGCGTTAGCGCGTTCCAGGGCCGATTGGTTATACGGCATTAATATGACCCGCGCTTCCACCTTGCAGGGTCGCAAGGTCGGCTACCAGGGGGTGCTGTCTGTGGGGCGTGTGCAAACGCCGGTATTGGGCCTGGTGGTGCGACGCGATGCGGAGATTGAAGACTTTATTGCCAAGCCTTTTTACCAGCTTATCGCCCATTTACAGACGGAGCAGGGCGAGTTGTTTAAAGCCAAATGGCAGCCCAGTGAAGCCTGCCAGCCGTGGCAGGATGAGGAGGGCAGGGTGCTGTCGCAGGCGCTGGTGGAAAATGTGGCGGCCAGAATTAGCGGCAAAGCGGCTTTGGTTACAGCAAGTTCCCACCAACAAAAAAAGCAGGCACCGCCCTTACCCTATAGTTTATCCGCCTTGCAAATTGACGCGGGCAAGCGTTTTTCCATGAGCGCCAAACAAGTGCTGGATAGCTGCCAGCGTTTGTATGAACGGCACAAGTTACTGACCTATCCGCGCTCCGATAGCCGCTATTTACCGGTCGGGCATTTTAATGACCGGGCCGCCGTGCTGGCCGCTGTGGCTAATAATGAACCCACGTTGTTTGGCGCAGTGGATAAGGCAGATCAGCAATTAAAAAGCAAAGCCTGGAATGACAGTAAGGTTGATGCTCACCACGCGATCATTCCCACCGGCAAGAAAGTAAGCAGCAATCAGTTAAGCAGCAGTGAGCGGAATATTTACCAGTTGGTTGCCCGTCAATATGTCGCCCAGTTTTATCCGCCACACAGCTACAGCGATAGTCAAATTGAGCTGGAGATTGGAGGCGGCCAGTTTATTGCCAAAGCCAGGGAATCGCTGCACCCCGGCTGGAAAATTCTGTTTCCCGCGCGCCGCTCTTCCCCAAGCAAAACTACTGATAACAAGGAGGCGGTACTCAACACGCAACTGCCGGCGCTGGAAAAAGGCGATCGCTGTCACTGTCAGCACGGTGAGCTGCTGGCGAAAAAAACCACTGCGCCAAAACCCTTTGACGATGCCAGCTTACTGGCAGCAATGACCGGTATTGCCCGTTTTGTCACCAACCCCGCTATTCGTAAAGTGCTGAAGGACAACGATGGCCTGGGCACCGAAGCCACCCGCGCGGGAATTATTGAATTGTTGTTTAGCCGTGATTTCCTACAGCGTCAGGGCAAGCAAATCCGTGCCACCCAGGCGGGCAAAGCACTGATCGCCAGTTTACCCGAACTGTCGACCACCCCGGATATGACCGCCCACTGGGAAACCCAACTCAACGCCATTAGCCAGCGGGAAGAGAGCTATAACGGTTTTATGCAGCCGCTTGAGGCATCGCTGAATGATTTAATCAAGCAGAGCCAGTCGGTACTGCCGGTGGGCTTGAAAGGGCTGGAGGCAAAGAAAAAACCTTATAAAAAGCGTCGTGGGGGTAGTAAGGTGGCGGTTAAAAAAGCTTGAGTGGCTGGTTCCGAAAGGCGTTTGGGCGTGGATCTGAATCGCCCCGGGATTGTCGGAGGCTAATTTTCTTGAGAGGATTAGCTAATGAACAAACGCCCTATTCGTAGCTACCCTATCCATCCTGAGTACGGCAATGTTTCATCGCTCCCCAGCGCAGCTAAATATAATAGTCTACATAGTTGATCTGTATCAGATTCAATACACCGGTGAATACGTACTATGTACGGATTGGTTTGTTCAAGGTGTGGTCGGGCTCCAACAATAATTTGACTCACTCGCAGTATTCCATCCAGTTCGCAGGTGACAAGTATGAGGAATTACCTGGGCAGTAGAGCACTGTTGTATCTTGGTGTTCTTTGCCTGTTATCGTTTCCCCTGTGGTCGGCGGCGATGGATTACGCCATGCGCATGGACAAGGCGGCCACCTCGCTGCTGCTCGATATCGCCGCGGCGGGCGATCGACTGGTGGCTGTCGGCGAACGCGGCCATATCCTGTACTCCGAAGATCAGGGCGGAACCTGGGTGCAGGCCAAAGTTCCCACCTCGGTGATGTTGACCCGGCTGTTTTTTGTATCCCCCCAACTGGGTTGGGCCGTGGGTCACGATGGCAATGTTCTGGTCAGCCA
>JAUXHA010000027.1 GCA_030621845.1 Spongiibacteraceae bacterium
TGGCTCACAGAACGACATGGCTACGTCCGACTTGATGTTTCATGTCAATGCCTGGGGTGCGCCCTATGGCAGCGTGATGACCGGTACCAAGGTGGTGTTTCCTGGCCCCAAAATGGCCGATGGTGAAACCCTGGTTTCACTGATTAATGAAGAAAAAGTCACCATGTCTTCCGGCGTGCCCAGTATCTGGCTGGCGTTACTGAGCTACCTCAAGGATAGCGGGGCTAGTATTGATAGCTTGAAAAAAGCCGTTGTTGGCGGTGCCGCCTGCCCGCTTTCCATTATGGAAGATTTTGACCACTACGGTGTTTATACCCATGCGGCCTGGGGCATGACCGAAATGAGTCCAGTGGGAACGTTTAATAGCTATCACGATCGCAGCACCATGAGTGCAGAGGCCTTTGCCACTATGCGCTTGAAAGCAGGGCGGTCGGTTTACGGTGTGGAGATGAAAATTGTTGATGCAGACAATAATGAGCTGCCCTGGGATGGCGTTGCCTTTGGTGAGTTAAAGGTACGGGGTCCCTGGATAATCCGACAGTACTACAAGCTCGACGATGTGCAGGCTCTCGATGAGGATGGCTGGTTCGATACGGGTGATGTGGCAACGATTGACCGCCAGGGCTATATGCAAATAACCGACCGCACCAAGGATGTGATCAAGTCCGGTGGTGAATGGGTTAGCTCCATCGAGTTGGAAAATACCGCAGTGAATCACCCGGATGTACAGGAGGCGGCGGTAATTGGTGCCTATCATGAAAAATGGTCAGAGCGGCCGCTGTTGCTGGTGATTAAAAAGGACGGTGTGGATTTAAGTGTGGCACAAATGTTGGCATGGTTTGATGGCAAGGTAGCCAGTTGGTGGGTTCCGGACGATTGTATTTTCGTTACAGAATTGCCGCATACCGCCACCGGCAAGCTGGACAAAAAACTTATCCGCGAACAGCAAAAGGATTATCAGTTTCCGACCTAGTACGGCTGTCCGGAGCGATAAATTGGAGTGAGTTTTATGTCTGAGTACAGTGCACCGCTGAAGGAAATGCGCTTTGTATTAAGGGAACTGGCCGACTTGTCCGGTATTTGTAAGTTGGCGTATTTTCAGGATGTGGATGGCGACGTGGTGGATGCGGTGCTGGAAGAGGCGGCGAAATTTGCCAGCGGTGTATTGTCGCCACTGAATACAGTCGGTGATGAGCAGGGTTCGAGGGTCGAAGACAAGCAGCTTAAGGAAGCGCCGGGCTTTGCCACCGCCTATCGGCAGTTTGTCGATGGGGGCTGGGCAGCGCTGCCGGGTAATCCGCAGTATGGCGGCATGGGTTTTCCTGAACTGGTGGGTTTTTGTGCGGGGGAAATGTGGGCCTCGGCCAATACCAGCTTTTCGTTGTGCCCGATGCTGGGCCAGGGCGCGATTGGTGCCATCGAATCCCATGCCAGCGATCAACTCAAGACCATTTTCCTCGAAAAAATGATCAGCGGTGAGTGGACCGGCGCCATGGACCTGACCGAATCGCAAGCAGGTTCTGATCTGGCCGCTGTACGTAGCAAGGCGGTGCCGCAGGGGGATCATTACCTGGTCAGTGGCACTAAAATCTTTATCACCTGGGGTGATCACGGCATGACCGATAATGTGATTCACCTGGTATTGGCTCGCACACCCGGCGCCCCGGAAGGGGTGAAGGGCATTTCCCTGTTTGTAGTCCCCAAGTGGTTGGTCAACGATGATGGTTCCCTCGGTGATCGCAACGATGTCTATGCGGTCTCGGTCGAGCACAAAATGGGTATTCATGCCAGCCCCACCTGCGTGATGGCTTTCGGCGAAAACGGGGGCGCAGTCGGCTACCTGGTGGGCGAGGAAAACCAGGGTCTTGGCTATATGTTTACGATGATGAATCACGCCAGGATTGGTGTTGGCATACAAGGTGTTGGGGTATCCCAGGGCGCCTATGGTCATGTTTTACCCTATGCGAAAGAGAGAATTCAGGGCGCGGCACCCGGGCATAAGGAAAGGGCGGCGATTATTCATCACCCGGACGTACGGCGCATGCTGATGCTGATGAAGGCGTTGACGGAAGCGACGCGTTGCGTGGCTTATACCGCGGCCTCAGCATTTGATTTTTCCCATCATGCTGCCAGCGATAATAGTGCGTACCAGGCCAGGGGAGAATTATTGACGCCGATTGCCAAAGCCTGGGCCAGCGAAGTCTCTCAGGAGGTTAGCTCCCTGGGTGTACAAATTCATGGCGGCATGGGCTTTATTGAAGAGACCGGCGCCGCCCAGTTTATGCGCGATGCGCGGATCAACACAATCTATGAAGGCACTACCGGTATTCAGGCCAACGACCTGATAGGGCGTAAGTTGCTTCGTGATAAAGGCGCTGAATTTAAGCGTTTGATGGCCGAGATTGATGATTTTTCCGCCGGGCTTGTGGCTACCTCGCTGTCACCTATGGCAGATGCCTTGCTGGCGGCCAACGCCGAGCTGTCGCTGACAGTGCAGTGGGTTTTGGATAATGCTACCAGCGATTCCCGTTTGCCAGCTGCGGCCGCGGTGAATTTTTTAATGCTGGCGGGTACCGTGCTGGGTGGCTGGCAAATGACCAGGGCTGCTGCAGTAGCGGTGTCGAAAATGGCTGAAGACGAGAGTTTTTATGCCGCCAAAGTGATTACCGCCCGTTTTTACTCTGAGCATGTGCTGCCCAGGGCATACGCTTTTTCCAGTGCCGCGCGCTCGGATTGGGCGCATGTAATGGCGCTTGGGGAAGAACAGTTTTAAGCTGCATTTACCTGACTGCCCGCTTGCGATAAAATGCCGCGCTTTACGAACCCTGCGGTGAAGAGACTATGTTGGAAGTGAGTCCCATTAAACAAGCCATTAAGGACCTGTCTGAGCGGACAGCCGTTCTCAGGGGGTATCTTTGACTATGATCTCAAAAAGGAACAACTGGCTGAAGTAGCGCTGGAGCTGGCAGAACCCTCGGTATGGGATGATCCGGCCCGAGCCCAGCGTTTGGGCAAGGAGCGATCGTCACTTGAGGCTATTGTGCTTACCATCGATACGATGAACAGTGGTTTGACTGATGCCGCCGAATTGCTGGAAATGGCCGTTGAGGAGGGCGATGCCGATGCGGTTAACGACGTTGAGCTGGAACTGGCGGTGCTGCGAAAGCAGTTGGAAGTACTGGAATTTCGCCGCATGTTTTCCGGTGAAATGGATAGTAATAATGCCTTTCTGGATATTCAGTCGGGGTCAGGCGGCACCGAAGCCCAGGACTGGGCCAGTATGATTTTGCGTATGTACTTGCGCTGGGGTGAAGACAAGGGCTTTAAAGTCGAATTAATGGAGTGCTCTGATGGCGATGTTGCCGGTATCAAAAGTGCGACCATTCAGTTCACCGGCGAATATGCCTTTGGTTGGTTGCGCACAGAAACCGGTGTACATCGACTGGTTAGAAAGTCACCCTTTGATTCCGGCAGTCGACGTCATACGTCTTTTGCCTCGGTGTTTGTATCGCCTGAGGTTGATGACAATATCGATATTGAGATTAACCCCTCAGACCTGCGCGTTGACACCTACCGTGCCAGTGGCGCGGGAGGGCAGCATGTTAACAAAACCGATTCGGCCATTCGTATAACGCATGAACCTTCTGGCATCGTTGTGCAGTGCCAGAATCAGCGCTCCCAGCATCAAAATCGTGATAATGCAATGAAACAGCTAAAAGCCAAGCTGTATGAAATGGAAATGTTAAAGCGCAATGAGGCGGCACAGGCACAGGAAGACAACAAGGCCGATATTGGCTGGGGGAGCCAGGTTCGCTCCTATGTGCTGGATGACCAGCGTATTAAGGATTTACGTACCAATGTCCAAACCAGTAATTGCAATGCGGTACTGGATGGCAATTTGGATCAATTTATCGAAGCATCCCTGAAACAGGGTTTGTAAACGATTCCTGAAGTGAAGATGAGAAATAAGATGGCCGAAGATGTAAGTAATAATGAGCAGGAAGAGAATAAATTAATTGCTGAGAGACGAGCAAAATTGGCTGCGATCCGCAAACAGCGCAATGCGTTTCCGAATGCGTTTCGGCGTGACAGCTATGCGCAATCCTTACAGGACGAGTTGTCCACTAAGGATAAGGAAACACTGGAGACGCTCAATCGGTGTGCGGCAGTTGCCGGTCGTATTATGGCCAGGCGCGGGCCTTTTTTGGTGTTGCAGGATATGACGGGGCGCATCCAGGCCTACGTTGATAAGAAAAAATTACCCGAGCATCAGTTAGCGGAAATTAAAAGCTGGGACATTGGCGATATCATCGGCTGTACAGGGCCGGTACATAAGTCGGGTAAAGGTGACTTGTATGTTTATATGGACAGTGTCGAGCTGCTGACAAAATCATTGCGGCCATTACCGGATAAGTTTCACGGCTTGCAGGATCAGGAAATACGTTATCGACAGCGTTACCTTGACTTGATTATGAACCCTGAATCCCGGGAAGTGTTCAAATTACGTTCCAGTATGATCAGTTTTATCCGTGATTATTTAAACCAGGCCGATTTTGTTGAGGCTGAGACACCGATGATGCAAGTGATTCCCGGCGGTGCCGCGGCGCGGCCGTTTATCACCCACCACAATGCCCTGGATATGGATATGTACTTGCGTATTGCACCGGAGCTGTATTTAAAGCGGTTGGTGGTGGGCGGTTTAGAGCGGGTTTATGAAATTAATCGCAGTTTTCGCAATGAAGGCTTATCAACTCGTCATAATCCTGAATTCACTATGCTGGAGTTTTACCAGGCTTATGCTGATTATCATGATCTAATGGATCTCACAGAAGATTTGCTGAGGAAGATGGCACAGGCGGTGCTGGGTACGACCACCTTGGTCAGCACTCAGCGGAACCAGGCGGGGGACGTTATTAGCACCAGCGAATACGATCTGAAAAAACCTTTCCAGCGAATTTCAGTAGTCGATTCGATTTTACAATTTAATCCCGAGCTTAAGCCTGAGCAAATTGCCGAGATCGACAGTGCTCGCAAAGTAGCTGAATCCCTGGGTATTCCACTCAAGGACAGCTACGGCTTGGGTAAGGTGCAAATTGAAATTTTCGAAAAAACCGTAGAGCACCGTCTCGAACAGCCAACCTTTATCACCCAATACCCGACTGAGGTGTCACCCCTGGCGCGGCGCAGTGATGGTGACGCTTTTGTTACCGATCGTTTTGAGTTTTTTGTCGGCGGTCGGGAAATTGCCAATGGCTTTTCAGAGCTCAATGATGCAGAAGACCAGGCGGAACGCTTTCTTGCCCAGGTGCGGGAGAAAGAGGGAGGTGATGATGAGGCTATGCACTATGATGCAGATTATATCGCTGCACTGGAATATGGCTTGCCACCGACGGCGGGTGAGGGTATTGGCATTGACCGCCTGGTGATGTTGTTTACCGATTCAGCGTCTATCAGGGATGTACTGTTATTTCCCCATATGCGGCCACAGAGCTAACTGATGGGATTGTTTGATAAGCGCGTGACGATGTCTTCAATGGCACTGGTATCGGCTGATACCCAATAGACGTTGTCCTGTTGCTGCTTTTTTTGCTGTTGTTGGTCGGTAGCAGAGCTGATAATAATCAACGGGGTATCATTATTGCAGGGCGGAGGGTGATTAATTTTTCCCTCGGCAGCAATAATAATAGCCGCTTGCTCACGTTCAAGTGTCTTGCTTAATTCTGCCTCGGTATTGATCGCGCTAACCTGCCAGCCCTTACGATTAAGAGCGTTGACAAGGACATCGCGGAAAGTTGATTTATTATCAAGTAGAACCAGCTTTTTAGTCTGGGTAAAGTCCGTCACCTTGTCGATAACGCTATGGAGTTTGTCCCAGTTAACCGGTTTATGAAAATATTCAATCGCGCCCATATCATAGCCAAGATTTTTCTCGTCAAGCATGGACAGCAGTATTACGGGAATGTTGCGAGTGGCGATATTTTCCTTGAGCACGGATAACACTGTCCAGCCATCAACCGCCGGCATCATCAGATCAAGCAAGATAATGTCGGGACGTAAATCAATGGCTAGTTTAATGCCGTCATTGCCATTGTCGACCAAAATAGTTTCATAATTCCCGCGATAAAGAAAACGTTCAGTTAAAGCCAGGGCGATAGGGTCATCATCTATAACCAGGATTTTAGTACTTTTGGCATTGCCATGCTCGTCGTGTAAATCATGGCTTTCTATTTGTGCCTGATGATGGCTGTCAGTGGTAGAAAATTCGATATTAAAAATAGTGCCTGTGTCAACGGCGCTCTGGACTTCGATGTTACCGCCCATTAATTGGCAATATTGTTTGCAAAGAGCGAGGCCCAGTCCGGTGCCACCATATTTCCTGGTGGTCGACGAATCGGCTTGTATAAAAGCGTCAAAGACGATGCTGGTTTGTTCCGGGGTCATGCCAATGCCATTATCAATGACGCTAAATCGTACCGTCGGTGGGGTGTGGGTGGAAATCAACTCACTGCGAATAATGATTCTTCCCTTATCGGTAAATTTGCAGGAATTACTTAACAGATTGAAAAATATCTGTCGGAACTTGGTGACATCATTGAACAGTGGCAGTATGTCTTCAGTGTGCTCAAATACCAGTTCGTTATTGTGTTTTTTGGCCAGGGGCTGAATAGTACTGATGACTTCGTTAATAATGGCAATGCAGTCGAAATCCTCATTGAATACAGTCATTTTTCCGGTTTCAATTTTTGAAAAATCGAGCACGTCATTAATCTGGGTTAGTAAGTGTCGGCCAGCGGTGAGTACTTTATCAAGGTCGCTGGCTTGTTCGTCAATGCTGACATCATTGAGTTGAATGTCCTCCAGCATCATTTCACTGTAACCAATGATGGCATTAAGCGGCGTCCGCAGCTCATGGCTCATGTTGGCGAGAAAGCTACTTTTCGATTGGTTGGCAAGATCGGCGGTTTCCTTGGCTCGGGTCGCGTCCTTGATGGCGTTTTGCATCTTTGCTGACATGGTGTTGAAGGCCTTGGCAACTTCGCCCAACTCGTCTTTACGTATCACCGGTATGCGGTAGTTGAGGTCGCCACTGCCAATAATGACCGTGCCTTGTTTTAATTGGCTCAAGGCATTGTTGGTGTAGCGGATCAGAAACACGCCGAGGCCAATGGTGAGAATGATTGAAAACAGGAATACCGAGATGATTATTCTATTACTTAGTGACTCAATGTTGTTGATTTCAATCGACTGGTAATCAGCTAATTCAACCAGGCCTTTATTGAGCGTATTAAGGTTGCTGATGACTTGCCGGTAGAGTAATTCTCGCAAATCACCTTCCGGATAGTGGTCGTAATCTTTGTTGTTGTAGTGTCGATAAAAGGTTTTCCAGTGCGGAATTAGCTCAATAAAACGCTCTTGCAGATTATCAAATAATGGCTTTTTTCCAGAAGAAGATCGTCCCAGTTGCTGGATTTCTAATTGCAAGGTGGATATTTCACTGATCGCCTGGGCGGTTTCCTGTGTGGTCAGGCTGTCTTGCAGCGTGCTGCGCAATGAGCTGAGAAGAAGAATGGCCTTGTGTAAGTCCAGTAGCTTTTGTTTGATAACAGCGGTCTGTAATTGACCTGATACTGCCTGGCGAAGTTGCTCCATATTCTGGCTGCGGGTGCTATTGCTCCAGGAGTAGGTGCCGACATTGATCGAGAACAGGATCAACACACTGATAATCGCCAGGGTGAGACGCTCGCGTAGACTCATACGATTAACCTGTAGATCCCGTAAGCTGTTGTTCGATGGTGCTTAACAGAGAAGCAAAGTCGACAGGTTTGGTGGCGTAGGCGTTGCAACCTGCCGCCATAGCTTTTTCCCTGTCATCGGCGAGTACATGGGCGGTTAAGGCGATAATAGGGATAGTGGCAGAGATGGTGGCTTTTATTTCCCGGGTGGCTGCCCAGCCGTCAATAATGGGTATTTCCATATCCATCAATATCAGGTCGGGGGATATGGCCTTGGTGGCATCGATAGCTTCCTGGCCATTAACCGCGGTGATTACTTCAAAGCCCTTGCGTTGCAGTCGACGTGACAACATATCACGATTCATTTCATTGTCCTCGACTAACAATATTGTGCTCATGACGCGTGTTCCTTGTCGGCACGTTTTAATGAGGCGTGGGCGCTGGGTGACATTCCGATAAGTTCGTAAACCCTAATGGCCTGTAAAATACCCTTGGCTTGTATCGACATGTTGTCGCCAATAGAGAGTAGGGCCTCAGCGTCCTGGTAGGTGGCATCGGATATCAGGATGCTTCCCGCTGGGCACTGCTCTTCTATACGGGCGGTCTGGTTTACGGTATGGCCCACTACACCATATTTTGCCCGTCGTTCAGAGCCTATGTTGCCGGCAACGACAAGACCGGTATTTAAGCTGATGCCTATTTCGATTTCGGGCAGGCCTTCTTCCCTGTTGCACTGATTGATTTTACCAAGCGCCTGTTGCATTTCGAGGGCGCAGCAGAGCGCGCGATCGGTATCGTCCTGGCGCCTGATCGGGGCGCCAAAGATGGCGAGGATGGCATCACCGATAAATTCATCGACGGTGCCTTCATACTTCATAATGATTTCGGCCATTCCCCCCAGGTAATTGTTCAGTAACCTGACTACGCGGTGGGGGGGGAGCTGTTCACAAATCGTAGTGAAACCACGAATGTCAGCCATTAATACTGTGACCTTGCGCTGTACGCCACCGAGGTCCAGTCCCTCTGGATTCTCCAGTAAGGCATCAACGATTTCTTCGGATAAATAGCGACCAAACACCTTGCGGATGAAACGCTGGTTTAACTCAAGTTCCTGCCGATATTTCTCTTCCCGGTCATGCCAGCGCTTTCGTTCTACCCCGGCGCTGATGCGTGCCTGTAATAACACCGGGTTGAAGGGTTTAAACAGATAGTCTTCAGCACCCGCTTCAATACAGCGGATAACGCGCTCGGTATCCTTGTCGCCAGAGACCACGATTACGGGTATTGCGCGCCAGATATTGTGCTGTTTTAGCCGTTGTAACAGTTGATAGCCGTCCATCTCTGGCAGGATCAGGTCTAATAAAATCAGGTCTACATCTTCAGAAGACAGGCGGTCAAACATGATGGTGCCGCTGGTGGCTTCAATGACCTTGTGTCGATCCTGCTCCAGGTAGCGCCGGATAATTTCCCGGCTTTCCTGCTGATCCTCAACAATCAGTATGGTGCCCGGTTCACCCTTGTTGAGTGCTCTCGGGCTGGTGGCGTAGTTGGTGGTGTCTGTCTCCTGCTGAAATAGCTGGCTGCAGAGTGTGCCGATGGCCCGTAGTTGCTCGCTAGTGTTATTGTAAGTACTGATCTCCCCCAGTTCATCCAATAACAGTTCACAGTAACCCTGGATACTGCCAATCAGGTTCCTGAGGTCGTGCCAGAGTTTTTTATTGTCGCCTTTGTAGATGCGGTAATGATTGTTGCAGAAGATTTCCAGTTTATTGGCCAGGTTAAGTAACTTGCAGACGTCAGTATCCAGTACATCGCTGTGCTCGCGGGAGTAATCCGCGAACAACGCGGTGATATCTTCGACCAGCCTGATGGCGATATGCTGCCAGCCGGGAATCTGGTTGATTGCTATGGGTTGGGCCACGTGGTTATTTTCTTGCCAGCTAGTGGAATCAGTATATATCAGCATTAACCATCTTGTGAGGCTATAACTGGAAATATGTATTGCCTGTGCTATATTTTTCCGATTAGTGCTAATTACAATGGATTAAACGGTACCGCTATATGATTTTGGATAAAGTAGAGATTTTTGAAGGCCTTACGCAGCAGGAAATGGACGCATTGACGGCCAGTAGTGTCGTTCGTAGTTATCCTAAAAATACCGTTATTATCAATGAAAATGACCATGCCGATTCCCTTTATTTGATCGAATCGGGGCGGGTTAAGGTCTATTGCAGTGATAAGAATGGCAAGGAATTTATTATGAACACCCTGACCACGGGTGATCATTTTGGCGAATTGGCACTGCTGGATGATGATAAGCGCTCCGCTTCAGTACGCACCATGGAAAAATCCAATTTTTGTATCATCTACAAAGAAGATTTTAACCAGGTGCTGGCGCAGCAGCCGAATATTGCCAAAACGTTGATTCGCAACCTGACTCGCCGAGTCAGGAAACTCACCCAGGATGTAAAGGCGCTGGCGCTGCAAGATGTCTATGGCCGGGTGACCAATGTGCTGACGACACTGTCAGAGCCCAGGGATGAAGAAACCTCAATTATTCCGGAAAAGCTGACCCAACAGGATATTGCTGATCGGGTGGGTGCATCGCGAGAAATGGTGGCGCGTATTCTTAAAGACCTTACCATCGGGGAATACATTAGTTTTGAGGGCCGTAATATCGTCATAAATGGCAAATTGCCGGCGAATTATTGATAGCCAATAGACTTTGAGAAAGGCCAGTAAAAACATCACTGATGTCCCATAGTTTTAGGTAACGAACTGCTCCAGGTATTTATTTCCGGGGCACGCCGTAAACCCATCCCTGGGGGCTCGACTTCAGCATGACCGCCATGGATGGTGGAAATGCAGGAATTGCAGGAGCAAATTTCTGTCCCTGCTGAAGACGGCCCCAGAAATAAATACCCAGATCAGTTCGTAGCATCACGCCCATCATGTTGAGCAAACACGCTATAAAAGCGGTCTATTTTCGAAGTACACTCTTGGCAGTGAGCAAGAGGACTGGTTTCAGGACCGTCGCCAGCAGGGATGCTGGCGCCGAGCCTCCATGGACGGATTCACGGCGTGTCTTGAAACCAGTCCTCTTACTCGCTGCCGGCTATCACACTGTAAGAATTCATGTCTCTAGAGCCATACTCCTGACAAATTCACGCTCTTGCCAGACATTAGCAATGTATTAGAGAAAACTATGGGACATCAGTGAAGTTTTTACTGGCCTTTTTTATTGGCAGGGCGTTACGCTTCGGGTCAGGGCAACGGCGACAATATAACTGAAGCTGGCGATGGCAAGCAGGAAGGCCGAGACCCGCTGGGTTTGGGTTTTGCCAAAACGCATCACCACCATGCCGGCGGCAATGTAAACCAGCAATGCCAGCACTTTGGCGCTCAACCAGTCGTTACTGAATGGATATTGTCTTGATGCATAGGCTAAATACCCGGCGCTAGTCAGTAACAGGGTATCGACTATATGTGGCATTACCTTGAGCCATCGTTGTTGTAAATACACCGAGTCACAGAGCTTCAGCAGCCCGCGAATAGTAAAGCCACTGAGCGAGACTACAGCGCAGCTGATATGAATAAGCTTGATGGTTTCATAGGACACAGAATCAGTCTTCCTCAATAATTTCGTTGATAGTGCTTTTCAAATAGCCCTTGCCCAGGCGAGTTAACATGACTTCGCCGGTTTGAATGTCACTGCTTTGGCGAAGGACTTGTCCTTGCGGGGACTGGCTGATCGAGTAGCCCCTGGCGAGGGTGGCGAGGGGGCTAACGGTATCCAGTAATTGAATAGCCTGGTTGAGTTGTTGTTTACGTTGTTCAAAACGGTGCTTGAAGGCCAGTTCCAGTTGTTTGCAAAGTGACGTGGTACGAACTGCCAGGGTGTTTATGGCACTGCCAGGATTGGCCTGTTGTAGTCGAGTGCTGAGGTGCTGCTGGTTGTTTTTTTGCTGTTGCCATTGATTGTTCCAGGCCTTGTTCATGCGTAACTCCAGCTCGTCCAGGCGTTGGTTGGCATCCTCCAGGCGACTGCCGGGGTGTCGCAATCGCGCTTTCAGTCCGTTTAGCTGTTGCTGAAGCTGGCTTAACAGGGTGTTTAACTGGCGCTGAAAGTGCTGTTCATAAGCCAGAAAATTCTGCCGCCACTCGCGGCCGTCAGGGCTGAGCATCTCAGCGGCAGCTGAAGGGGTGGCCGCGCGAGCATCGGCGGTAAAATCGGCAATACAGAAATCCACTTCGTGACCTACGGCACTGACCACGGGTAAGTGGCTGTTAAAAATGGCCCGGGCAACGATTTCTTCATTAAAGGCCCATAAGTCTTCCATCGAGCCGCCGCCGCGCCCGACAATAATAACGTCGAAGGGATAGTCGCCGCTTTCAAGCAGCTGATTGGCGCGGTTAATCGCCGTGGCAATTTCTTCGGCGGCGGCCTGGCCCTGTACCGCGGTAGGCAGGATTGTCACCGGGATGGCGGGAAAACGCCTGCCCAGCACGGTCAGGATGTCCCTAATGGCCGCACCGGTGGGAGAGGTGATGACGGCAATATGCCGGGGTATAGTGGGCAGTGGCTTTTTGTACTGTTGCTCAAACAGCCCTTCAGCCTGGAGTTTATTTTTTAGTGCCTCAAAAGCGCGGGCCAGGGCACCGGCACCGGCGGGTTCCATGTGTTCGGCAATAAGCTGGTAGTCACCTCGCGCTTCATAGAGACTGAGCCTGGCGCGTAGCAATAATTGCTGGCCGGGCTCCGGGCGGAATTTCAACAGGCTATTGCGATTGCGGAACATGGCACAGCGAATTTGTGCGGCATTGTCCTTGAGGGTGAAATACCAGTGTCCTGAAGACGGTGCAGAAAAATTGGAAATCTCCCCTTCGATCCAGACCATAGGAAATTGATTTTCCAGTAAGCGTTTGGCGGAGCGATTCAACTGGCTAACGCTGAAGACTTCTCTGGTGGTTTGGCGGCTGCTCATGAATGAATTTGGCTTCTATTTTGTCCGGGAGTGTATTGTAACGGGCTGGCCCGCGGCATGCCATTTACCAAGGGGATATTTACTGAATATAAACAATCGCTTAGAATAGGCCGTTTAGCCGTAATGGTTGGCGGTAACGCCATTCACCTCTCACCAACTGGATACGACCTAATGCTGAGAATTACTGAACAAGCACTGACTTTTGACGATGTACTGCTACTGCCGGGTTATTCAGCGGTGACAGCAAAAGATGTCAGCCTGAAAACACGCCTGACCCGCGGTATTGAGCTGAATATTCCACTGGTTTCTGCGGCGATGGATACCGTGACCGAATCCCGTCTCGCTATCTCCCTGGCCCAGGAAGGGGGGATAGGGATTATTCATAAGAGTATGACGATTGAACAGCAGGCGCACTCGGTCAGGGCGGTGAAGAAACACGAGAGCGGCGTGGTGAAGGATCCTATCACCATTGAAGCGTCCGATCCTATTAGCAAGTTGTTTGAAATCCGCGAGCAACACAATATTTCCGGTGTGCCGGTATTGGACAAAGGCGATTTGGTGGGCATTGTTACCAGTCGGGATGTACGCTTTGAAACCCAGCTGGATGCCCCGGTTTCCAGTATCATGACACCGAAAGAAAAGCTGGTGACAGTGGGTGAGGGTGCAGATCTGGCTATGGTGAAAGAATTGCTGCACAAAAGCCGGATTGAGAAAGTGCTGGTGGTCAATGAGGAGTTTGCCCTCAGCGGCATGATTACGGTCAAGGATATTAATAAAGCGCATACTTACCCGGATGCCTGCAGGGATTCTTCCGGGCAGTTAATGGTTGGGGCCTCGGTGGGTACCAGCGCCGATACCGATGAGCGGGTCAGGGCACTGGTTACAGCGGGGGTCGATGTGTTGGTGGTCGACACGGCCCACGGCCACTCAAAGAATGTTATCGACAGGGTGAAGTGGATTAAACAACATTATCCGGAGATGCAGGTCATTGGCGGCAATATCGCTACGGCAGATGCGGCTATTGCCCTGGCCGATGCGGGTGCTGATGGTGTCAAAGTGGGTATTGGTCCGGGCTCCATTTGCACTACGCGTATTGTTACCGGGATCGGTGTGCCGCAGATTACCGCCATTGCTAATGTTGCAGCGGCACTAAAAGAACGGGGTATTCCGCTGATTGCCGATGGCGGCATCCGTTTTTCAGGCGATATACCCAAGGCGGTGGCAGCCGGAGCCAGTGCGGTGATGATGGGCAGTATGTTCGCCGGTACTGAAGAGGCGCCCGGTGAGGTGGAGTTGTACCAGGGACGTACTTATAAGTCTTACCGGGGCATGGGTTCGCTGGGAGCGATGGCTAAAACCCAGGGCTCCAGTGATCGTTATTTCCAGAACGCCGAGGATGGTGCCGAGAAACTGGTGCCGGAGGGGATAGAGGGTCGTGTTCCCTATAAGGGGCCGTTGGCGGCTATTGCCCACCAGTTGATGGGCGGACTGCGCTCAGCCATGGGCTATACCGGTTGTGTTGATATGGATAGCATGCGCACGGTACCGCAATTTGTCCAGGTGACCTCGGCAGGAATGAGTGAAAGCCATGTTCACGATGTTAGCATCACCAAAGAGGCACCCAATTACCCCCGGCAAAGTTAATCACGCTGTCGGTCTGTGGTGATTGATCAGGGCGCAAGCCCTGCTAATACAAATTTGATTATTCAAAGGCTATTCAATGTCAGCTGATATTCACGCACAGCGTATCTTAATTCTCGATTTTGGTTCCCAGTACACCCAGTTGATCGCCAGGCGGGTGCGGGAAATTGGTGTTTATTCGGAAGTTCGCGCTTTTGATATCACCGAAGAGGAAATTCGTGACTTCAATCCCCGCGGCATTGTGCTGGCGGGCAGCCCTGAATCTGTGGTGGCGGGTGAATCTCCGCGTGCGCCGGAGCTGGTGTTCGAGTTGGGTGTACCGGTGTTGGGTATTTGCTATGGCATGCAAACCATGGCGACGCAGTTGGGAGGCAGAGTGCAGACCTCCACTGTACGCGAGTTTGGCTATGCGCAGATCAAGGTGGAGGGCGAGTCGGCGCTGTTGCATGATATCAAGGATCATGTTGATGCCGATGACGGCAGTGCCAGGCTGGATGTATGGATGAGCCACGGTGATAAAGTGGCGGAAATGCCCGATGGTTTTTCCTTGATGGCGTCGACCGAATCCTGCCCGATTGCGGGAATGTACCACGCAGAGAAAAAATTCTTTGGTGTCCAGTTTCACCCCGAGGTGACGCATACGCTACAGGGTAAGCGTATTTTCGAACATTTCCTGCTTGAACTTTGTCATTGCGATGTGCTGTGGACACCGGCCAATATTGTTGAGGATGCTATTGCCACGGTGAAAAAACAGGTGGGCAGTGACAAGGTGTTGCTGGGCCTTTCCGGCGGGGTTGATTCCTCGGTGGTCGCAGCGCTATTACACCGGGCCATCGGTGATCAACTTACCTGTGTTTTTGTCGATAATGGTTTGCTGCGGAAAAACGAAGGCGGCCAGGTCATGGATATGTTTGCCAATAACATGGGCGTGAAGGTGATTCGCGCCGATGCTGAAGCCCTTTTCCTCGGCAAGCTGGAAGGAGTAAGTGACCCGGAGCAAAAACGCAAAGTGATTGGCAATACGTTTATCGATGTGTTTGATGCCGAGGCGACCAAACTCAAGGGTGTTAATTGGCTGGCGCAGGGCACGATTTATCCCGATGTGATTGAGTCGGCGGCGGCTAAAACCGGAAAAGCCCATGTGATTAAATCCCACCATAACGTCGGTGGCTTACCCGATGACATGCAATTTGAATTGGTTGAGCCGCTGCGTGAATTATTTAAAGACGAGGTGCGAAAAATCGGCCTGGAACTGGGTTTGCCCTACGACATGGTTTATCGCCATCCGTTTCCTGGTCCGGGTCTGGGTGTGCGTATCCTCGGCGAAGTGAAAAAGCAGTACGCTGACTTATTGCGTGAAGCCGATGCCATTTTTATGGAAGAGCTACATCGCAGTGGCTGGTATCAAAAAACCAGTCAGGCTTTTGCGGTTTTTTTGCCGGTGAAGTCGGTTGGTGTGGTGGGCGATGCCCGGCGTTATGAATATGTTATCGCGCTGCGCGCGGTGGAGACAGTTGATTTTATGACCGCGCGCTGGGCGCACCTTCCCTATGAGTTACTGGAAACAGTATCCAATCGTATTATCAATGAAATCAGCGGTGTTTCCCGCGTCACCTATGATGTGTCCAGTAAGCCGCCGGCGACGATTGAGTGGGAATAGCAGTGCTACCTGTAATTAATAAACACCTTCCCACAGTGCGCGTGCTGTTGTTGCGATTCCCACACTGAATAACACCACCAGTGCCACCCGGCGATATAAGTTCTTGCCATAGCGTTTGAATAAGCGATAGCTTAATTTATCCCCCCAGGTACATGGAAGGGTAAGTGAGAATAAACAACCACAGAGAAGCCCTGGGATAGCATAATTGCCTATGAGCTTATCGATTGATAAGTCGATGGTTTTTGATATAACGTATCGCCCGATAAGTCAGGGTGAAAGCAGGAGTGTAGCGATGTCCATGAATGAGTCAGAAAAACGTGTGGTAGACGGAACTGTGTGGGATGAATTTTGTGATGCCCTCAAGGCTGCCGGCAAGATTGTGCAGAGCGAGAAAGCACCCAAGGACCCCTTTAATCAAGCAGAGGGATATCGTTATCTGGCGCGTCTGTTAAGGGGAGGTCTCGAAGGCTTTCTGGAATTTCGCGACCCGATGTTTCCGCAGTTGCGTTGCGGCGCCCATGAAACGATCAAGCTGGGGGCGGATAACCCCGATAATCGTTACGAGAGTGCGACCATTAATCCCCGGTACGACTATCGTATCAGTGGTAGTCGAGGCACCGTGGACTATTTGGGCTTCAGTACCATCATCAATAAGTACGCCTCGGGTGGCACCATGGAAGTCACTGGCCATATCGATGCCAGGAACATGGAACTTGGGCCCGATGGCTGTATTGATATCATCGTCAGTGGTACTGAAAAGCCGGGTAACTGGTTGCCGATGGGGGAGAGCAGCAACTCCATCACTGTCCGGCAAACCTTTCAGGACCGGGTACACGAGCAACGCGCAGAACTGAAGATTGAACGTATCAACGCTACGGGAGAGCGACCTGAGCCCCTTACCGCGAAAAAGCTGGAACGCGGCTTGCAAGGTGCTGTTAGATTCGTGCAGGGTTCCGCCACCCTGTTCGAGGGTTGGGCTGAGAGTTTTCTACCGATAATGAACCAACTGCCTCCGGCGGATCAGGCCTATTGCCAGTCCATTGGCGGCGATCCCAATATCTTTTATTTTCACAGTGGCTGGAAGCTGGCAGAGGACGAGGTGTTGATCATTGAGGCGCCGGAGATTCCCGAGTGCCAGAACTGGAACTTCCAACTGGATAACTGGTGGATGGAGTCTCTGGACTATCGCCACCACACCATCCATGTCAACAAGCACACCGCCCACTATGAATCTGATGGCAGTGTGCGGGTAGTGATATCCCATAGTGATCCCGGTGTGCCTAACTGGATCGAAACCGCGGGGCACACAATGGGCACTATGTGCTGGCGTTGGATCGGTGCGGATAAACACCCCGAACTTAACTCACGCGTCGCTAAGCTGGCGGATCTGTGATGGCCAATGACAGCAGTGCAGTAGACTTTGATGCCGATGCGCTGATTCGTAAGGCGGTGGAGCAAACCGGGTTTGATGATTTTGGATCACTGCCCTACCGGGAAGGCCTGGAAGCACTGCTGCAGACTTACCACCAGCATGTGAAGGACCCGGAGGGTCGCCAGCGCTGTCGGGGCAGGGTGCTGAGTCAATTGATTACCCGGCTGAAGTGTGAATATGCCTTCAGCACTATTCCTGCGATCGCCGAGCAGGAAATCGTCGCCCCTGTTTTTGTCACGGGGCTGCCCCGGTCCGGTACATCGGCACTGCTCAACTTGCTGGTGACTGCGCCGGAAAATCGCGGTGTCTTGCAGTGGGAAGTGCAGTTCCCCGATCCCTGGCCGGACAGTAAGCCTGGCGATGAAGACCCCCGATACCCGCATCTGGAGAAAGCCCTGAAAGCGATGCGTGATTCCGAGTTCGCCAAAATTCATTATGTTGACGCAGACACCCCGGAAGAATGCGTGCTGCTGCATGCTTTTGCTTTCCACGGCGTACAATTGGGTTTTGAAGTCATGTTGGAGCCCTATCGCAGCTGGCTACTGGGGCAGGATTTGGTACCGCTGTATGCCTACCAGAAGAAGCAGTTACAATTGCTTAACTGGCGCAACCCGGGGCAGCAGTGGATGTTGAAGGCGCCAGCGCATATGTGGGGTATAGACGCGATTCTGGCAGTGTTCCCCGATGCGCGCTTTATCTGGTGTCACCGCGATCCGCAGGCGGTGGTGCCCTCTATAAACAGCATGAACCAGATGGTTATGGGGATGTACATGGGCGATTGCTCCCACATCAATACCGCACAGATGGGGCACAGCGTGATGGAGTGGTACGCGCAGTCACTGCAACAGGGGCTGGCGGCGCGGGAAAAGCTGCCGCCTGAATTATTTCTGGATTGCTCACAGCAAGAATTTGCGCAGCGGCCGATGGCGTTGGTGGAGCGCCTGTGCCGGGAATTCAATCTGCCGCTGTCGGAACAAGGGCGCGCGGCTATGCAGGCCCATGTGGACGCGAACCCAAAGGGCAAGCACGGCCGCCATGAATATGATCTGGCAACGTATGGGCTGAACAGGGAGCTGATAGACCAGCGTTTTTCATTCTATACTGGTGATGGGCGCTGGCCGATCAGCGAATAGGGGGTAATCCCCGCTGGAAAAAGCTGCGTAAATAGAGGGGTATTCTGCGTGTTAATAACCGGGAGGAAATTGTGTTCAGCGTTGCGTTATTGAAAGAGTCGACAGCTTGTAGCGCTTTGTCCGTGGCGTTGCAGCGGGTATGAGTACAGACGTGGTTTTTATGCAAAGAGCACTGGCGCTGGCGGCTCAAGCTGCGGCACTGGGCGAGGTGCCCGTTGGTGCGTTGGTGGTCAGGGATGGGAAAATTGTCGGCGAAGGTTTTAATCGCCCCATAGTGGAACACGATCCTACCGCGCATGCCGAAATTATTGCCCTGCGCGCTGCGGCAAAAAACCTCGGCAATTACCGTCTGCCCGGCACCACCCTCTATGTGACCATTGAACCCTGCACCATGTGCGCCGGGGCGATGGTGCATGCCCGTATTCAACGGCTGGTTTATGGTGCGCCAGAACCGAAGTCGGGCGTGGTTGAAAGCAATAGCAATCTTTTTAAGGGTGAGCACCTGAATCACCAGGTCGAGGTGGAGGGCGGCGTGCTGGGAGAGCAGTGCGGTATATTGTTAAAGGATTTTTTCAAACGTCGGCGGATGGCTTAAGCGGCGTTTACCCTGCGCAGTTGTTTAATCGATCATTACAAAGAGTAAAAATCATCCTTAAGTGCTTCGGGAAAATACTGGTCCATTTTTTTCGGCGGTGGCTTGCGGTTTTTAGTCACATCGGTCCAGGTCAGTAAATTATAAAAATGCCGAATATTCTGTACATAGGTCACCGGTTCGTTGCCGCGTGCATAACCGTGTTTGGTGTGACGATACCAGCGGTGTTTCCTTAGCAGCGGCAGGCGAGCCTTAACATCAGCCCACTTGTCGGGGTCGCCACCTTGTTGCTCGGTGATGATCCGGGCGTCCTCAACATGACCCATGCCCACATTGTAAGCGGCCAGCGCAAACCAGGTGCGGTCTGGCTCGGTGATTCGCTCGGGGACGCGCTGCTTGATTTTCTTAAAATAGCGCGCGCCGCCACGCAGGCTTTGCTCGGTTTGCAGGCGATCCTTAACGCCCATTTCCTTGGCGGTGGGCAGGGTGAGCATCATCATGCCGCGGACGCCGGTGGGTGATCTGGCCTTGGGTTTCCAATGTGATTCCTGATAGCTGATGGAGGCCAGCAGTCGCCAGTCCATGTTGTACTCACTGGCCACCTGCTGCATCATCGCCTGGTATATAGGCAGCTTGGATTCTACTGCCTTGGTAAAAGTGCGGGAGCCAATCTGGTTGATTTGCTGGCTGTGGCTGTAGAAGCGCTCCTCCAGTTGGCGCAGGCTGCCGTCTTTCTCAATCTGTTGGAAAAACGCGCTGAGTTGTTGCAGTAGGGCCTGATTGTCCCTGTTACCCGGTAATGCCCAGGCCAGTTCACCAGCGTCGCCGATTTCGAAAGCAATTTTGAGTTTCAGGTAAAAGCCACGGTTGGCAATATAGTCGTTAGAATCGATGACGGTGTAATCGATATCGTCTTCCATTAACAGGTCGAGCAGGTCGATGGTTTCGACATCGGTGGCACCGCGCCAATGCAGTGTCGGGTAGTCCATTTGCAGTTGTTTGAGAATCTCAATGTGGCTACTGCCCGCCATTACGGTAATGCGACTGTTGAGAATATCCTCCGGGGTTTTGGGTCTGTCTTTTGCTGCGTGATATAACAGGTATTGTTTGACTTCCATATAGGCTGGGGAGAAATCGAAGCGTTGCTCGCGTTCGGGGGTAATGGTCAATCCGGCGGCAGCGAGATGAGCCTGATTGTTATCCAATGCAGAAAACAGCTCATCGAGGGTGTGAACAACAATAATATTGAGTTCAACGCCGAGGTGGTCGGCAAACAATTTAGCCAGCTCGTATTCAAAGCCGGTGGCTCCGTCCTTGTTTTCATAGTAGGTGGTGGGGCCGTTACGCGTAATCACGGTAATGCTGCCGAGTTCTTTTATATCACCCAGTTGCTGTTGTTCACAGGCAAGTAATAGCAGCGATATCACTGCGATCACTGGGAAGAAAAACCATCGTTTATTGTTCAATGTTTACTCTCGAAAAGCCACAACAGTCTCTATTTTAAACAGTGCGCTTCAACTTCGCCAATCACTGGGTGATTATTTCCGGGACATTGAGTAATGAGTGCAGTAAATTAGCGCTCACCGCGCACAAATCCTTCCAAATAGAGTAGAATAGGCGGCTTTTTAACCGGCCCTTGGCCATTAAAAGGTTTTTTCCCCGCATGTTGATTAGCCGTGGTGCGCCAGCGCTTTCTGACTTCCGAATAAAGAAACTCACTGCCCGCTTGCAGCCCTTGGTTACTGGCCTGCAAGGCTGCTATGCCGAGTTTGTGCACTTTGCCGATGTCGAGGATGAGCTGACTACCGGGCAACAACAGATTTTAACCCGTCTACTGGAGTACGGCCCCCAAATCGAGTCGTCGTCACCGCAAGGTGAACTGCTGCTGGTGGTGCCACGCGCGGGAACCATTTCGCCCTGGTCGAGCAAAGCGACAGATATTGCTCATAACAGCGGTTTGACCATGCTTCGACGCCTGGAGCGGGGCATTGCCTATTACATCGAGGCCGACCAAGCCTTGACCGAAAAGCAGCGGCAGCAGGTTGCAGCCGTGATACACGATCGCATGGTCGAATCGGTACTGGATCAATTGGCAGCGGCGGAGCAATTGTTTGTGACCGGGCAGCCTCGGCCTATGGTTTTGGTGGATATGCTTGGCGGCGGTCGCGAGGCGCTGGTGGTGGCGAATACGCAACTCGGCCTGGCGTTGGCCGATGACGAAATCGATTACCTGCTACAGAGCTTTATTGAACTCAAACGCAATCCCAGTGATGTTGAACTGATGATGTTTGCCCAGGCCAATTCAGAGCATTGTCGGCACAAGATATTTAATGCCAGCTGGACCATTGACGGTGTTGAGCAGGATCATTCACTGTTCAAAATGATTAAACATACCAATGAAGTGGGTGGAGATAATGTGCTCTCTGCCTATTCCGATAATGCCGCTGTGGTGAAGGGCAGCCGTGCGGGTCGTTTTTATCCGGAACCGGAGACTGCCAGCTACCGTTATCACCAGGAAGACATACAGCTGTTAATGAAAGTGGAAACGCACAATCACCCGACTGCGATTGCACCCTTTCCCGGTGCCGGTACCGGCTCTGGTGGTGAGATTCGGGATGAAGGTGCGGTGGGGCGTGGTTCCAAACCCAAGGTCGGTTTAACCGGGTTCACCGTTTCCAACTTACAGATTGAGGGCTATGAGCAGCCCTGGGAACAGGATTACGGTAAACCGGATCGAATTGTAACCGCGTTGGATATTATGCTGGAAGGGCCTGTTGGTGGTGCGGCGTTTAATAATGAGTTTGGCCGCCCCAATCTTTGTGGTTATTTTCGCAGTTATGAGCAAACCGTTAATGGTGCTGCCGGTGTTGAACGGCGGGGTTATCACAAGCCGATAATGATTGCCGGCGGCTACGGGAATATCAAGGATGAGCATGTCGATAAGCCTGAGTTTGAAGCCGGCTGCAAATTAATTGCCCTGGGCGGGCCGGCGATGTTAATTGGTCTCGGCGGTGGTGCGGCTTCCAGTATGGCCTCGGGAAGTTCCAGTGAAGACCTTGACTTTGCCTCTGTGCAAAGGCAAAACCCTGAAATAGAGCGTCGTTGCCAGGAAGTTATTGATCGCTGCTGGGCGATGGGAGAAGACACCCCGATTGCCTTTATTCACGATGTTGGCGCCGGTGGCCTGTCCAATGCTTTTCCCGAGCTGGTAAAAGATGGCAATCGCGGCGGGCATTTTGAATTGCGTAATGTGCCCAATGATGAGCCGGGTATGTCGCCACTGGCGATCTGGTGCAATGAATCCCAGGAGCGCTATGTGTTGGCGATCAGGCCAGCGGACCTAATGGTTTTTGAAGCGATCTGCCAGCGTGAACGCTGCCCCTATGCCGTCGTTGGCGAAGCCACGGATGAAAAGCATCTGCGGGTGGGCGATAGCTTTTTTGATAACAATCCGGTCGATTTGCCAATGTCAGTTTTATTTGGCAAGCCACCAAAAATGCACCGCAGCGTTGAGCGTATTGCCTATCAGTGTGAGGCATTTAACAGCGAGGGGATTACCCTGGCTGAGGCCGCCGAGAGAATTCTGCAGTTGCCCACCGTTGCCAGTAAAAACTTCCTGATTACTATTGGTGATCGCTCGATTACCGGTATGGTAGCCCGCGATCAAATGGTTGGCCCCTGGCAGGTGCCGGTCGCCGACTGCGCCGTCACCACGGTTGCCTATGACAGTTACCAGGGTGAAGCTATGGCCATGGGTGAGCGCACGCCGATGGCATTGATTAATGCACCGGCGTCTGGGCGTATGGCCATCGGTGAGGCGTTGACCAATATTGCCGCCAGTCGTATCGGTAGTTTATCGGATGTTAAATTGTCGGCTAACTGGATGTGCGCTGCCGGTCATCCGGGCGAAGACGAAAAACTCTATGACACGGTGAAGGCGATCGGTATGGAGTTGTGTCCGCAGCTGGGTATTACCATTCCGGTGGGTAAGGATTCGATGTCAATGCGCACGGCCTGGCAGCAAGAAGGCCGTGATAAATCAGTGACGGCACCGATGTCGCTGGTTATTACCGCATTTACCCCGGTATTGGATGTACGCAAAACCGTGACGCCGCAATTACGCACGGATCGGGGCGAAACAGATTTGATCCTGCTGGATCTGGGTCGGGGCAAAAATCGCCTGGGTGCTTCCTGTCTGGCCCAGGTGTATGAGCAAATCGGTGATACCGCGGCCGACCTCGATGATGCTGCACAGTTTAAGGCCTTCTTCACTGTCTTGCAGTCTTTATTAGAAAGCCAAACAATCATTGCCTACCACGATCGCTCTGATGGCGGTTTGTTTACCACCTTGTGTGAGATGGCCTTCGCGGGTCATTGTGGTATCGATGTTGATCTGTCTGGCCTCGATGACGATACGCTGGCGGTGTTGTTTAATGAAGAACTTGGCGCGGTGATTCAGGTCGATCGTCGGGATCGTCGCCTGGTGCTCGATGCTTTTGCCGCGGAAGCGGTGCCAGCATTGGTCATCGGTACCTGCAGTCGGGATGACCAATTACGTTTTAGCCGTGGCGAAGAGATTCTACTGGAGCAAAGCCGCACGGACTATCAGCGCCTATGGAGTACAACCAGCTACCAAATCCAGGCCATGCGGGATAATCCCGACTGTGCGCAACAGGAGTTTGACGGCCTGTTGGCGGAAAACCCCGGCCTGTCCGCACAAGTAAGCTATGACATCGAAGCGGATATTGCCGCACCGTATATTGCCAGTGGGGTAAGGCCGCGCTTGGCCGTTTTGCGTGAGCAGGGGGTTAATGGCCAGCTTGAAATGGCGGCAGCATTTGACCGTGCAGGCTTTGATACAGTGGATGTCCACATGAGCGATATTCTCAGTGGCCGGGTTTCGCTGGCTGATTTTAAAGGCATGGCGGCCTGCGGCGGTTTCTCCTATGGCGATGTGTTAGGTGCCGGCGAGGGCTGGGCAAAAACCATTTTATTCAATAGCCGGGCCAGGGATCAGTTTCAGCAGTTCTTTCACCGTGAGGACAGTTTTAGCCTGGGTATTTGTAATGGTTGCCAGATGATGTCCAATTTAAAATCGCTGATTCCCGGCGCGGATGCCTGGCCACGATTTGTGCGCAATCAATCCGAGCAATTTGAAGCGCGGGTAGTGTTGACCAAAATTTATGATTCCGCCTCGGTGCTGTTACAGGGGATGAGCGGTTCGCATCTGCCGGTGGCCATCGCCCACGGTGAAGGTCGTGCAGAGTTCACCGATAACGCTCACCGCGATCGGGTCAATGACAGTGCGGCGGTCGCCCTGCGTTATATTGATAATCAGTTGGCGGTGACAGAGGCCTACCCGGCCAACCCTAACGGTTCACCCTATGGGATTAGTGCTGTGACCAGTGATGATGGTCGTGTCACGATTATGATGCCGCACCCGGAAAGAGTGTTCCGGGCGGTGCAAAATTCCTGGAAGCCAGATCAGTGGGATCAGGATGGGGGGTGGATGCGGCTGTTTCGCAATGCCCGGGTCTGGGTAGATTAGGCACCTCTGAATAATATTAACTGTGATACCCCGGTATCGTCCGGCGCAAGGCTGCGCTATAATGCCGCGCCGGATAATAAGTAAAACACGTCATTTATAGGCAGTAGTGTGGACTCTCTATGTTAAATAAATACCCTCTCTGGAAGAATTTACTCATCGTCTTCATCGTCATTGTTGGCTTTTTCTATGCGGCGCCAAATTTATATGCGCCGGATCCGGCGGTGCAGATTTCTGGTGAAAGCAGCGCGGTGGTGATTGATGATAAATTACTTTCTTTGGTCAGTAAGGCTTTGGATAGCGCCGGGATTGCTTATTTTGGTGAAGAAGTAGCCGCCAAAGGCACTAGCGCACTGGTTCGCTTGAAAGATCGTGAGCAGCAGCTTCCCGCCCAGGCAGTAATCCAGCGCGCCCTGGGTGATGACTATATCGTCGCACTGAACCTGGCGCAGACCACTCCCCAGTGGTTGGCGAACTGGGGTGCACAACCGATGAAATATGGCCTGGATTTGAGTGGCGGTGTGCATTTTCTGCTAGAAGTGGATACCGCTGCGGCGATAGCCAAACGTCAGGAATTTTATACCAAGACGATTAAAACCAAGCTGCGTGAGGGAAAAATTCGCGGACGGGTTCGCCTGCAAAAGGATGGCAGTATTGTTGGGCAATTTAAAACGGAGCAAAACCGGGATAGTGCCAGTGCGCTGATCCGGAGTGAGTTCAGTGAATTATTGCGTCACGAGTCAGCGGATGACGACGCTTTTTACCTTACCATGAGTTTTTCACCGGCGAAGGTTAAGGAAATTGAAGATTATGCGGTAGGACAAAACCTGACCACGCTGCGTAACCGGGTTAATGAACTGGGGGTGTCCGAACCCCTGGTGCAGCGCCAGGGACGTAATCGTATTGTCGTTGAGCTGCCGGGTATTCAGGATACCGCTGAAGCAAAAAGGATATTGGGTAAAACGGCCAACCTGGAGTTCCGTCTGGAGGCTAAGTCCAGCGCGCCGGCTTCCAGTAAGGAGGCATTCCTGTATCGCAACCAAAATCGTGGCAGCGATAAAGCTGAGCTGGAGCGGGATATTGTCATCAGCGGAGATCGTGTGGCCGGTGCATCGTCCGGTTTTGATCCGCAAAGTGGCCAGTCCCAGGTCAATATTACCCTCGATAGTGAGGGTGGCACAATGATGCACCGGGTTACTCGCAATAATATCAAGCGTCGGCTGGGGGTGTTATTTATTGAACGAAAATCACGCACCCGTTATGTCATTGATGAATCGGGTGAAGAAGTGGCGGTTAAAACACGCTACGACGAAAAGAAAATTATCAGCCTGGCGACGATACAAGATGCGCTGGGGGTGAAGTTCCGTATTACTGGCCTGGACAACCCGGCTGAAGCGGCTGAACTGGCTTTATTATTGCGAGCGGGAGCGCTGGCCGCCCCTATCGATTTTGTTGAAGAACGCACGGTAGGGCCATCACTGGGCGCTGAAAATATCGCTCTGGGTTTATTCTCGGTGCAAGTGGGCCTGGCGCTGGTGGCTGTTTTTATGCTGGTTTATTACCGTGTTTTTGGCGTTGTTGCGGTTATAGGCCTGGGTATTAACCTGGTGTTATTGATTGCCTTGATGTCGATACTTTCTGCCACATTGACCTTGCCAGGTATCGCCGGGATTGTGTTAACCGTTGGCATGGCCGTTGATGCCAATGTGTTGATTTTTGAGCGAATACGGGAGGAATTGAAAAATCGAATGTCTCCCCAGCAGGCAATTAACGCCGGCTATGAAAGAGCCTTTGTAACCATTATGGATGCCAACCTGACCACGTTACTGGTGGCGGTAATTCTTTACGCAGTCGGCGCTGGCCCGGTTCGAGGTTTTGCGGTTACCTTGTCGCTGGGGATTATTACCTCGATGTTGACTTCGATTGTGGGGACGCGCAGCCTGGTAAACCTGATTTACGGTGGTCGCAAGATTACCAAACTGTCTATCTGATTATTTGTTGAGACCTATTATGCCAGACAAAAAAGTCATTAATTTTATGGGGCAGCGCAAAATAGCGGCCTTGTTTTCCCTGTTGCTGATGATTGCTGCGGTAATTGCCCTGTCTACAAAAGGCTTGAATTTCGGTCTGGATTTTACCGGCGGCACGCTGATTGAAGTCAATTACAGTGAACCTGAACCACTGACGAATATTCGTAATACCCTGAAAGAAGCGGGTTATAACAATGCTGTTGTGGTGCATTTTGGTGCTGAAACCGATGTACTGGTGCGTCTGCCCCGGGGCTTAAGTAATACCCTGGGCAGTGAAATGATCGACAGCCTGCGGCAGCAATTTGATGGCACGATTGAGTTGCGACGGATTGAGTTTGTCGGCCCGCAGGTTGGTGAGGAGTTAAAAGAACAAGGTGGTCTGGCGATGTTAATGGCCTTAGGGCTGGTGATGCTTTATGTGACCTTTCGTTTTCAGCTCAAGTTTTCAGTGGGTGCGGTAGCCGCCCTGGTGCACGATGTGCTGATTACCCTCGGTTTCTTTTCCCTGTTACAACTGGATTTTGATCTTACTGTATTGGCGGCGGTATTGGCCGTTATTGGTTATTCCCTTAACGATACCATCGTGGTGTCGGATCGAATCCGGGAAAATTTTCGCAAACTGCGTAAAACAGAATCAGAAGCTATTATTAACATCTCTTTGACAGAAACCCTGTCGAGAACCCTGGTGACATCGCTGACCACTTTGCTGGTATTGTTTGCCCTGTTTATTTTTGGCGGCGAATTAATTCGTGGGTTTGCGATAGCGCTGATTGTTGGGGTGGTGGTGGGTACTTATTCATCGATTTATGTTGCTGCCAATGTGCTGCTGTTATTAGGTATTAGCAAACAGGATTTAGTCTTGCCAGTTAAAGAAGGCGTAGAAGTTAACGATTTACCCTGATCTTTTAAAGATCTTATTTAACCCGTAGAAAGGAGTATGCAATGAAACTGATCAAAAAAACTTCCGAGTACACTATCTCCCAGCGTCGCGATGGTCGTTATGCTGTACAGGATAGCCAAAAGAAGCCTGTCAATGGTGATGAGAAAGTCAAAATTCTCATCGCAGAAAAGCTGTTAACTGTGGCAGTTGCCGCTGCGCCTGAGCCAGAAGCCGAGGAAGTGGTTGAGGCCGCCGCTACTGAA
>JAUXHA010000129.1 GCA_030621845.1 Spongiibacteraceae bacterium
AAATGGTCCGCCCTAGAGGATTCGAACCTCTGACCTGCCCCTTAGGAGGGGGCCGCTCTATCCAGCTGAGCTAAGGGCGGATGTTTACATTGTGCCTTGTTTTGACCTTCCCCTTTTACCCGTGAGCTAAAGCTGGCGGCTAGTCCAGCTGAACTTCGGGGCACAAACGTGGCGGAATTATACAGGGTTAGTTAACAAGCTCCAGAGTTTCGATGAGCGCTGGATGAAATGAGGACTTTTTACTGAAAAGAGTACGTTGTAGCTGTTTACGCTGGCACGCTGCCATATTATGCTTGGCGCAAGAATAAATTCCCAATGACTCGCGGTGTTCCTATGCAATATCAAAAATCCCTGTTCGTCCTGTTGCTGCCCTTTTTGTTGCTGGCCTGTGATAATGATAACAACAACAATAATAATGAGGCTCCCTTGCTGGAGCTCACTGCTGCTGAGGCACCGGTCGGCCTCGCTGTCGATAATGTGCAGTTTATTGGCGATGTTTACTATGGCGAAGAAGGGCTTGAGGGCTATTGTCTTGAGCCTAATGAGGAAGATTGTAATGCCAATAGTTTCGATATCTTCCTTCCCGATGCGGATCAGCCGACAGCGCTGATTATTTATATCCACGGCGGTGGTTTTACCGGTGGCGACAAATCCGCTGATTATAGTTGGAGCATGGATTATGTTAATGAGGCACTGAGCCGTGGCATGGCTTATGCCACGATTAATTATCGCTTGCTGGAAGAGATGGATTCAGAGGGTGTTTACAAGCCCATGAATGACTCAAAGCGCTGCCTGCAATTTATTCGTTACTATGCCAAATCCTTTAACATCGATCCCGACCAGATTGCGATTTATGGTGCGTCGGCCGGGGCCGGTACGGCCATGTGGCTGGCTTTCCATGATGAAATGGCCGGTGCGGACGGCGGTGATATGATTGACCAGCAATCAACCCGTATTCGTGCGGTTGGCGCTATTGAAACCCAGTCTACCTATGACCTGGTGCGCTGGGAGCAGGATGTTTTGCAGGAGGTTGGGGTGACCTTGCAAATAGCAGTAACTCTGGGGCTTGAACAGCGCTTGCTGTCTTTTTATGGCCTGACTCCGCAGACGCCGGCTGAAGTTGATGCGGCGGTGGACGCAATTTTTAACGACCCTGAGATAGCTGCCTACCGTGCTGATGTGGATATACTGGCGCTGATGACGGCGGATGACCCATCGCTGTGGGTGAACAACTTCCGGATTACTTACGCCCCCGGGACCAACGATCTTGTTGACTGGATTTTCCATCACCCGCTGCATGCCGAAGCGCTTTATGAGCAGGCGCAGTTTATCGGTATTGAGGCGGTGGCTTATTACCCGTTGAATATCAGACCCTTCGAGGACCCTTCCGCGGAGCAGCTTATTTCTTTCCTGGCCAGGCATCTTGAGTTGTAAGCTGGCGTCGAGTCACGGGCGGTTATTACTGCGTCGTATAGCGTAGATTGAATCCGCCCCGGTTGATTGTCGACCGTAGAGCCTTAAGGGGATCTGTGTCAGACTGGGGCATTGATACAGGATGACTATGCTATGGCTCGCTCGATCTCTTTTTTGTTACTTTCAGTTTTTATCATGCTCCCGTTGTTAATCCTGCAGGGCTGCGGCTGTGGCTTCGATTGCAATGATGACGATGATAATGACCCGGGCGCGGTGACCCTGGGGTTTTCTGATGCGCCTATTGATGATGTCAGTGAAGTGGTGCTGACGGTAGATAAAATCACCTTTCGCCGTGCCAATGCCGATGATGTGGTGGTGGACAACTTTACTATTCCCGCGTTAGGTCTGGCCGATGCTGAGAGTTTCCAGATTGATTTGTTGTCTTATCTGGGCGTAAACCAGCTGCTGGTGATTGAGGGCCTGGCGCTGGATGCCGGGCAATACAGCAGCCTGGTAGTGACCTTGCTCGACGGCGACGTCAATCAATCCTATGTCGAGGAAACCACGGGCAACAGGAAACCACTCAACGCCACGGCCTCCGAATTGGTCTTATCCGGGATCAAGGTCAGTTCCGGTGAGCAGGCGTTCACTATCGAATTTGGGCTGGGGCAGTCACTGCTTTATAGCGGCGGTAGTGGCAGTTATACCTTGACCACTGAAGGTGTGCGGGTGGTCGACAACGACAGCTCGGCAACCCTCTCCGGCAGTATTGATTCGGCGCTGTTTGACCAGGTGGCGCCCTGTGATAGCAAGGTGGATCCCGAGGCGAGTAATCGCCTCTACCTTTATCAGGGCATTAATCTTGGTGTCGATAAACTGGCCGATGTGTTTACCTCCGCCAGCAGCACCACGCCGGTCGACGGTGCTGTTGCGCCCTTCGCGGTGATGGTGCCGATTGAAAATTCCCTGACCGGCAGTTGGGAGTACGCCTTCGGGTATTTGCCAGCGGGGGACTACACCCTGGCATTTTCCTGTGATGCGGTGGATGATGACCCGATTGATTACGATGGCCTGTCGGTACCACTGCCGGTTGATCAGCACTATGAAATTAACCTCGGGGAAGGGGATTCAGTTGTTTGTAATCTTGCCTCGGGTGCCAGCTGCAGTTAATGGGCTGGCCAAAGCATAGTGGTTACTATTAAACTGCTTGTATTTGAATAATTGAGGTTCAGCCGATGATTACCCGCTTTGATGATTACTGTATCCACCAGACCGCCCAGCCCGTTGCGGAACCCTCCCAGAGTGACCGTAATTTCTATGATCGCTACTGGTTCAATGGTATTGAGGCCGGTAATGGCGACTGGCTATTTGAGATTGGTTTTGGTCTTTACCCTAACCGCCGGGTAATGGACGGCCATTTCAGTGTGGCGATTGGCGATAAGCAATATGCTTTCCATGCCTCGCGCCGGGCGCCGAAAGAGCGGGGCGAGACGGTGGTGGGGCCCTTGTCGGTTGAGGTGCTGGAGCCTATGCGGCAGATACGGGTTACGCTGGCGCCCAATGAGCATGATATCGAGTGTGAGCTGTTATTTACGGCCAGCAGTATTCCCCACGAAGAACCGCAGAACATCATGCATGACGATGGTCACCTGATTATGCATAACTCCCGCTTCACCCAGATGGGTTACTGGGAGGGGTATTTTTCTATTGATGGTAAGCGCTATGAGGTCAGTAAGGCCTATGGCACTCGGGATAAATCCTGGGGTGTGCGGCCTGTGGGTGAACCCGGGGGCGGTGCGCCGGGGCTGATGAATGACGAGCCGGGGGTTTATTGGGTCTGGAGCCCAATTAATTTTGGTGATTTCTGCACCCAGATGGGTACCTTTGAGGATCGTCAGGGTAACCCTACCCAGGTCAGTGCTGATCTGGTGCCGCTCTACGATAACCCCGATGATATTCCGCTGGGTGAAGACCCCGGAATGATCAAAATGACCGAGGTGAAGCATGAGATTCAATGGCACAAAGGCACCCGGCGGGCTGCCAGTGCCGAGATGCATTACCAGGATAAAAACGGCAAGCACTATGATATCAGCCTGCTGCCGGGGCAACGTTTTTATATGCTGGGGGTAGGTTATAACCATCTCGAGTGGGGTCACGCTTATTGGAAAGGTGAGTTGGAGACTGGCCGTGAAGAGTGGAATTTTGCTGATATTAATGAGTTGGATTACCAGTTTCTGCATACCCATCAGGTGGTGAAGGCGATCATGGGTGACAAGCAGGGTGTGGGCACGCTGGAAAGTATTGTTATTGGCAAGCATGCCCGCTCTGGCTTTAAGGATTTCTTTGACGGTGCTGAGTAAGCCGCGGTTGACGCTGTTCGCCGGATTTTCTTGGCATGTTTGGAAGTTGATCTATACTGATACTTAATACCTTGCAGGAGCGCGGTGTTCCTGTAGTGGTAATCATTTTGTCTGTGGGGGAATCGGGTTCTTGATATTACTCGAGGGAGAGCACGTGAAGCTGTCCCCGCATACGAGGGCGGACAATTTGTCCGCCCTTTTTTTTGCAGCCTCGTTTAAAGAAATTGCAGCAGTTGTTCAGGGCAGTCGGTGAAATCACGGACAGAGTGGGTTTCGCGGAAAGCCTCAGCAACAATGGCCGGGCTATAGGTATAGCAGGCCCCCAGCATGTATTTATCGTCACTGGCAGGCATGCCCGCCGAGGCATCCAGGTCTATATGGCGTGCCCTTGAAACAAAATACCCCTTTTGTAATACCAGCGCGGCTTCCAGCGCTTCCCCGTGAAAGTGTTTAAATACCCAAAAGTAAAAGCCTTTCATTAAGGGCTTTCCCGCTACCGAGGACGGCGAGCAGAGCTTGTGATCACTGGCTTGCCACTGATGAATGATCAGCCCATTGCGTTTAACCTGCAACTCGGTAAGGTCGGTGGTGGAGTCTGGCACTTCGATATCGTAAACCCTGCGCTTTTCACTGCGGCTGGCATGGGCAATGGCCAGGGTGGCGAGATCGAACAGATGGGTGCAATTGCTGCTGGGCCGGGTGTGCTTGAGTATTTTATCAATGGCAGGCGTCAGCGGGCAGCCGATTAAAGCCTGTAGTGGCTCACCGGCTCCTTTGCAGGTGGTCAGGGGGTAGCGAAGCGTTTCGACGTCGATTGCGGTGACCTGTTGGCCATCGTGATGAAGGCGCAGCCTGAAACCGTGATTACAATCTTCCAGCTCTGCCAGTACATGATTCCCCTCGTTGTCCAGTTTGATACGACGTCTGAAAATACCTTGCCCGTAATCCGGGTTGGGGGCGTGCTTACTCATTGATGCGTTTTCCTGGGTAGTGAATGATCGACCCCTATGATATTTCAGCCAGCGCTGCTGATGAAGCGTTAATTTTATTATGTGCCTAATGCGATGACCCTGGGCTGGCGTTGAGTAAACAGATGTTGTGGGCTGGCATGAATGCGGGTAGTCTGCAAGCTCATATAAATCATCAGGTCAGGCGCAGTTATTTGCACGCGTGATCACGCAGAACTTTGCAGCAGCGATAAAAGCTCGTCAGCAAAAATGCAGCCCGGATTTTAAAGAGTAAACCGAGCTGCACAGCGACTGTCAGCAGGCATGGAATCATGGAATCGATAAAGCAACAGCATAATGCTCAGCAGCAAGATGTTCCCCTGGCATTTTGCAAGACCTTGCTGGTTCAGGCCGAAACTCATGGTAAGGATGTTGAAGCGATTATTCAGAAGGCAAAATTTCCGTTTAATCCCCTGCACCCGTCTGCCGTAACAACCCCGGTAACGATCGAGCAATACAGCCGTTTGTGCCTGGAGTTATTTACAGCGCTGGACGATGAATCTGGCGGTATTATTCCGGGCGTACAGACGCCGCTGGGTTCAACGCGGATGCTGGTTTATTCAATGATTCATTGCCGAAACCTGCGCGAGGCAATGGAACGGGCTATTGAGTTTAATGCGGTGTGCCGCGAACCAAAAGGCAGTGTGCTGGAGCATCGACTGGATGTCTCTGACGATGGCAAAGTGGCGACGCTGACTTATCTGTCCTCTTCTAATGACGACAAGTTACACGGTGTGCTCTGTAGCATGGCGGTGTGGATGCGTATGTGCGCCTGGATGATTAATAGACCGATTGAGCTGATTGCTGCCGGTTGTACCGGGTCGGCAATCGAGAATAAAGCGGGTCTTCAACATTTTTTCCCCTGTCCCATCGAGTTTGAAAAGTCGGCAAACTGGCTGAGTTTTTCCGCGGCGTTACTGGTGGCGCCGATTACCAGGACAGAGGAAGAGCTGGAGGTGTTTTTACGGGTGGCGCCCTATTTTACTGTAATCAAGCCGGTTGAAAATGCGCAAACGATTACCGCGCGTATTCGCACAATCATCGGTGATGATTTTCGCGAGGAGTTGCCCACGTTCGAATATTTGA
>JAUXHA010000015.1 GCA_030621845.1 Spongiibacteraceae bacterium
GGATGTCCGGGATGCTGCTAAGTGCCATAAGTTATGCCTGTAAGCCGTTTGTGGTTAGATTAATTCAATGCCAACGGCAGTTGCTTCGCCGCCGCCTATGCAAAGCGCCGCAACGCCGCGTTGTTTGCCGAGTTTCTTCAGTGCGTACATCAGGCTCACGATAATACGGGAGCCGGTCGAACCAATGGGGTGGCCCTGGGCGCAGGCACCGCCGTGAACATTCACGGTGCTGGGATCCAGCTCCAGTTGCTGGATAGTCAGCATCGTCACCATGGCAAAGGCTTCGTTAATTTCCCAGAGATCAACGTCTTCTTTATTCCAGCCGGTTTTTGCCAGCACCTTATTAATGGCATCAATCGGTGCGGTGGTGAACAGTTCGGGTTGCTGGGAGTGGCGTGAGTGAGCGATTATTTTTGCCATGGCGGGTAGCTCGCGCCGCTTCGCTTCTGTTTCACTCATCAGGATTAACGCGGAGGCGCCATCGGATATCGAGCTGGCGTTGGCGGCGGTAATGGTACCGTCTTTGGCGAAGGCCGGGCGCAGGCTGGGGATTTTATCCAATCGTGCCTTGCCGGGTTGCTCGTCATCCTTTACCACCACATCGCCTTTACGGCTGGAAATAGTCACCGGCACAATCTCGGCATCCAGTGAGCCATCGGCAATGGCTTTTTGGGCGCGCTGGGTTGATTCAATAGCGAAGGCATCCATTGCTTCGCGGCTGAGATGATGATCATCCGCTGTTTGCTGGGCAAAGCTGCCCATCATTTTTCCACTGTAGGCATCTTCGAGGCCATCAAGGAACATGTGGTCATGCATGATCGCCTGGCCAGTGCCGAGCCCACTGCGGGCATGGGGTAAAACGTGGGGGGCATTGGTCATACTCTCCATGCCGCCGGTAAGTACGGTGGTGCAGCTACCCGAGAGAATCTGGTCGTGACCGTAGATGGTTGCCTGCATACCAGAGCCACAAAGTTTATTGATGGTGACACAGCCGGTGGCGATGGGCAGCCCGGCATTGAGAGCCGCCTGGCGGGCAGGGCCTTGTTTGAGGCCCGCAGCGAGTACGCAGCCCATAATCACTTCTTCGATATCATCGCTGGCGATGCCGGAACGCTCAATGCAGGCTTTGATGGCACTGCTACCCAGTTCTACGGCGCTTAGCCCGGATAAACTGCCCTGCAAGCCACCCATGGGGGTGCGTGCACCACTGACAATGACTACGGCATCTTTAGACATGATTGAATCCTGTGATTGGAAATTGGCCATATTTAGCCATAGTGAATGAGTAGATACAACAGCATGCCCTGGGCGATGCGCTATTTCTATGCAGGCAATATTGGCTATAGCTACTGATGCTGGAACAATATTGTTTAACTATTGAAACAGGTGAGGGTTTCACTGTAGCCTTAGGCGCTGGGCTATCTGACGGCTAAGGGAAATTAATAGTGAAAAACATACTGCGCTGCCTGCTGCTTTTATTGGCTAATAGTGCTTATAGCGAGGAAGCGAGCCAGTCGGGGCCGGGAATTAGCGATGAGGCATTTAAGCAGTCTTCGGCAGTATCCACTGCCCGCGAAGGCTTTGCCCTTGAACAGGGGGCGACGTTTGGCTGGCGTGAAAATATCATCCTGGCCCAGGATGTTAATATTTCATCGGACAATGGTTTTCTCGTGGACGACGTTAAATTCATTATTGAGACTGAGTTGAGTAAATTAGGTATGGTCTTTGTGGATCCGATGGATTCGCGCTACGCGATTGTGGCGGCGGTGTTGATCGGGGATAGTGATGAGGGTAAGGCATTATCCGATTTGACGAAATTGTATCCGACGCTGGGAGCGGTGGAGGAACACGAGACAGGTACCTTGTTGATCGGGATTAGCCGACCCGGTAATTCGATTTTACTGTGGCGAGGTGCTATCCAGGTGTTTTTGGCGGGTGAGCATTACAGCAATGATGAAAAGCTCGCACGTTTTCAACCGCTGGTGCAGGATCTGATGAGCACTATTCCCCTGCAGCCAAAAAATTAAACCATTTTAAATAATTTCCCTCGCGACGCCTTTCGATAAGAGAGCGGTGTAAGCCCCATCACTTTTTTAAAGCGTGCGCAGAGATAACTGCTGTCCGGGTAACCAGCCTGTGCCGCTACTTCATTGATAGAAAGATTCGATGTACGCAGTAATTCCCGGGCGCTATTCAAGCGCAGGTTTTGTAAGTAGTCTCCCGCCGTGATCCCGGTTGCCTGTTTAAAGCGACGGTTAAATGTCCGCATTGATAATTGTAATTGCGCTGCCAGTTGCTTCAGTGAAACGGCGCTATGACTATGTTCGCGCAGCCACTCCTGGGCCTCAATAATGACTTCATCGTGGTGAACATTGGTTTCGTGTAAGGCGTAGGCATGGCTTTCAAAACTGCGGCGAATTTCCGGTGAGAATTGTCCCTCTACCCGTCTTGCTACCGTTTCTCCATAGAGTTTCCCCAATAAATGTACCACCAGGTCGGCACTGGAATTAACACTGCCCGCACAGTAAATATTGCCGGCCTGGGTAATCAGGTACTGGGGTTTGCTATCTACTTTTGGATAACGGCGGGCAAAGTCGTCACAATAATACCAGTGGGTGGTTGCGGGCTTATTGTCCAATAAACCCGCTTCTGCCAGTAAATAGCTGCTGGTGCCGATGGCAAAGACGATGTTATCGCTGCGAACGATCTGTTGTAGCCAGGGAATCAACTGCGGGAACTGCTTGATAATATGCATTGGGCTGCGCCACAGGGCGGGGAGGATAAGCCAGTCTGTTTCAGTAATCTCACTAAAGTGGCAGTCAGTGACCAGCTGTAAATTGCCGACCATTGTTACCGTGGGGCTATCACAGCTGACCACCTTGACCTGAATTGAGGGCTGCTTACCGCGGCGGGTACGGGCCAGGGTGCTCGCGGCATTGAGCATTTCAAGGGGTAGCGTGATGCTGGAACCCAGTGAGTGGGGCAGGGCTAGCAGGGTGATTCGATACATGGGGTGCTTGACCAGAATGACTAAAAAGTACTATTTTATGGCTATATAGGCTTATTTTAAAGTGTTAATTCGCGCTACTATGGCCGCTGCTTGCGCTAGTGATGGCGTATTTTGTTTTCGGCTTCGTTTCAGGAAGAAAAACCATGACTAATATCCCGGTAATTGTTGGTTTCGGTGGCGTGAATGCCGCCGGTCGTGGTTCTTTTCATCACGCCTACAACAGGCTGGTACTGGATAAGCTCGATGCGGCCAGTCAGCAGAAAACCTACCAAAGTCTGGCCGCGTTAATGCAAATTGATGGTGTGGGTGGTGCACTCAGCACGCAGCAAAAACAGTATATTCTCGACCATACCCTGATTCGCCAAATTGAGGATAGCCACTTTGACCCTCGGCACCTACCGCGGAATAAACGCATGCCGGTATCGGTTACTGATGGTATTGCCAGCATGGTCGCCAAAGCGCGTGACTTGCCTGGTGTGATACCGCCGAACTGGACCGTAGCTGAGTTGGGTGAGGGCAAGGTGCGGGTTGATATTCGCGATGATAATGAGTTCCTGATACCAACTGAGAGCCTGTTTCCGGTGCAGTCAGCAGGTCAGTTGCCGACCGGTTTTGATCCCGGGGCACTGTATCCCTCAAGAAGCCATCCCCGTGGATTGGAAATGACTGTCTATGCCGCTTCCGATGCGCTGGGCAGTTTGGGTATTGACTGGCAACAGGTTTGTGCCAGCGTGGCACCCGACCAAATCAGTGTTTACGCTGGCTGTGCGATGGGTCAGTTGGATCATAATGGCCATGGCAATATGCTCTCTGCGCGGTTTAATGGTGGGCGAGCCAGTTCTCGTAACTGTGCCTTTGGTCTGGTTGAAATGGCCGCTGATTTTATTAATGCCTATGTACTGGGTAGTGTCGGAAATACTGGCACGGCGGTTGGTGCCTGTGCGTCCTTTCTTTATAATTTACGCCAGGGTGTGCAGGAAATTCAATCGGGTAAAACCCGGGTTGCCTTTATAGGCTCCAGTGAAGCGCCCATCGTCGCCGATTTGATGGCCGGCTTTGTCGCCATGGGTGCGCTGGCCACGGATGAGGATTTACTGAAACTGGATGCTGCCGAGGGGCGGACAACGCCGGATTATCGCCGCGCCTGTAGGCCGTTCAGCGACAACTGCGGTTTTACCATTGCCGAATCGGCGCAGTATGTGGTGTTGTTTGACGATAGTCTGGCCGTTGAACTCGGGGCGACAGTGTACGGGGCAGTCAGCGATGTACTGGTCAATGCCGATGGCCACAAGAAATCGATTTCAGCGCCCGGTGTTGGCAATTATATTACTGTTGCCAAGGCGGTGGCTGGCGCACGCAGTATTCTCGGGGATGAGGCCATTCGCCATCGTTCAATGATCCATGCTCATGGCACCAGTACGCCACAGAATCGAGTCAGCGAATCCCACATCCTCAATGAAACTGCGAAAATTTTTGGTATTGAAAAGTGGCCGGTGGCGGCGATTAAAGCGTATTTGGGGCACTCAATGGCTCCCGCATCCGGCGATCAATTACTCAGCGCCCTGGGCCTGTGGTCGCAGGGTATTATTCCCGGCATTAACACTATTTCTCATATCGCCGATAATGTTCATCACAGCCATCTGGCGCTGTCCAATCAACACACCGAAGTAGGCAAGGAGGGCATTGATGTAGCCTTTCTCAACTCCAAGGGCTTTGGTGGCAATAATGCTTCGGCGGCGGTATTAGCGCCACATATCGTTGAAAAAATGCTGGCGAAAAAACACGGTAGCCAGGCGATGACCGCCTATCGAAAAAATAACGAGTCAGTGCGAGAGCAGGCGGCGGCTTACGATGAGCTGGCGATCAAGGGTGAAACCTCGCCGACCTACCGCTTTGATCACAATGTACTTGGTGGTGATGACTTAACTATCGACGAGCACCAGATCAAGGTGCCTGGTTATAAACAGGCCATTGACCTGGATATTAAGTCGCCCTATGCCGATCTTCTTTAAGATAGTGTAAACAAGTAAACCCTGGATCGCAGTGAAACCCTATTCTCTACATATTGACCGTTGCCCTACTGATTTAGCGATGTTCGTTCATGACAGGGGGGATCAGCATGTGTCCAAAAGTATTAGAGAAAGCGGTGTCTGGGAGCCCTATGAAACCAGCTTGTTTCTGGAGCGGCTTAGTCCAGCCGCGGTGGTGGTTGATGTGGGTGCCAATATTGGCTATTACAGCTTGCTGGCCGCCGCTATGGTTGGTGAGCTGGGTAAGGTGTTCAGTTTTGAGCCGGACCCTGAAAATTTTAACTTACTGGAAAAAAATCTTCAGTTAAATACTTTCCCCTGGGTAAATGCAGTGGCGGCGGCTTTATCCGATAGCGATAGCGATGGCCAGTTATACCTTAATAATAACAATTACGGTGACCACCAGATTTACGACGATGGCAGCGGCAGGTCCAGTCGCGCTATTCGCCTGTTGCAGGGCAATGATTATTTTAACGATAAGATAAACCATATTGATGTCTTGAAAGTTGACACTCAAGGGGCAGAGTATCGGGTAATTAAAGGTTTATTACCCCTGCTAAAAAAGAGCCGTCGTCGGCTGAGTATCATTATTGAATTCTGGCCCTATGGTTTGCGTAAGGCCGGAGCCGATGGCCAGGCACTGGTTACCTTGCTGCTTGAACTGGAACTGCCTTTCCATATTATTGATCACGATGGTGGTACATTGATTCCTTGCAGTGAAAAACAATTGCGCGAGTGGGTGGAGATGGTCGACAGTTTCCCTGAGGATCAAGGATTTATGAATATACTGGTTGGGCGCTAGACAGCCGCCATGTTACATTTTCCTTGTGCCAAGTTACTACGCAGAGGCTGTTGGTTAATTTCCCTACCTAACGGTGCGCTTCACCGTTACACTGTGCGTCTGTTTTTTTGACTGGATGCTTGTTTTGAATCGTACTCTTTCCCTTTCCCTTTCCCTTTGCGTTTTGCTGATGTCGCTGTCATTGCAGGCGCACTCGCTCTCTGTCAGTGATGATCGCCTCGACAATGCCGTCAGTGAAGCGGGTAATTGGTTGGCCCATGGTAAAACCTGGCGTGAGCAGCGCTACAGTCCGCTGCAACAAATTAATGAACAGTCCGTAGCGCAATTAGGTATTGAGTGGTTTTTTGAGACGCCGTTTAACAGTGGTTTAGAGGGCACGCCGCTGGTCGTTGATGGGGTGATGTATGCCTCTGCTGAGTGGAGCGTGGTGTATGCGCTGGACGCGAGCAACGGCAAGTTGTTATGGAAGTTTGACCCACAGGTTCCCAGGTCGACCTCCTATAAATACTGTTGTGGCGCGGTGAACCGTGGCGTGGCGGTGTGGCAGGATAAAGTCTATCTGGGTACCCTCGATGGTCGTTTGATTGCGATTGATGCGGCCAGCGGTTTGTCTGTGTGGCAAGCCCAGACCACGGATCCCGAAAAAGCTTACAGCATCACCGGGGCACCGCGTATTGCCAATGGCAAGGTGATTATTGGCAATGGCGGCTCGGAATATGGCGTGCGAGGCTATGTCTCTGCCTACGACGCCCAAACCGGTGAGCAGGTCTGGCGCTTTTATACCATTCCGGGAAATCCTGCCGACGGTTTTGAAAATGAATTGATGGCGACAGCGGCCAAAACCTGGACGGGTGAATGGTGGAAAATGGGCGGTGGTGGCACCGTCTGGGACTCTATTGCCTTTGATCCTGAATTAAACCTGCTCTATATCGGTGTCGGCAATGGTGCGCCCCATAATCGCAATATCCGCAGTCCCGAGGGTGGCGATAATTTATTCCTGACATCGATTGTGGCGCTCAATCCCGATACCGGTGAGTACGTCTGGCATCATCAGCAAGTCAATGGTGACAGCTGGGATTATACAGCGACCCAGCAAATGGTGTTGGCAGAAATTGAATGGCAAGGGCAGTTACGCCAGGTGCTAATGCAGGCACCCAAGGCAGGATTTTTTTATATCTATGACCGCGCCACGGGTGAACTGTTATCCGCCGAGCCCTACGTCAAGGTTAACTGGGCCAGCGGTTACGATATGGCTACGGGCAGGCCGATAGAAAACCCTGAGGCGCGCTACCCCAAAGGCAGTAAAGTACAGGTTTATCCCACGGGTTTGGGCGGCCACAACTGGCATTCGATGTCCTACAGTCCCGATACCGGTTTGATGTATATCCCTACGCTTGAATTTGGCGCTGAGTTTGAAGAAGAGGACGATTTTGTCTTCCGTCCCCGGCACTGGAACATCGGTTATAAGTCCGGCGGCCCTCCCTTCGGGCAGGAACTCACCCAGGCGATTATGAAAAACTTTCCCAAGGCATACCTGATGGCCTGGGACCCTCGGCGTCAGCAGGAGGTGTGGCGTGCACCGTACCCCTACATGTCCAATGGCGGAACCCTGGCGACTGCCGGTAACCTGGTATTCCAGGGCAGTGCCGATGGTTACTTTTACGCTTATCGTGCCGATACCGGAGAACGCCTGTGGCAGAGTGATGTGCAAAACGGAGTGATGGCGGCGCCGGTGAGTTATCGTGTGGGTGACGAGCAATATGTGACGATACTGGTGGGTCGTGGCGGTGCGATTAGTATGATATTGGGTATCAGTCACCGTGGCTCGGGAATTAATGGCAGAATGATCACCTTTAAACTGGGCGCTAATGGCCAGTTGCCGGCGATGCCCGCGACAAAGAACTATCCACAAACGCCACCATCGCTGGAAATGAGCCAGCAGGATATAGATAGGGGACAGGCACTGTTCAATCGTTTCTGTTCCCGTTGTCATGGCATGAACGCGGTGAGTGATGGCTCGGTACCCGACTTGCGGCACCTGGAGCCGGTATGGCATGAAAACTTCCAGCGTGTGGTTCGAGAGGGCATGATGGAGGAGGCGGGTATGCCGCGCTTTGATGATGTGCTCGACGAGGCAGATGCGCGCCGGGTACAGGCTTATCTTATCGAGCGTAGTCATGAGGACCGGGCGTTGCGTGAATCGCCTGGCTGGTGGTTGGCGATCAAGCAATGGTTCTATACTTTGGTGGCAAAAATCATGGCGTGGCTGGTTAATTGATTCGCCACTGACAAGGTTAAACAGGAATTGATAGTGGATGCATTCGATTTATTACACGGTCGCAATTCAGTAGCGAAACTTTGTGAGCCGGCACCGGGCAAGGAGGCATTGGAAAATATTTACCGGGCGGCGCTGCGGGCACCTGATCATGCGCGTTTAAGACCGTGGCGGTTTTTGAGCGTAACAGGTGATGGCCGCAATAAACTTGGCGAGCTGTATGCACGGGCGCTGGCAGCACGCAATTCGCAGGCCACAGTAGCAGAGCTGGACAAGGCGCGTGGCAAAGCCCTGCGGGCACCGTTGATTGTGGTGGTGGTGGCCTGTATCCAGGCGCACCCCAAGGTGCCTAAAGTGGAGCAGTTACTCTCCGCAGGCTGTGCCGCTCATGCTATGTTACTGGCCGTCCATGCGCTGGGCTTTGCCGGTATCTGGCGTACCGGCGCCAATGCCTTTGATCGCATGGTGATGGACGGACTGGGGCTTGCTGCTAATGAAGAGCTTATTGGTTTCCTGTATCTTGGTACCGTGGACGGCAAGGCCAAACCCTTGGCGGAACTGAATGTCGCCGATTATGTCCAGGAGTGGAAATAACATGACCCCCCCAAATTTTACTACACTGAAACTCGAATTCGACAACGCTATTGCCACGGTTTATCTTGATCGGCCCAGCAAAGCCAATGCGATGAATGCGGCCATGTGGCAGGAGCTGGAAAGTTGCTTTCGCTGGCTGGACCAGCAACCGTCGGTGCGGGTTATTATTCTTGCCGCTAACGGCAAACATTTTTGTTCAGGCATCGATTTAGCATTGTTTGGTGATGTGCTGGGCGATGGCAAGCAGGAAAAAGCTCGTTTATCAGAGCAGTTGCGCCAGACGATTCTCCGCTTGCAGGGAAATCTTGGCGCCATCGAGCAGTGTCGCAAGCCGGTGCTGGCGGCCATTCACAGCAGTTGTATTGGTGGTGGTATCGATATGATCAGTTGCTGTGATATGCGCTACTGCACCGAGCAGGCCTATTTTTCTATAAAGGAAATTGATTTGGCGATGACCGCCGATGTCGGCACCTTGCAACGCTTGCCGCATATCATTCCCCGGGGCGTGATGAATGAACTGGCCTTCACCGGGCGCAAAATTGATGCGGCTGAAGCTCAGTCTATCGGCCTGGTCAACCAGGTCTATGCTGACACCGAGAGTATGATGGATGCGGTTAGGGCTGTTGCTCAATCGATAGCGAATAAATCTCCCCTCGCCATTCGCGGCACCAAGGAGATGTTGCTATATACCCGCGATCACCCGGTCAGTGAAGGCTTGAATTATATTGCTACCTGGAATGCAGGAATGCTCAGTGTCGATGATGTGATGCTGGCGGTTGCGGCGGCGGCTAAGGGCGAACTGGCACAATTTGACGACTAAGTTCCCTGCCGACGATGGCCTGCTTACGGATTTCGCCCCAGCGGTAATGACCTAATACACCGAGGTTTTTAATCACCCGGTGGCAGGGGATTAAATAGGCAATGGGGTTTTTTGCCACCGCACTGCCCACGGCTCGGGCCGCTTGTGGCTGCTGAATATGTCTGGCAATACCGCTATAGGAGTTCAATTTTCCTTGCGGAATGGTGAGCAAGGCCTCCCACACTTTAAATTGAAAATTACTGCCTTTAATCCACAGGGTTAAGGCCTGGCGCTTCTGCTTGCTTGGGTGAAATATTTGCTCGATGCTGCTCTGTGTTATCGATGGGTCTTTTACAAAAGTAGCCTGTGGCCATTGTGCCTGCAGTGCTTGCAGTGAATGATGTTGCTGGTCGGTAAACGCCAGTTGGTGAATGCCGCGTTCGGTCAGGGCAATAAATACATCGCCAAAGGGGCTGGGGTGAATACCGGTGATGAAAGTAATACCTTCCCCCCCGGATTTTATGTTGCCAGGGGTAATAGCTTCCAGGGTAACAAACAGATCGTGTAAGCGGCCACTGGAAGAGAGCCCTGTTTTATCGCTGGTGCAGGTTACCGCATCGCCCTGTAGCAGGCAGGCCCTGGCGTAATCCCGGTTTAAGCACTGCAGGAAACGTTTTGGGCTGACCCCTGCCCAATCGGTAAATAATCGCTGGAAGTGGAATTCACTGAGATGACAATGCGCGGCCAATTCTGCCAGTGAAGGCTGGCTTTGTCGGTGCTGATGCAAATAGCACAGGGCTTTTTCAATGGTGTGATAATGTCGGCTCATGAGGAACAAGGTAGCGACTTTCTACCCGCCTGGCTAGCCGATTCTTGCGCAGTAGCTTGTTAATAACGACCGGGTATAATTCGGTGGGTGGAATACACTTTCAACTGCTTTGTGTTGATTGATGTGATCTGGGAAGAAGCCTGTGCGTCACTGTGCTTGAAGGAAATTTAGTTGTATCATAGCGGCTGCTATGGTTTGACTGAGGGGAGATTCATGAGTGAGAAGCTGAAGCAACCATTACAACAATGGTTGCAGGAAAAGTTGCCGCAAAAAAGCGGCCTGAGTATTTCTGATTTCACTTCGCCGGCGGCGGGTGCCTCGAATGAAACGCTGTTATTCGATATTAGCTGGCAGGAAAATGGCCAGACCAGGCAGCAGGGGCTGGTGGCGCGGTTGCGCCCCGAGGGTGAGGGCATCTTCCCGGAATATGACCTTGAGCTGCAATACCACAGCATGCAACGGTTACACGATTCGGCGGTTAAGGTGCCGGTGATGGTTGGTCTTGAGACCGATGCCAGCGTGCTGGGTAAACCCTTCTATATCATGCAGCGTATGCAGGGTCGTTATCTCGCGGACAATCCCCCCTATCAAATGGAAGGCTGGTTAACCGAGGAGAGCCCCGAGTGTTGTGCTGCGATTTGGAAAAATGCACTTAGCCAGATGGCGGAAATTAATAAAGTTGACTGGCAAGCCAGGGGCTTTGCCGACCTCTGGGATAAGGAAAAATTTGCCACGCCGTTGGCGCAGTTGCTGGATTACTATGCGTCTTTCCTGAGCTGGGCTGAGAGCCTGGGACGTCCTTTTGAAAAGCTGTACCCGGTACTGGCGTACTTGCAACAGAATCAGCCCAAAGACGACCCCATTGCCCTGTGCTGGGGAGACGCCAAACCACCGAATTTAATGATCAGTGAACAAGGCGCCGACATTGTTGGTATACTCGATTGGGAAATGGTTCACCTCGGCAATCCCGTCCATGACCTGGCTTGGTGGTTTGTGCTGGATGATAGCTTGACCGATGGCCTCGGCTTGCCCAAGGTAGAAGGTTTGCCCGTCCGTCAGGCGATGATTGCCCAGTGGCAGCAAGAGAGTGGTCACAGTGCTGCCGAACTGGATTATTATGAGTTGCTGACCAATTTCCAGTTTGCAATTATCATGCACCGGGTCGGCACCCGTTTAACCGCGCAGGGGTTTTTCAAACCGGAAGATGCTTTTGATTTAAACAACAACAGCACGCTGTTGATTGATGCGCAGATCGCCAAATTCGGCTTGGCTTAGCACATTGCGAAATCCCATCGGGATGAACCAGGCAGTCGTTATTTTGTGAACAGGGCGATATTGCCCTGATACTTATTCCAGAGGTTTACTCATGTCAGGATCTATTGGCCCTTTACTGCCCGGTGACGAACAATTTAACCATCAAGTGGTAGAAACCTTTGCCAGCGTTGGCCAGAGTGACCCGGCCTGGGCTGAAAAAGTCTGCGGTATGGCAGCGGCGAAAGACGGTTCACTGCAGATTGGTTTTGGCTTTGGCAAATACACTAACCGCAATGTAGTGGATGCCTATGCGGGTATTTGCCGTGGTACAGAGCAGTGGGTCGTGCGTGGCAGTCGCGCACTCAATAGCGATACTGAAACGGTGAATGTTGGGCCTATCCACTATGAAATTATTGAGCCGCTGCAGAGTGTCAGGGTTACTCTGGAAGCCAATGACCAGCAGCCTATCGCCTTCGATATTATTTTTAAAGCCATTGTGCCCTGTGTGTTAGAGGATCGGGAAGACCGACGGGATACGCATGGCTACCGTAAGGCCACAGATCAAATCCGTTATCACCAGACCGGGCTTGTCGCGGGATGGTTGGAAGTGGCGGGAGAACGGGTACTTATTACGGAAGACAACTGGATCTCCACGCGGGATAAATCCTGGGGTATTCGGCCACAGGTTGGCATAGCTGCCAGCGATATGGAGCCGGACTTTCATCAGCAGATTCCGCAGGCTCTGGCGATCTGGAATCCGATACTGTTTCAGCGCGATGACGGTTCGCAGTATGCCTTCCATCATTATTTTCTGCGGTTTTCCGGCCCCGGCTTTCTCCATCAGCGGGTGCAGGGCGGCCTGGAAACCGCTACGGGAAAGACGGCTTCAGTATTGGCTATGACCCCTAAACTCACATTCGATACCAGCACTAAAAGGCTGCAAGAGGGTGAATTTATTTTTCAGATGGAGGATGGCAGCGAGCGCCCAATGCGCTTTGAAAAACTGTCTGAAACGGGTTTTTACCTGGGGGCAGGGCATTACCATGGAGGTGACGGGCATCATCACGGTAGCTGGCGCGGTCAGTTACATGTTGATGGCGATTATGTCGCTGATGCTTCCGACCCCCGGGTTATTGAACGTTATCAGCAGTTTCGCGACTGCATGATTCGGGTAGAAGATCCGGTTGGTGGTGGTGTTGGTTGGGGCAACTGCCAGACCTATGTTCATGGTAGCTGGCCAGAGTTTGGCATTGAAATGTAGCTGTTATGACAGCTGGACTCTGCTACTCTTTCCGTACAGAGTGCGCCCACTGTATGCTGGACAATGAATAATTATAAAACACTGATTTTTCTTCTTGTCCTGATACTGTTTTCTGGTGCTGAACTATTCGCGCAGGCGGAAATAGCGGCGGCTGATGAGCAGGACGTGGCGGCAGACAGCGAATCCTCATTGTTTGGTGTAATTCACAACATCAATAAAAGCCCGGCCTTTCAATTTCTCAAGGGTGTTCCCATCTACAGCGATGGCCTGGATTATTCCATGCGCCTGGGTGGGCGAATTCATATTGATACCAACCAGATCGAGGGGGTGTATACCGCCAATGAAGGGGGGGGCAGCAGTGAGAATAATCTTTTCCGTCGCCGCCTGTCGCTTGAACTCAGGGGCCTGATGGGTAAAAACTGGGACTACAAGGCGCAGGTGGTGGGAGATGAAGACGCGGAGATCGATACTACGGGCGACCTGTACGCCAATTACCACGGTGACGGTATCGCTTCATTGATTCGCTTTGGCAAGGCGAAAGAACCACTGGGCCTTGAGCAGCTGACGACATCCAATGCGATCACCACCACAGAGCGAACGGCAGCGAGCACTGCTTTTGCCCCGGGCCGAAATATTGGGGTGACCTTCTATGGTACCCACAAGGAATATAAATACGGCATAGGCTTTTATCACAACAATAATACGACGGATAACTCGGGGCAGAATTACGCTATCACTGCCAGGGCAGTAAAGCCTTTTATCAGGAAAGGCACCCGTGTAGTTCACTTCGGCGGTGGTGTTTCCTTCCGCGAAGGAAACATCAATCGGATCCTACTCTATCCTGAAGTCAGGGAAGTCCAACAGTCCAACCGAATTTCCAGTGGTAATATCGAAATCAATTCCAATCAGATCCTCAATCTGGAGCTGATTTATATTGAGAAGGCGTTTCATTTGTCCGCCGAAACTTACGCGGCCCATTACAACGGCAATGACAACAATAACGATGGCATTAAGGGCGATGATCTCGATGCTTACGGCGGGTATGTCACCGTGGGTTATTTTCTCACGGGTGAAGTTCGCCCCTATAATAATTTATACGGTGGTTTTAATATTATTGTACCTAAAGACCCCAATAAAGGTGCCTGGGAGGTTTTTGCACGGATCTCCCATATTGATCTGCAGGATAATGATCAGGGTAACAAGGCGCTTATGTTTACCAGCGGAGTCAACTGGTACATCAACCGCTATATTCGCGTGATGCTGGATTACAGCCATGCCGATTACGACCGCCCACCGGATGGTCAGGACGAGCTGGGTATCAGCGATGAAAGCGGTATTGATACTGGGGGTGATGCGCTTACCATGCGCATGCAGTTTGCCTACTAGTCGTACTACTCTGTCTCAAGACATTCAAACACATAATACATATAAAGCGTGTCATCGCTAGCGGGTTCAGATCGCTCTTCCAGTTTTCGCCAGCCGCTGGGGCAAAAACCCTGCATTTGCAGGTGCAGCGCTTGAACCACAGTCACCGGGTTGTAGCCGGTATATTCACTGCGAGAGAGCGCGTAGCGTTCACGGATTTCATAATGCTTATCCGTTTCCCCGGCGTTTTCTTTTATCGTGCTGGCGGTATTTTTCGCCTCCTTATTGCCGCCACCAAGAATACCTCCGTATTGCGAGTCATAGAGTTTGATCGCCTCTTTCTTGGTGGTATGGAAACCTTGAAAATCCAGGGTGCTCGATTGATCAATATCAAGCGCTTCATCAGCGACCGCCGCCTGCGCCAGAAACAGCAGGGAAAATAATGCAGTAGTAATGACGTTAACCATGTTCATAAGCGGCGGCCTTTAATGATGTTACAACAGAGTATATTCTATGCTATTGATCCCAATGGCGGCTAGAACTTATGTTCCAGGCCAATGGTGCCAACCACATTGGCTTCCAGGTCTGCGGTAATACCCAGGTCAGCGGATTGATCCATTTTACTGTAAGTGTAGTAGGAGTAGAGTTTAGTTCGTTTGGTAAACTTGTAATCTACGCCGACAGACGTGAGGCTGACATCGGTGTTGCCATCATCGTTTTCATAATTGGCGATAGCCGTTTGGCCTTTGAACAACCAATTATTAAGTTGGTAGGAAATACTCACCATACCCCCTTCCATTTCACTGAAGACAACGCCGTAGTAATCATCAGCGACATCGATCAGCCCTTTTACTTTGCCCAGTCCGGCATCATCCTGTGACTCTTCAGCGTATTGGTACATTGCACCCAGCTTGAAGTTGCCCAGGTGATAGGTGCTGGTTGCACGAAAAATGTTATTTTTGTTGACGTTGGAATCATAGGCGATGGCGGCATAGAGTTTATCGCCGGTGTAATAAACTGTCGAAGACACCGCATCGGCGGGGCCATCATCATTATGGTTTTCATCGGTATCGCCAGGAGTAATACCAACGGTGGCGGCAAAACCGCCGAACTGGGGCGTGGTATACATAATGATATCGTTGTCGCGGTTTTCACCGACAAAAACATTCGCTATATCGCCGTAACGCAGGTCATTGAACAGGTCGATTTTACCCTGGGATATTTTCAGGGGGGAGTCGTGGTTACCGCCCAGAATGGTTCCCCAGTTGCCCTGTAAACCTACATAGCTGTTTCTACGCTTGAGCGCGTCATCGCTATCACTGCCGTCAATGGCGACTTCAAACTCTATTTTGAAAATTGCTTTAAGGTGCTCGGTTATCTGTTCACTGCCTTTGAAACCAAGTCGGGAAGCGGCGGAATTTAAATCCCATTTGTCCGGATTATCAATGGGGTTACCGTCCGCATCAATGCCGGGGTCACCATCAATGTCTATGGAGTTATAATTAATATTAGCTTTACCATAGACTGTTACATCTCCGGCAAGGCTAAGTTCGCTATAGCTGGCAGTACAACTAGCCAGTATTAATAAAGCTGAGAGCTTTGTTTTCATGCAGTATCTCCAAAAAGTAGAAGGTTTTTATTAACTGGCGCTTATTCTGGCGCGGTAACATTTCAGAAATATGACAGCGTGTGTTTTTTATTGATGACGGGTAGCAAGCAGAGAGGTTTTTCCACAATTTCTGTGGATAACTCTGTGAGCAATGTGTTTAGCGGCGCCGCTATGCCAGTAACAGGCTTGGCTCGCATAAATTGATTAAAATATGTGCAATATTGATATATCACTTTAAATACAATAACTTAGGATAATAACTAAAAGTTATTTATGAGGAGTTTTTTTATTTATCCCCTCTGTCTTGCTTACAGGATGATCATGTGAATAAGTGTTACGGTGAATGGAGTCAGTGTTTCGATTATTAGCTAAAAAGTGTTTATTTGTTACCCAATCGAACGTCCGTCATAGATGCAGCCACTGGTGCAGGTTTCCCGAATTTCGACTTTGGACAGCAATGGCAGTGAATTAATCAGTTTGTCCCAGATCCAGCGGGCAATATTTTCGCTGGTGGGGTTTTCCAAGCCGGGGATATCATTCAGGTAATGATGATCGAGTTGTTCATAGAGCGGCGCAAAGTGTTGCTTGAGTTCGGCAAAATCCATAATCCAGCCCGTTTGCGGATCGACTTCACCGCTCAGGCAAATACGCACATGGAAGGAATGTCCGTGCAGCCGGCCACATTTGTGCCCCTCGACGACATGGGGTAAAAGGTGGGCGGCTTCAAAACTGAACTCTTTATAAATTTCCATCGTGGTATTTTTGCTCGCTGAACTGAGGCGGCTATAGTAATCAGCCGCGCTGAAACTGTACAGTGAATAAGCATTCTAATCCGCTCGAAACAGGACTGGGAAAAGGGAAGTTTTTGTCTATAAAACAAACGATTAGGAGGGTTTTTGGCCTACAATAAATTTTTTCTCCAGAGGGTTTGACACAGAGAGTAGTTACTGTAAAATGCGCCTTCGTTCGAGATGGGTGATTAGCTCAGCTGGGAGAGCATCGCCCTTACAAGGCGAGGGTCGGCGGTTCGATCCCGTCATCACCCACCATGTTTTGAGAAAGTAGTACGTAGTATAGTTGCGGACCGGTAGTTCAGTTGGTTAGAATGCCGGCCTGTCACGCCGGAGGTCGCGAGTTCGAGTCTCGTCCGGTCCGCCACTTTAAAAATATCAATAAATCAGCCGCCCCTTGAGGTGGTTTTTTTATGCCTCGCGATTGCAGGCGGACGATACTCGAACTCGCGAGTGCGACAAATTACGCCCAGGGCGGAATTTGGACGCCCGTAGTTTAAGGGCGCCCCGAAGGGGGGATTCAAGCCCAAAGGCTTGAATCATCAATCTCGTCCGGCCCGCCACTTATATAGAACACCGAATCAACCACCAGGGGCTTTACCCCTGGGCAAAGTTAATTAGCCGGCGTATACCAAATTGGCGAACTCCAGGCGCGTTCCTGGATCGCTTTGCGCACTTCGGGACGGCTACAATCGGCGGGGCGCTGCCCTTCCGGCAAGCTGGCACACTGCCAGGCCGTATAGCGACAACTGGGGTTTTCTACCGCACGCAGGTAGTACACCGCGCGGCGCGAGGGATCGAACTCCGGATCTTGCCAAACCGTACAGAGCTGGACAAAACCCGAGCCACTCCGCGTGCAGTTTTCGAGATTAACGCTAGCACCATTATTGGCATCACCAGCAATATCAAATACTTTTTCATTGGTCACGCCCTTATCATCGACCCAGCCTTTAACCATCTGTAAGCGCTGCAGTGGCGTACCCGGCAAGTCTGCAGTACCGGCATCCGCCAATGCCGAGGCGATAAACACTGGCGCGCTGGCGCTGCCTCTAGCGGGTAAATCACCGCCCATGGGCACACCCTGCTGATAAGCTTTGCTCAGCATATCCGGATCATCACACAATGAGGTGGAATAATCCCAACCGGCAAACAACCGCGGCTGAATGCGCGGGCCGCTGGTGCCGAAAACTTCCTTGCGTTTTGATGCCTTGAAAATCGCTTCACGGGAGTTCTCTTCGGCCCAGACGCCAATCAGGCCGCCGGGGTTGTTGCTGGCGTTACCGGCCACATCACTGCTCCATGCAGTGCGCTCCTCAACGGTGTCGTCGGCTATCCCCAAGTGGCCAGGGAAAGTTCGCTCATTGACGCCGCCACCCAGACCATTGTGGGTATCAGTGCTGGCACTCAAACCAAACTTAAAGGGGTTAACCCCCAAACGTGCCTCCTCCTTGAGGCCCTCTACCAAAGCAGTGCGTATATAGCTCGATTTAGACAGGCAGTTAGGACCGAGATGAGGTATCGAATCGGCAAAAGGCCCTTCATAGCACTCGCCAACTTCACCAAACATCACCGTGGTTTGAAAGGCGAAATTTTCAAATGCTTCAAAATCACACAGTTCATCCACCGCGCCAATCACATTGGGTAAACCATTGCGACACTCGGAATCACCCTTGTGCTGCATAATTTCAATCAACGGCTCAACTTTAATACGCAGTGCCGCCTGCGCCCGTTGCTCCTCGAGTGAGCTGGTGCCGGGGTAGTCGACAGCGAACATCCGGCCATTGCTGATATTAGAGTTATGGGGAATGGCAAAAACATCGCAGCCGGTCTCTGAACTCAGGCAGTCTTTATCGAGGTGCTGCCACAGCTCAGTGGCCCGGGTCGCCTCGATATAACTGATAGGATTGGGCGGCACGATGCTGTTGCGAAAGATCACATTGCGATGCAGGTTTGAACCCAAGCGCACCGAACTGTATTCATAGGCAATAAAGGTGGTGCGCTCACAGTTCTCACTGGTGTCGTTCCAGTCCTCGGCCGCCTGTACGGTATCTTGCCAAACCGCCCCCGCCACTTCCTTACAGCGCGCGCCATCCTCACCACACTGCGCCACATCACGCCAGGGCATCGGGCTGAGAATTCGAATCATCTGCTGCATGTCGCGGCCATAGCCCTGTCGATACTCCAGACAGTAATCCGACTGATATTCCGGCAGGGTTTCATCCGCGCAAAAGCGCTGCTCGGCAAAATACTCGGCGTGGTCGGTTACCGCCATAAAATCCAGCGGTCTGTCGATACGTACCGGGCGTGTGCCTACGGTATTGGAGGCGTCATTGGGTGCCAACAATAGCTCGCCACCAAAGGCGTAGCGGTAGGCGTCCTGCGGCGTGGTACGCACACCAAACAACCAGCCGTCACTGGAATAAGAGGTATGCACATGAAAATCGCCAAAATAAGCGTTGCGCTGGGGGTTGTTATCCAGGCAAGGAGCCTGCACCACCATCTCGGCCAGCGGCCGGGCTTTGTTATCACTCAGGTCGATTTTACCGCTATCCATATCGCAGCCGCCAATCAATAAGCCAGCCACGAGCAAGCCGGTAGAACGCATAAAAAACGTTTTGTTCATTTTTTATTTCCGTTGTTATTAATTATAAAATTTTATTTGTTCATCCTGAACATCGCTGCTCCTGCGTCTCCATGCGCCCGCAGCATACCGTTCATCTTGAACATAAAAAACCCAGACTAAGAATACTCTTAGTCTGGGTTGATGTCACACAGTCATTAGCGCCCTTGCCCTGTGGCAGGCCAATGGCCTTGGCTACCAGGTTCATTTGCACCTCGGTAGTGCCACCGCCAATCGACAGCGCTTTATTCATCAGGAATTGGTGCGTCACCTGCAGCTCAGTCGCAGAAAACTCGTCCCATTCCCAGCCGAGACCGGCGCTAATTGTACGGTCAGGCATGAATAATAGCCTGTCGATTGCCAGTGTCTAGCAAACCCCGGGACGATTCACTAACTCTTGTTGGGGTTAATGCAAGACCCCGCAATAACAGCAAACAGTAACACAGCAAGAGTTAATCAGGGGGCTATTATCGACGCCCCAATTTACGGACATTGGTCGAGGAATAGTAATGGCTGCCTTTGGGTGGTGCGGTATAGTCCAGCGGAGCACTGTCGTTGACCAGGCGAATAACGATATAACCACCAGCGCGTAATTCATGGAACATCATGGCTCTGTTTACGTAGCCCTTAACATTGTATTCATAGATTGAATTAATCAGTACCACCTTCCACAATTCACCCCGACCATCATAATTTTCGGTCATCACAATATTCCAGCTATCCTCGTCAACATAAAAACGCCGCTTGCCGTAGATATGTCGTTTGCCCTCTTTTAAATTAGCCTCGACTACCCAGACCCGATGCTTCTCATAACGAATATAATCGGGATTAACATGATAGGCAGGTAACAGCTCATCGTAACTGAGGCCTTGCTGGTCAAACTTGTAATTGTGGAAGGGTATAAAGAGTTCCTGTTTGTCCTTCAGTGTCCAGCTGAATCGATCCATCGCGCCATTAAAACCGAGCGTGTCGTCAACAGTAATAAATCCACCGGGGCCATCAGGGGTATCGTAACCGACAGTGGGCGCACGTCGTACGCGCCTGGAACCTGGCAGGTAGCGCCAGACCTCCCGGGCATTGGTCGCATAATCGTAGGGGTCTAAAACTGAAGTAATGGTGCCCTTGTCCCGCACCGGCTTATCGACATTAGTCATCACATAGGCCGCATAAATACCCAGGTCCTTTTCCAGAACCCCTACTTTATTATCGGGATTGGCATAGGGATACTCCGAAACGATTGACGTTTTGCGCACTGACCGACTGCCATTACTAAAAACAGCGATATCGGAATAGGTGCCAACCATCGTATAGTTGGGGCCACTGGTACGTGTATTCCAAATCACCTCGGCCCCGGTTTTTGGAATAGGGAAGGCCACTGATCCAGTAAAGCCTTCGATGCCATCCTCGCCATTAAAGAGCGCAGTATGGACTGCGTTGTACTTCAACTTTTCATTATAAATATCTAAATAACGACCATCGCGGTGCGTCGGGTAGATATTCATTTTGAAGGTCTCAGGGTAGGTCGCAAACATGGCTTCCAGAGCCGGATTCAAAAATTCCTCGTACTGCTTTCGATTCTCTGCGGTGACGGTGAACAAAACAGGATCATCGGCATAGGGGTCGGGATAAGCGGTGCCCGGACCGTCATACTTTAGGTTTTCTGGCAGGCCCAGCATGCTGCCAGTATAGGCGGGTATGCTGCCGTCGGCATTAGCCGCTGGATTGGCACCGACAGCGGTAAGCGTGTCTCCCAGTGCGGCGGCCTCCTGTTCAGGAACTTTTGCCCAGGCAGAACCCAGCGACAACTGGGCAGCGATCAGTAAGAGGAAAAAATAAAGATTAGTCACAGCTACACTCCTTTTAGAAACTGTATTTAACGGTTGCGGCAATATTATCCCGATCTTTGAGCAGGTTATCTGTACCCCCGTCAAAGTAATTGGAATAGGAAATGTTCAAGGTGGTGTTGTTCAGGTAAATACCGGTCAGGCCAATATTTACCACCTTGGCATCCTCAAAATGTTGAATCTCCTGAACAATTCCTTCCATATCATGCTTCATATAAACCGGCACTTTTAGATCCCAACCCTGAAATACATTGTTATAGGAAAACTCTGCCAGGAAAGAATATCCCCAGGCATGATCATCACCAATTAATTTATCACCATCGGCAGATGTCACCTCGGAATAAAAGCCCTCAAAGATCAGTACCGTGTCATCGGCGAGAAAGCTCGGGCCAAATACATGCGAACCACCGAGCTGGAATTTGGCAAGGTTTTCCCGTTCGGGATCACCCACATCATTGACCATTGGGGTGCCGTCGAGAAACGACAGCTCACCTTGTACATTGGTCTCACCAATCACGGTGGTAAAGCTGATAGCAGTGGCCTTAATATCTTCGTAATAGCGCAGGATATAATCCTGCGGTACCCGAAAACCGGCGATATCAACATAACTGAGCACAAAAGAGGGTTTTTTATCGTGACCAACCGCGTGGTAGAGGCCGATATCCCAATTGCTCTCTGTGACATAATGAAATGCTACACCCCACTGCCCGGAATCACTGGCATTGTCATCGGAGCCACGCAGCACAGCGTTTAACTGGTATTCATTACCCCCGGCAAATTCTGGCGTTGGAATCAGGAACGAATGAGCACCCGGGCCGACCTGGTCATTGGTCGAATAATAACTACCGACACCATTGAGCTCACTCTCCAGCCATTCATACTGGTAGTAAGATTCAAAAGTCAGATTATCAACTACATCGACCTGTAGATAAACAGCACCGGTAGGCAGGAAAATTTCCTTTACTTCTACCCCCGGTGTATTAGCCGCTGTTGCATCCATCCGGTTCTGGATACCATTAATGCCCTGGTAAAAGGTCGATTCACCCCAGTTAATCACCTGTCGGCCTAGCCGTAAATCGAGCAGTCGATCACCCGGTATTTCCCAGGTCGCGTAGGCAAAGTAATCGAGTATGCGCAGATCATCGCCATGCTGGTCTACGGTCTGGTCGGGGAAATCACCGCGATTGGAATCGCCACCATAGAGTTTGCCACTGTTGTAACTGATATAACCAAACGCATCGAGGTCGCTATCATCGTGGTACACAGTATCGTAAAAAACTTTGCCACGAACAAAAAACCCATAATTTTTCCAGTTCAAATCCATATCGACCAGCAAGGTCAGGCGATTGGATATCAGACCGGTATCGAAATTATTATTACCATCATTGCCATTAATTAGCAGCGTCTGGTCCTGCGCGTAAGAGGGCTGGGTGACAGGAAGCAATGGATCATCCTGTAACTGCTCAATAAATCGCTTGCCGGTAATATTATTGTCACGATCCTCTACCCGCCACTGGGCGCCGTAGGTAACCGTAGAGTCAACCGCCAGCGAAAAATCACTGTCGTTAAATTCAAAATCCATCGCCTGGGCGGTTAACGGCAAGGCGATAAAAAACCAGCCCAGAAGTTTGTTGCTATTTTTCATTACGTTTCCTTGCAGGTAAAAGATAACTGGCCAGTGCCGGTAACAGTGTCAGTGCACCGACCATATTCAGCAAAAACATAAAAGTCAGTAACTTACCCATATCGGCCTGGAACTTGATCGGCGACCATATCCAGGTGGCCACACCAATGGCCAGGGTAATACCGGTAAAGGCAACAGCCTTACCGGTTGAGTAGAGGGTTTTTTCATAGGCCTGCACCAGGTTCAGGCCCTCGTCCAGGTAACGAGACAATCGCGCATAAATATAAATGCCGTAGTCCACGCCAACCCCTACGCCCAAAGCAATAACCGGCAGGGTCGCCACCTTCACACCGATACCCAGCTCCGCCATCAGCGCCTGGCAAAGGATCGAGGTCAATGCCAGCGGCGCCAGGATGCAAATAACCGCCCGTAGTGAGCCAAAACTGACAAAGATCAACAGGGTGACCACACCGTAAACCAGGTACAGCATTTTTAATTGCGAATCGGCGATTTCCTGATTGGCGGCAGCCTCCACCCCGGCATTACCTGCAGCGGGGACAAAGCGTATAGTCTCGCTGTCATGCTCGTCAGCATAAGCTTCTACCGCCGCCATCACTCGTGTCAGTGTTTCAGCCTTGTGGTCGCTAAGGAAAATCGCCACCGGTGACAGGCTGCAATTGCGGTTCATTAATTGTTCCGGCATTGGATTAAACGAGGAATTAAGTGCAGCCTGGTTGCGGGTGATGGCCGACCATTTGAGATTACCCTCGTTATAGCCGCTCAGAACCAATTTTGATACCGTACTGGAAGCCATCACCGATTCAACGCCGGGCACATTTTCCATGACCCAGGTAAACTCATCGATCAAGTTCATGTTGTCATACTGGGAGCAGGCCTCAGCTTCAGTCTCGACCATAATCACCAGTACGTCAGAGCTGGTCGAATAATGCTTGGTGATATAAGCACTATCAAGGTTATACCGTGAATCAGGGTGCAACTCCGGCGCCCCTGCATCCAGGTCGCCAATCTGTAAACGTTGACCGCCGTGAAGGCCCACCGCAGCCAGCACCGCAGCCACCAGCAGCAACCAGCGGGCACCCGATCGCGAAGCGCTGAGTGACAGGTACTGCCAATGGAGTTTTTTCTGCTCAGGTCCCGCACGCAGGTGCTTGACACTTCTTTTACCCAAGCCCAGATACGACATAATAACGGGCAATAACACCAGGTTGGTCAGGATAATCACCGCAACGCCGACACTGGCGGCAACCCCGAGCTCGCGAATCACTCCGATGGGAATCATTAGCATGGTTAAGAAGCCTGCGGCATCCGATACCAGGGCAGTAATTCCCGGCACATAGAGATTACGGAAGGCCAGTCGTGCAGCATTCGTTTTGCTAGTATCCGCGCTGGAATTTACCGCTATCGCATTGATCACCTGCACCCCATGGCTAACCCCAATAGCAAATACCAGGAAAGGCACCAGAATAGAATAGGCGTTCATGCCATAACCCAGGGTATGCAACAGCCCGAGCTGCCAGGTCACTGCGGTGAGTGAGCACAATAGAATCGCCCCTGTCGCGATAGCGCTGCGAGAATAAACTACCAGCAGGAGCACCGTTATCAGGATGGTGATAATCGCGAACAGCACAATTGCTCGGATGCCGTCGAGTAAATCCCCCACCATCTTGGCAAAACCAACAATCCGGATGGTCACTTTTTCGCCCTGGTACTTGTCCCGAATGTCTCGCTCAAGCTGGGCGGAAAAGGCCCAGTAATCCATCGGCTCACCCGTGCGAGGGTCTCGATCAAACAATGGCGCCTCGACAATACTGGAGCGGTAATCATTGGCAACTAATCGACCCGACTCACCGGAGCGTAATAAATTCTCCCGCAAACGCTCCATTGACTGGGGACTGCCGTCATAATCCCCATCGATCAGCTTATCCCCCTCAAAACCCTCTTCTGTGACTTCAATCCAGCGTACATTAGGCGTCCACAATGAACGCATACGATTGCGATCAACCCCTGGCAGATAAAATAACTCATCGGTAATCTGGCGAATAATCTCCAGATACTCCGGATCAAAGATATCCCCCTCATTGGCCTGTACAGCAATCTGTATGGTGGTGCCGGCAGCGCCCAGGTCTTCGATATGACGCATCATCGCCTGAATATAAGGGTGTTCCATGGGGATCATTTTTTCGAAACTGGCATCGGGCGTCAGCTTCGAAGACTGCCATCCCAGGCCGAGGGTAAGCAGCAAAAACAGCAGCAGTAATATACCCCGGTGGCTGAATATCCAATGTTCCACCTTGGGGATTTCCTCACCCCATCGGTAGGTGTTCAGTGGCTGCGCTTTACCCGGAGGTCTATTCATCATCATCACCACTCACGCAGGGTGTTTTATGTACGCCACCTTGACCAACCGCTACCGTATGACCGCCGACGCAGGTCACCGCGCTGAGATTGACGCGACTGCTGATGGCAGTGGAAGCAAAGCTTTCCCCACCGTCATCACTCATCAGCAAGGTGCCCACTGAACCAGCAAGCACCGCGTAATCCTTACTGATAAAATACCCGCCCGCCAGTGAGCGGCGTTCCGGCACCCTGGAGCGCTGCCAGGACTCGCCGGCATCATCGCTGTAAAATACATTGCCTTGCAGGCCAAATAGCAATAATCGGGTGGATTTTTTGGAATAAGCTATCCCAAACCAGGAACCGGAATAAGGGCTATCAAGCGTCATCCAATGGCCCCCATAATCACTGGATTTAAAAAGCACTCCGCCTTCTCCGGCAATCCATAAATTGCCCTGGGTATCACCCGTGATAGCATTCAGGTGAAACTCCTCAGGGTTATCCAGCAGGCCAGAGGCCAGCCTCCAGTTGATACCGCCATCACCGGTTATTAACAGGGTATTAAAAGCACCAATGGCAACACCACGCAGCGGGTCACTAAAAAAAACATCCAGTAAAGGGGGGGGGGAAACAGGTTCTTTCAACAGTGCCTGGCTGTCTTCAATATCAAGGCCCAGTTCTTCAATTTTAACTTTTAGTGCTTCACGACGGGTTTTGGAATCCGTATCCAGCAGTGTCTGCTGAAGATTCTGCCGATCGCTTTCCAGCGCCTTTGCTCTCTGCTGGTTTAGAGCGGTTTGATCATTTAAACCATTACGCTGTATTACCCAGCGCTGGCCACCATCATTGCTTGCGAGGATCATCCCGTCATGACCAACAGCCCAACCCATTTTGCCAGCAGGAAAATGAACAGCGGTGAGCATTTGCCTTACCGGCACCTGAGCCTGGAGCCAGCTATTGGCATTATCATCACTGTATAGGATATGGCCGCGCTCACCGACCACAACCAGCCGGCTATCGACCTGCACAATATCTAATAATAAGGACTGCGCGGCACGGGGCATCATCAGGGCGTCGCTTGCGCTGACCACCGCTGCCTGCTGAAGCATCCAAACCGATGCCAGTAGATAAATAAACCCCTGCGTTCTTAATTGCATAGCTGACTCTACCCGGAACGGCCACACGCTATTTATATTAGTTGAATGCGAGAGACCAATAAGTCATTGTCGCGATAATCTTACCGGATCAGGTTGATACGTATCAATAAGTACTCAATTGCCCTTAATTTTTTAATCTCGGCTGATCAGGATTATCCTGCAAATTTTCTGTGCTAACTGTGCACGAATAGTCTGGAACAATGCATTAGGGCGGTTTGGCTAAAACAAGCTGTAAGCTTCTCCCATGCCTTTTGTTCTGCTAAACTCGTCGATCTGGAATTAAACGTCTCCCCGAGCCTCTGCCCAGGCTGCTCGGATGTGGCAACGTCTTTTTTGAATTCACTAATTAGTATTAATAATCATCCCGACAGGACAAACTCATGAGTCTTGCTGATAAAGTATTGGCGGTTAACAATGATCTCCCCATCCGCACCGACCAGCCCGTGCACAGCGGTAAAGTGCGCTCGGTATATTGGCTGACCGAAGAAGACAGTGCCCGGCTGATTGCCGAGAGAAACTACAATGTGGCCGCCGATGCGCCGCTGGCGATTATGGTTATCAGTGATCGCATTTCTGCCTTTGAGTGTATCTGGCAGGGAGAGGGCGGTATGAAAGGGGTGCCGGGCAAAGGCGCAGCCTTGAATGCCATCTCCAATCACTGGTTTAAATTATTTCGCGAGCAGGGCCTGGCCGAGAGTCATATCCTCGAAATTCCTCACCCCTTTGTCTGGATTGTACAAAAAGCCCGCCCGGTGATGGTTGAAGCCATCGCCCGCCAGTACATAACCGGCTCCATGTGGCGAGCCTATGCTAAGGGCGAGCGCGAGTTCTGTGGTATTGCCATTAGCGATGGCTTGCAGAAAGACCAGAAGCTCCCCGAGTTGCTGATTACACCTTCCACCAAGGGGGTCCTCAAGGGTATTCCCGGTGTTCCCGAGCAGGATGACGTCAATATTACCCGCAAGGATATCGTCGATAATTTTGACGCGTTTAAGTTCCAGAGCGTAGACGACGTAGCGGTCTATGAGCGGCTGCTATCGGAGGGCTTCGAGCTGATCAGTGATGCGCTGGAAGCGCTGGATCAGGTTTTTGTCGATACCAAATTTGAGTTTGGCTATGTTACCGGTCGCGACGGCAATGAAAAGCTGATTTATATGGATGAGGTAGGTACCCCCGATTCATCCCGGATCTGGGATGGTTCCGGCTACCGTGACGGCAAAGTGGTGGAAAACTCCAAGGAGGGTTTTCGCCAGGCTTTGCTCAATCATTTTCCGGAGCCCGATATCCTGTTGGACAAGAACCGCATGGATGAGCGCAATGCGCTGGCCGAAGATAATGAGTTGCCACAGTCGATTATTATGGCTGTCTCAAAAACCTACATCAATATTGCGGAAAAAATTACTGGCGAGAAAATTGTCCTCTCCGATAATCCCAAGCTCGAGATTATCGAAATTCTCCGCGATGAGTTTGGGCTAATTAGCGACTAAGCTTAATGAAACAGCGGAGTTTATGAGATAGGTGGGCGTTCGCTTGGATTGAGATATGCCATTGACTGCGGCCTGATGATTTTCCGCAGTAATATGACTCCCTTGTTCATTTGCAGTAGAATCAGCCTCAACCCACCAGATATTTTCGAAGGATTGGATGAAATTGGAACAGCGAACTCGGCCACCAGGGTTGGCGCCTGAAGCAGTCTTCAAACAGGAAGGGACATTGTTTTCTTTCCCTAAAGACCTGGAGCTGTTTCTATGAACTCGGTTAAACCATGCTAAAGACGTTACGAATCCGTTTGCGCAAAATCGTGTCGGCCCTGTCCGAAAAAAGCTGGTTTCCCCAGTTGCCGATCGCCGTGGCTCTCGCTCTCGCTCTGCTTGGCTTGCTGCATTTGATTCCGGTGGTCGACCAGGCGCAAAGCCTGCACATTCACCTGTTAACGCCAGGTAGTCTTCGCCAGGATTTGGTCGGCGTCAGCCTGCCGGGTGTTTCCCAGCTATCCATCGGTGTGATCCTGCTGATAATGTCCGCGGGGCTATGGTTTCGATTACAGTTAGCATGGTTGTTGTCAGTGCTGGCGCTGATACTGGCAATGGTGCTGGCGGCCCTGTCTATGCAATCGGAAGCGCCGTTTACAAGCTGGTTGCTCCCCTATGAAATTTTGTTGATGGGATTACTGCTGGCAAACTATCAGCGATTCAGTGGCCGCAGTTTCGAGGCCGCTACGCTGGTGGCTTTGGCCGCGGTGATCGCGCTATTTGCCTACGCGGTGTTTGGTATCTACTACCTTGGCGCCCAATTTTCGCCAACAATTGATAATCTGGCCGATGCGGCTTATGTGTCGGTGGTTACCATGACCACCGTCGGTTTCGGTGATTTCACGCCAACCACCACCGATGCACGCCTGTTTCTGGTATCCCTCATCCTTCTCAGCATCACCTTGTTATCTACAGCTGTGGGCGCTACGCTGATACCGGCGATGATTCGCAGGATCGAACAGATCACCATCGGGAGACACGTCAAAGTGATACGAAATAACCATTACATCCTCATTGGCTACAGTGCGCTGGCGAATAATACCTGCCGCGAATTACTTGAACGCGAGGAGTCGGTGACGGTGATCGTGGCAGATAAATCGGCCGCCGCCAGGTTCGCCCAGCCGAATCTTGACGTGATGATTGGCGATGGTGGTAATCTGGACATCTTGCGTGAAGCGGGTGCCGAACAGGCCAAGTCGATATTGGCATTGACGGACGATGACTCCGAGAATGCGTTTATCATTCTCGCGGTGAAGGAATTGCAGATCAAGGCCAAGACAGTGGTCGCGGTTAGCCAGTCCAAAAACCTCAATCGGGTTCGGCGGGTGCACCCCGACATGATCATCGCGCCCCAGGTGTTGGGTGGTGAGTTGTTGACCAGTCTACTCACCGGCGAACGGATCGACATCAAGAGCATCATGGATCGCCTGTTGGGCAAGACATCCGCCAAACCAGCGCCTGACAAGGGAAAGACCAGTTGATTTGAACTTGCCCACCCTCAGCGCGTCTGATTCTTCCAGTGTTGCTGTCGAGTTTACGACCGAGCAGTATGTCTTCAACGTGATGCCTTGATCCGGTACCTGTATTTCTTTAGAGAAAGGCACTGCTATTAACCGGGATGATTCACCTTGGCGTTTGTTCTGCCCATATTTATCTATTGATTCTTATACCAGGTAAGCCTATGAATTTAAAACAAGAGCTACAAAAACTTAATCATCGCCTCGATAAGGCCCAGGGTAAATTGGCTGCTGCTGAAAAACGGGGGGATGTTGAGCTGGCCGCACAAGGTAAAATAGCTATTGATACCATCAACAGCAAAATCACCAAATTAAAAGGACAGCAGGAAAAGCAGGTGCGTGGTAAAGGGCAGGGCATTCAAGCCTTGAGCTTTAATCGCCCGATTAGCAAGGCCGAGCAGGCCGATATGGGCAAGCTTAAAAAATCGGTGCGTGGTTTGGTGGTGGTTCACCCGATGACAAAGTTGGGTCGAGAGATGGGTATTGAGGTTGTTACGGGTTTTGCTCCCGCGAAATTTTAGATCATTAGTCACTCTTATATTTATTTGTAATCAGTAATGTTGTGCGCACATGCCTGAAAAGGCAGGCTCTCCTGCGTGGCATAAAGCGTGCGACCGGGGACAGGCACTCACCATTATTTTTTCGTTTAAGCCTTACGTCGTATGACGAGCGGTTAAATGGTATTGAATTATCGCGTTTTCGATGTCATCTGCTTCTGGATGGGGCTATTTTACCGGTAAATAAATTGCTACTCTCTGGTTTGATCGGCGTCAAAGAATATACTTCTCATGGCGGCCATGACAGGTCTCAAAGTTATAACAGGAAAATATTTATGTGCAATCGAGAAGCTCAATGAAAACTATCAGCAAGTTGGCTGTAACTATGGCCTTGTTACAAGGCTTGTCAGGCTTTGTATTGGCGGCAGACACGCCCACTGATGAGTGGGCATTTTCAGCATCGCCGCTGTTTTTATGGGGCATGAATATTGATGGTGATGCTACCATCGGCGATGCTACCGCGCCGCTGAACCTGGATTTCAATAACGGTATTCTAGAAAATATCGACGTGGTGTTTACCTTTCATTTTGAAGCGCGCAAGGGAAAGTGGTCGATCTTCAGTGAAGTACAATACGTTGATCTTAATCCCAGCGCCGAGATCAGCCAGCAAAATCCTCCCGCTTCTGCCAAAAACGATATTACCTTTAAAGATACGCTGTTTGAGGTGGGTGGCGGTTATGCTTTTTATGAATCGGCCAAAACGCGTTTAGAGCTCGTTGGCGGTGCCCGCTACAACCGTCAGGAGCTGGAAATTAATGTTGATCTGGATCCACCAGGGCCGCCAAACCCGATCCCGGTGAATAAAAACAATGATGAAGACTGGTGGCAGGGTTTTGCCGGTGGACGTTTGTTTTACGCTCTCACGGAAAACTGGACCTTTGCGGCGCGTACCGATTACGGCTATGCCGATTCAGACAACACCGTATGGAATGCGAGTTTTTTCTTCGACTATCGATTTAATGATTGGGGCTCGGTGCTGGCGGGCTACAAATACATGGACTTCGATTACGACAATGGCCTCAAGGGCAGTAACCACTATGCCTATAACGCTACTCAGGAGGGGCCGTTATTGGGCTTGACGATTTATTGGTAGCTTGTAGTTTACTGCCGAAAAATTAAATTTTAAAAAGGGTGCTATGACCAACTGTATCAACTAGAAGGTTTATCTATACAAAAAATCCCGTCAGCAGCGGGCAAAGAAGGAGCGAGCAATGAGTATTAAACAAAGATCGATGGCGCAGATGATTAAGTCGTTCAGTAGGGTGCTAGCCACCCTTTTAGTTACCGCAAGCCTGGTGTCGACAGCATTCGCTGAAGGCGCGAAAGACAATATGCCAATGGGGCGAACGGCAACGGCAATCGTCGATGGTAAATATCCGGCCAGTTATTTTCCCAATACCGAACTGCTCGGTGCTGACGAAATGCGTATCACCGCACTGGGTACCGGCATGCCCAACCAGACCCGCGCAGCGGTTTCTATCTCCTACCTGGTTGAGCTGGGTAATGGCGACAAATTTTTGTTTGACCTGGGTTCAGGCATGTTGGCCAACTTGTTTTCACTGCGACCAGACTTTTCAAAACTGGATAAGGTGTTTGCCAGCCATCTTCACGTGGATCATGTCGGTGACCTGATGGCATTTCATATTGGTAGCTGGCTGTCGGGCCGCTACACTCCTCTGAAAGTGTATGGCCCCTCCGGTTCAACGCCCGCTCTGGGAACGGCTTCTTTTGTTAAGCATATGCAAGAGGGTTATGCATGGGATATTGCTACCCGCAGCGGCGCTCTCCCCGATGCTGGCGGTAAAATTGAAGTAACCGAGTTCGACTATATGCAGGAGAACCAGGTGGTGTATCAGGGCAATGGCGTCACCATCCGTTCATGGCCTGCTATTCACAGCCTTGATGGAGCAGTCAGTTATGGTGTGGAATGGAACGGCCTGAAGTATGTCTTCGGTGGTGATACTTATCCTAATAGTTGGTACATGAAATACGCCAAGGGTGCCGACGTGGCCTCCCATGAAGCTTTTCTTCCACCCAAAACCCTGGCAGCCTATTTTGGTTGGGACCTGGGTCAGGCGACTTATGTTTCAACACGGATTCATACCGAGCCACAGGCTTTTGGTAAAGTGATGTCACAGATCAAGCCACGGCTGGCCGTGGGCTATCACTCGGTTCAGTCCCCGGAGAATAATGCGGCGATTATGGATGGTGTCCGTAAAACTTATGATGGTCCCCTTGCGCTGGCTCGCGACCTGATGGTCATCAACGTTACTAAAGAACAGATAAAAGTCCGAATGGCCAATGTCGACGAGTACGTGCTACCACCCGATGTGACCATGGCCTATAAAAAGGCGGCGCGTACTAACAAGAAACAAGTCTCTGCGAAAGTGGCTGCCGGTAAGTGGAAGGGTTATACGCCACCGCCAATGCCCAAGCGCTAGATGATCCTGGCTATCGTGTGCTTAATTAATGCTTTCAGCATGATTTACGGCGAAAGCAGAGCCACGGGTTATACATTTTCGGCCTGAAGCTATTATAATCTTAGTCATCTAATAAGTGGTATCGAACAGGCCTTGCCAGGCCGAGGGTTTAAAAGGGGAACGCTATGGCCTTTTCAAGGGTTTTAAAGTTGGCTAGTGAGCCAACAAAACTTCTGCTTATTACAGCTATTTTTCTGCTTGCGGCTTGTTCAAATCCACCTGAGGCGCCGGACCTGACCCCTGACCTGGATTGGGAGGTGCTAACATCGCTTTCTGATGATGAGCCGCCACTGTCATGGCGTGAGGATGTGCAGCCGGTATTAGAGCAGCGCTGTGTTGTTTGTCATGGTTGCTACGATGCGCCCTGTCAGTTGAAGCTGACGTCTTACCAGGGGCTTGAGCGCGGTGCCAACCCTACCAAAGTTTATGATGGTTCGCGCCTCCTGTCGGCTCAGCCCACGCGGTTGGGCATTGATGCCACCACCCCGCAAGAGTGGCAGGCACTAGGGTTTCATACCTTGCTGGGGGAGGGTGATCAGGGCAAGGCAGTGACCCCCCAGGTTCGTTTGCGCCAGTCGGCACTGTATAAGATGCTCAGGCTTAAACAGCTTAACCCCCAACCGCGTACCGGTACCTTGCCTGCCAGCGTGACGACTTCCCTGGACAGAGAGCAGTCTTGCACAGCGGAGAGCGATTTCGATGAATTCGCCAGTGAAAATCGCATGTGGGGTATGCCTTACGGCTTGCCCAACCTGGCTGATAAAGAATACAAAACCCTGGTGCGCTGGATTGCAGAAGGCGCTACTGCCCCGGAACCTGCCAAACCCTCCGCCGAGGCGGCGCCTCAAATTCAGCGCTGGGAAGCTTTCCTGAATACCGAGGATAACAAGCATCAGCTGGTTAGCCGTTATATTTATGAGCATCTGTTCCTCGGGCATATGCATTTTGAAGGCACCCCTGATCGTGAGTTTTACCGGCTGGTACGGTCTTTCACGCCCCCCGGGGAGCCCATTAAGGAGATACCCACCACAAGGCCTTTCAATGATCCGGGGGTAGATAAATTCTGGTACCGCCTGCGGATATTTGATGCGTCCATCGTGGCCAAGTCCCATCTTGTTTACCCGCTATCCGATGCCAAAATGGCACGTTACCAGCAATTGTTTATCGAGCCGGACTATGAGGTTACCCAGCTACCCGGCTACGTTATGCCCGATGCTGCCAACGCCTTTAAAACCTTTGCGGTGATACCGCCCCAGTCTCGCTATGAATTTTTACTGGATGATTCGCGTTATTTCATTATGGGTTTCATTAAAGGGCCGGTCTGTCGCGGGCAGGTAGCGCTGAACGTCATTGAGGATCAGTTCTGGGTGGTTTTCGAAAACCCGGAGGCTATGGCTCAGAGAAATGTCAGTGAAGCACTCAACAATGCCGCTGATTACCTGCAAATGCCGACCTCGACTCAAACCTTCAATTTGCTAGCGGCTTATGGGAGATTTTGGAAGGGCCAGAAAAAATATCAGCAGGCACGCACCGATTATTTCCTTAATATCTATAAAAAAGAGGGCGACAAAGCCTTTGCTGGACTTTGGAGAGGCAATGGCAACAACCCTAATGCGGCACTGACCATATTTCGTAATTTTGACAGTGCGGCGGTCGAGTACGGTTTGATCGGTAACTACCCGGAAAGCGCATGGGTGATCGATTACCCATTATTTGAGCGAATCCATTACCTGCTAGTGGCCGGTTTCGATGTATTCGGTAATGTCGGGCATCAATTGAACTCGCGTTTGTTTATGGATTTTTTACGGATGGAGGGTGAGGATAATTTCCTGACTTATTTACCCGCCAAGGACCGTAAGAAAATTCGTGATCAGTGGTATAAGGGTATACGAGAGAGCCGCAGTAAATACTTCCAGGAGCCGATGGCATGGATGACTATCGAATCGCCGATAAAGTTTGTTACGGATGACCCGCAGCGTGAGCTCTATCAGTTGATGGAGAAACACCTGGGTGCTCTGGCGGGGCCTGTGGATTATTTAAATCGCTGCAGAAGCAGTGATTGTGTTTCTTTAGGAGCCACCGAGAAGGTTCGCGCAGCGGATGCACTTATCAGGGCTATGCAAAATATCGACGATGAGGCAGAGGTGGAAGATACCGAGTACCTCGGCGTTGCGCCTGACATTGTATTCCTGCGTGTCAGGGTGGATGGAGAAGACGATATTCACTACACCATCTTGCGCAATAAAAGCTATAACAACCTGGGTAGCGTGCTTGCTGACGGTGATTCGCTCAATCGTGACCCCGCTAATGATACCCATACGGTGATCCGTGGGTTCTCAGGTGCATACCCCAACTTCTTCCTTACAGTTGACTATGAAAACCTGGAAACATTCCTGGGTTATTTGGGGGCGGTTACTTCTCTGGAGGAATACCAGAAATTCGTTGCGCGCTACGGTATTCGTCGCACCGATCAACGTTTCTGGGACTATTCTGATTGGTTCCATAAGAAATATGCGGAAGAAAAGCCGCTGGAATACGGTGCCTTTGACCTCAATCGTTACGGGAATTTTTGATAAATTCGGGTCAATAAAAACGGGTGATGACAATTGAGCACTCTTTGTAGGCTTGTTTGTCATTGCCCTTTTTAAATTCTTACCTGGTCATTTCCGTGACTTAATCTCGTCATTCTCGCGTAGGCGGGGATCCAATTGTCCATGTCACGATTCGCGGGAATGACGACAGGAGGGGCTATCCGTTAAGTGTCTTATCTGGCCTCACTTAATGCTTGCAGGCGTTGCAGGTTACGCTGCTGCGCGGTCAGCCAGTCTTGTTCACCGATATTGGCGGCAGGGCTGATGACGATTGACTTCATTCCCATGGCTGCCATGCGTTCTGCAATTAGTGGGGCAGGGGTATCTTCCCAGATAAACAGACTATTCGGGTTTTCATCAAATTGTTGTTGCAGCAACAGCCATTGGGAATCGCTGGGCATCTCGGTCGGTTCCCAGTGCAGTGAGTACCCTGCCAATTGATACTGCCGTTCAAAGTATTGGTAGACCGGGTGGGAATAAATCAGTTGTTTACCAGCCCGCTGTTTCCCCTGCTGGCGGTAGCCCTCGTCAAGTTCGGAGAGGGTCTGCAGTAGTTCCTTCTTTCGTTGTTCTATCACCGATTGCTGCTCAGGCCAGCGTTCAATTAATGCGTCAGCAATTGCGCTGGCCTGTTGTTTGGCAATAGTCATATCCATCCAGATAGTGATGGCATAAGCGCTGTGGGAATGCTCGCCGGTGGGTCCGTGGCTATGGGTTGCCTGTTTGGGGAGGGGAATCCACTGCGCTTTGACGGCCAGGCTGGTGTTCAATAATTGTTTTGATGAAAGGGATATTTTATCCAGCCAGTTAGAATAGCCGGCACCGTTGAGTACGATCAGGTCTGCTTGCTTTATTGCCAGTAACTCTTCCAATTTAGGGTTCCATTGTGACGGGTCGCCCTCTGTAGGTGCAGCTAAACTTACCGTGGCAAGATCGCCAGCCAGTCGCGTGGTGAAGTAATAGAGTGGGTTATTAACGGTAATAATTTCGACGACTTTATTGTCAGCGTTGAGCGGTGTATTGGTTTCCTCGCTGCAGGCCGATAGAAGTGTGCCTAATATCAGGTAGCCTAAAAATACCGCTTTGATTTTCACATGCATCATCCTTAATTCAGCAATAGCTGTTGTAATAATTGCATGCCGTATTGTTCGGTGGCTACGATCAGCAGTGTAGACAGCACGGCACTAAGCAGCACCACGGTAATTACTTCGGTGGCCATTAAACCGATAAT
>JAUXHA010000064.1 GCA_030621845.1 Spongiibacteraceae bacterium
TTACAATCCATACTCATCACCGCGCCAAATTACCACTGATTCAATCAATAGACCACTGCTATGCTGGAACTGACCATCAATCAACAAACGTATCAGGTCGATGTCGAAGCTGACACACCCCTATTGTGGGTAATCCGCGATACGCTCCAGCTCACAGGCACTAAATTTGGCTGCGGCAAGGGTCTTTGTGGTGCCTGTACTGTCCATCTCAATGGTATCGCTATTCGCAGCTGTATCACCCCTGTGTCCTCCGCTATCGGCCAGCCTATCACCACCATAGAAGGGCTGGGCAGTGCTGAAGACCCTCACCCGCTACAGTCCGCCTGGCTAACACATAACGTGCCACAGTGTGGCTATTGCCAACCGGGGCAATTGATGTCAGCCGCCGCCTTTCTCGAACAGAACAACAATCCCAGCGATGAGGAAATAAAAATTGCGATGACCGGCAACATTTGTCGCTGTGGCACCTACCCCCGCATTTTGAAAGCGATCAAGGATGTCGCCTCAACCAACTCGAGCGGAACGTTTTATAACGCCGCTGAATCGACCACAGCGGACAAGTAAACGCTTAATATGTCACCCGTTATTAGCCGCCGCCATTTTTTAAAAACCACCGCCACTGTCAGCGGCGGCTTACTTGTTGCTATTCACCTGCCCGGTTGCGAGAGCGCCAACGGCATTCAAAATGAATCGGGCGTGCTCAGCCCCAATGCCTTTTTAGAGTTTCGCCCTGATGGAGCAATTATTTTTACCCTGCCGCGCATCGAGATGGGGCAAGGTACTTATACTGGCTTGACCACGGTGATTGCCGAGGAACTGGAAGTTGACCCGGAGAAATTCACTATCAACTTGGCTCCCCGGGACAAAGCTTACAATAACCCCAAGTTTTTCAGCCAAATGACCGGGGGCAGCAACAGCCTCAGCGCACATTTTACGCCACTATCCCAGACCGGAGCCGACACCCGCCAACTGCTAATCAACGCGGCGGCTGAAATATTACAGGTTGAGGCAGGCCGCGCATAGCAGGGTGATTCATCAAGCCAGCGGTAAGACTATTCCCTATCGGGAGCTGCTATCGACGGCGGCTCGTTTAAGCCCACCCAAAAATACGCCATTGAAAAAACCGGCGCAATACCAATACATTGGTCAACAGCGCCAGCGTCTGGATGCCGCTGCTAAAACCTTTGCCCAGGCTGAATTTGCTATAGATGTGCACATCGACAATATGCTCATTGCTGTCGTTGCCCGCCCGCCGATGCTCGGCGGCTCGCTGCAGCGCTTTGATGCGAGCCAGGCTGAATCAATGCCGGGGGTCAAAAATATCTTGTCGATTGATGCCGGTGTTGCCGTCATTGCTGACAGTTACTGGCGTGCTCGCCAAGCCCTGCAGCAAGTGAACATTCAGTGGCATCAGGGCGACAAGGCCGGACTTTCCAGCCAGAGCATATCCAGCCAATATCAACAGGCCGCCGATAATGAGGATGGCGACAAGGTGCGCAGCGAAGGCAATGTTGACCGGGCCTTCGCCGAGGGAGCGAGCATAATCGAAGCGGAATATTCAGCACCCTTTCTCGCTCATGCCACCATGGAGCCGCAAAACTGCGTTGCCGATGTGCGTGCAGACCGCTGTGATATCTGGGCTCCCACCCAGGGGCCTGACCTGGCAACAGTGCTAGCTGCAGAAATAACCGGCCTCGCTTTCGAGCAAATTCACGTCCATAGCACTTTTTTAGGCGGTGGTTTTGGACGCAGGATTTTGCATGATTTCGTCGCCGAGGCGGTGTCGATCTCCATGGCCATTAACCAGCCGGTAAAGGTCATCTGGTCACGGGAAGACGATATCGCCCATGACAGCTTTCGCCCCGCTACCTACAACCGGATGAAAGCCGCCATAGATGATCAGGGCCAGCTAACCGCCTGGCATCACCAGATTATCGGGCCATCCGTAATGCGCCATTTTATCCCTAAAACGCTGGGCAGCTATCTCCCCGAAGCCACCCCCGATGCCCTGGTACGGCTTTTAGGTAACACCGTTGGCAATACGCTGGGCACCTTGTTTCCCGATAAAACGTCTACCGAGGGCGCCGCCGATCTCCCCTATGCCATCCCCAACCTCGATGTGCGCTATGTCCACTCCGATGCTGGCGTACCCCTGCTGTGGTGGCGCTCGGTGGGCCACTCGCAAAATGCCTTTATAGTAGAGAGCTTTCTCGATGAGGCTGCCCATGCGGCGGGCAAGGACCCGGTTGAATTTCGAACCGATTTATTACGCGACGATCCCCGCCGCCTGGCGGTGCTAAAAAAAGTCGCCGAGCTAAGCAACTGGGGGAAAACTTCTTCTGCCAGTCATTTTCAGGGCATTGCCGTCCATAAGAGTTTTAATAGCTACGTCGCTGAAGTGGCCGAAGTAGAAATCGTCAAGCAAAATATTCGCGTACACAAAGTGTACTGCGTGGTCGATTGCGGGCTGGTGGTCAACCCGGACGTAGTTACCATGCAAATGGAAAGCGGAATTATTTTTGGCCTGACCGCAGCGCTGCATGGAGAAATCACCTACAAAAATGGCCGCGTAGTACAAAGTAACTTTAATGATTATCCTCTGTTGCGAATCAATGAATCACCGGATATCGTGGTACATATTATCGATAGCGATGAAGCCCCAACAGGTGTCGGCGAGCCGGCAGTCCCACCTATCCTTCCCGCCGTGGCCAACGCCATCTTTGCCGCAAGCGGTCAGCGTTTACGTCAGGCGCCCTTACGATTAACAGCGAGATGATGATGAATAAGCACTATACAATCCTTTCCTTATTAATTTTTTCCCTGACCGCCTGTACTGGCAATGTCTCTGTCGATGAGCAATATATCGATGAAGAGGGCCATTATCATGAATGCGGTACCGCCCCCGATCTTACGCCCTGCGATGAAGAAGATGAAAACCACCCCATGCAGAGCAATGAGGAAATGGAAAATGAAGTTGAAGAGGAACGTGAAGAAATAAATTAACGTTTCAACAAGCCCTTTTAAGCTTGTTAAAACGCCAACATTTTAAGCCTATGAATGGACTTTAAGCACAATAGACTTTATTGTTACTCCATTATCGCTACAAACACGGCAGCTGCCGATTGCGAAAACCCCATCATATAAACAAGCATAGAAAGGAACGGCGAATGAGCCTTAAATTATCAGTTAACATACTACTGGCGCTTGCACTGCTCACATCGGCCAACGTCTACTCTGCTTCCGACTCAAAAGCTGCTGGCGTAGAGACTGTATTCGTCACCTATTCCGGCCCATCAGAAATAAAAAGTGAAATGGAGCAGGAAACCTTTACCGTCTTTTACGTGATTATCCGCCTGGGGGTGGGAGTTGATGGCGATGTAGATTCAGAACAAGCTGAGATTGATATCCCGGTTGCCCTGTACGACAAGGACTGGTTCTGGACTCGTAAACAGCTTGGCCATACCACCGCTACTATTCCAAAAGGTAAACCAGGCACCATTTTTGCCGGGGCAGTTAAATTACAATTGAGCTGCGACGAAAATAACAATGTTATTGGTAGTGGCGAAAATACCGCTGAGATTTACGCCGTGGTCAATGGCAAGAAAAGCATCCCCCAGAAAGTGACTTGCAAATAAGTCTCCTTTCACTCTCTGGCATCGAGCGCAGGCCCGCGTTTAAACGCACTACTCATCGAACGGCCTGTCTCAATCTCAATCATTAATCCCCAGTAGTTCAACCTCAAATATCAAAGTTGAACCCGGCCCAATACCCCCCGTAGCCCGATTGCCATAAGCCAGTTCACTGGGTATAAATAGCCGCGCCTTTTCTCCCACCACCATCAATTGCAAGCCTTCAGTCCAGCCACTGATCACCTGATTCAAGCCGAAGTCAATCGGCTGGCCACGCTCAACAGAACTATCAAAGACAGTACCGTCGATCAGCGTGCCATGATAATGCACCTTCACTCTATCACTGGCTTTAGGGTGCACTGTGCCAACACCCTTCTCCAGCACCAGGTACTGCAAACCCGAAGCCGTAGTGATCACGCCATCTGCGATGGCATTAGTGGCGAGAAAATCAGCGCCCAATTGCACATTCTGCTCTGCCGCTTTTTTACCATCGGAGGAGCGCCATAGATAGAACACCACCACAGCAATAGCGACAACAACAATAATTAACCTGGACATGGAAACCCCTTAAAAAGTTATTTGTTCAAGCGAAACAGGATAAACAGCCTTTTTCAGCAAGTCCACAACCCGCCCGCTATTTAATCTTCATCAAGCGATAAGGAACAGCCCGATCATGCCATATTGTAACTTGGCGCGTCCTTCCCTATAGTTTTAAACAATCATTAGTGATCATGTCAATAAGGCCTACTGCCCGTCATGAAGAGAAAACCTTTCACTTTTAGCGACCTGCAAGCAGAGTGTCGTATCGAGACCGAGTGCTATTCACTGGACGGGCGTCGCATTGGCGCCAGGGTATTTGTGCCCACTGAACGCTATACGCACTACCCTTATAACGCCAGTGCCTACGTTTTTTTACAGTATTTACGCCAGGCCATCTTTGAATATGGCACCATTGAATTCCCCGACCTGCCGCTGAACAAAACCAACCACACCGTCGCCATGCGTCACCCCAGGCAGCACCATTACAGTAACAACCCTTATCTCAACAGCTTTTTCCAACAACCGCACCAGGATACACCACCCTACCCTACGGCTTTTTGGCTGGACCACCCACGCCGCTATAGCGCCACCTGGGTGATCTCAATGGAGGGCTTGCAACAGTGGTCAATACTGGCCGAAAAAAACCCGGGGTGGTCTACTGAAGCCATTCATCGACAACTGGTCGCTAAAACCCTGGCCGATGGCAGCGGTCTGCTGTTCACTCAAAATCCCGGGCTATTTCTTTTTGATAACAGTGAACGGCAGCAGCTCTATCATGCCAGAACCTGCAATTTTTCCGCCACTGAAGAAAACCCGGATCATCGGGAAGATACCCCGGCCTACGCGTTCAACGAGATTGGCTTGTTAAATTATATCGACACCCTCGATAGCCGCCGCGGCCACGAAGACAGGGATGATGAAGATTTACAGGCCGTCAAGGCTTTCATCGCGCAGGAGCAACTGGCACCTTTTATGGGTGAGCATTAATTGACAGGAGAAAACCTTCAGCTGCGAAGCTGCTCCTTTATAAGATCAACAATAGCGATGCGATCAAAATCACCAGCAAGGTTGTCGACATACCCACAAACCTTATCGCCAGGGGTGTGCTAAAGGCTATTGAGGCATAGTGCATCAAACGCGCCACAATCAATGCACCACCGAGAGCGTAGAGGTAAACCGGTGACAGGAAGCTCAATTCATTGAGCAAAATAAGTATCAGCGCAATAGGAACCGTTTCGATAAAATTTCCATGGGCGCGGATACGCTTGCGCAACTCTTTATCACCACCATCACCAAGGGAAATCTTATTGCTAGCACGGTACATACCGACCCGCAGGGTAAATATGACATGAAGTACGCCGAGAATAGCAGCGATTTGGGCAGTGATAACGACGGTAGACATAGTGTTCTCCTGAGTGAGATTTTGAGGTGCCCCTGAATAATGCACGATTATCCAGGGGCACTGTTATCATTATAGACAAGCCGCCTGCCTTACGCCTCCAACCGGGCGGCGAGCCATTACAATCCGGCCATACTTTCCACCGGCACCTCGGTTAAGGATAACTCGGTGTTGCGGGAAATTTCGCTGCGAACATACGTCACCTTCTGCCCGCCAAGCATCACCGTCAAATGACTGCGCTTACTGTCGTTGGCACGGATAAGGTGCTCACCGGCACTCAAATGCAACTTTAGCACTTCCCCACGCTCAAGTTTTCCCAGATACTGACCATCCACCCAAACGCGGTAATTCAAGGCAGAACGGTCATTGGGTCGGTAGATCACCAGATTCACCTGCTCAGCATTTTCTGCCGCGGGTTCGGCATTAGCCGCCGTCGCTACGGTCAGGAGACTCACCACAAACATCAAACCGACAATAATAATATTTTTCATCTCTTTATCCTCCGTGGGTTGATTACAGTGTCAACTCTAGGGGACAATACGCATCTCGTAAATTGCACATATTGAAACAACTTATGTCTATTTATGCACAATAGCACAGGAGCTCGGCCATGAGGGATTGGGAAAACCTACGCTACTTCCTCGCCGTAGCGCGACAGGGCACGGTATCGGGAGCCGCCAGGGAATTGAATGTCAGCCACTCCACCGTGCTCAGGCGGATTGAACAATTTGAACAGATGCTCGGTAGCAAATTGTTCAAAAGGCTGCAACGGGGCTATGAACTCACCATCGCCGGTGAGCAACTCTATGGCGATGCGCAGAGCATTGAGACCGATGTTGACCGGGTCATGTCACAGGCCGAAGGCCATTACGATGTTACCCAGGGCAAGTTACGCATCTCCCAGCCAGAGCTCGGCATCCTTAGTGTCTACCCACTCTACGCAGAATTCCAGCGCCAACACCCCGAGATCACCCTGGAAATCCACAGCACCATGGAAACACACAATATCAACCAGCAAGAAGTCGATATTGTGCTGCGTATTGCCGATGATCCGCCTGACTTACTGGTCGGTCGCTGCCTGGGTGAATTCAACGCCAGGGTTTACGCCAGCAAACAGTACCTGCAGCGCCTGCCCAAACAGCACAGCGTGACTGATTACGACTGGATACTCTGGCAAATGACCAATGGTGGCAATGCCAGGGCATGGCTTAATGCCAATGTCATCAACCCCAACATTGTTCTCTATACCGAGTCCATGCCCGATGTTATCAGCGCGGTATTAAGTGGTATGGGGGTCGCCTTCCTCTCCAGCCATGAAGCGCGTAAACATGCCAGCCTGGTCGAATTATTCGACAGCACCGTGGTAGCTTCATTCAAATTATGGATACTGACCCACCGCGACCTGAGGAACAGTGAACGGGTCAAAACCTTTATGCGTTTTATGGCTGAAAACCTGGTACTGGAGTGAGTATAGCTATATCCCTGCCGTTAAATCAGTACCTCCCACCTGAAAATAGCCGTTATAGCCTCTTTCAAAGCTTTCTTTGCGCCCAATCATAGTAACTTTTTAAAACCGGCATATGATGAACCAAGGACTTGACAATGGTAGCCTGAGAAATGAGGTGGCGGTGATGAATATATCATTAAAAAAATTAGCTGATGACCATATTAACCTGAGATACATCCTGATTATTCTCACCAGGCAGCTTGAAAAATGCCAACATGCCAGGGATATGATCAAATCCAGGCAGTTCATCCAGGCCGCTCTCAATTACTTATGCGAGTACCCACAACAGTTTCATCATCCCGTTGAAGAACAATTAATTCAGTACCTTATCAGCCGGGACGGCTCGATTCTGGTCATCGGCGATGAGGTAGGTATTCAACATCGGGAACTCGAACACAGTACCAGCACATTACGGCTTCAGTTTACCCAACTGACAGCTCAAACGGATAGCCAGGATTTCAACACACTTAAAGATCAGTTGCTGGAACTGATCAACCAGCAACACCAGCACCTTGAAAGCGAAGAAAAATATTTTTTCCCGCTGATAGAAAAATTGATGAAAAAACAGGACTGGCTGGATTTCAATGAACACTACAACCAGGCCTACTCATCCTGCGCGATGGATGAGAAACGAGGTGAATTTGCCAGCTCAATCCTCTATCTCGCCAAACATGCCAAATCAGCATAAGTTCACGCTACAGTTTATTGCCCTGCTCCAGCATGTCCTGTGCGTATCATAGGGCATAGTCTTTTCCGCGACACAGCGTCATAAATCAAAGCGCTCACGTAAAAACCGTGCAATCCCATCCTCATCGTGATGTCCAATCACCGCTGTCGCCTGCGCTTTAATATCATCCCGGGCATTTTCCGGCGCATAGCACTCATCAGCCTGTTGAAACATACTCAGATCATTATCACTGTCACCAAAACACAGCACCCGAGTGACTCCCAACTCTTTTTTCAATACCGACACCGCACTGCCCTTGCTGCCATCCCGGTGATGAATGTCGAGCCAACAGAGGCTGCTATCCTCCAACGCCACCCCCATATAAGCCACCAGATCGACCTCCCCCGCTACCAGACGGGCAATCCCCTCAATGGTCGATTTGGGTCCGATGGCACTGATATTGGTAATCCCGGCATCGCCCGGCAATTCAGCTACCGGTAATATCGGCAGGCTCCGCTGCTGGCCCATGGTCGTCGCCAGTCGCCGCTCAACATCATGTTTCAAGGGCGGATGATAAATCGCGTGGCGATGACCCTGTTCCAGGGTAAATATAAACGGGGTTACCTCCCGTGTTACGAAGGCAGTCAATACGTTGCGAATTTCAGCCTGGCTGAGCAGGTAGTGATGGCTATACGCTTGCTGGCCAGGATGCCAGATGACCACGCCATTCTTGAAAATTTGTGGTAGCTCAAAGCCCTGGCCTGCCAGCAGCTCACGGGCAGCATGCAAGGTGCGCCCGGTGGCAACGGTATAGGCGATACCACGCTGTTGCAGCAATCGCAGCGTCTCACAGGTAAACGCCGATAACCTCGAGTTACGATTTAACAGGGTGCCATCAAGATCAAAAACAATCAGTTCCATAAATTACCCTCGCTAAAATTAAACAAGGCTGCGCCGCTGCCTTTTTACCCCAAAATAGGTTATGATAGCCAGCTAATTTGCGGGATATAACTCTCAATGCAGAGTAGTTGAAATGATAACCCTGCTTTTGAGCGGCGCTTCACTTCTCCAGCAGCAGGAACTCCCCGGCAAGTCTTCGTCACATTTCATCAGGTAGTAGAGAAGCTTATTATGGCAGGTAGACCCCCAAAGAAAAAAAAAGTGGCCGTTGGTAGTGAAACCTCATCATCCATTGCTGAACAGACTGCTGCGTTCCTGAAAGCCGGCGGAGAGATCGAACAAATCAAAAAAGGTACCTCTGGCCAGGTACAAACAACGGGTAGAAAACACATTGTGATCAGTAGTAATCACAACAAGTAACCCTTATTAATACCTGCAGTTAACCCCTGTATTATCGAAATTCAAAAAGGCCTGGCCCGTCGATCGTAGCAAACCGGGCATAAATCCTTGTGTGCATAAACATCTACGCATACCCACCCCCGGGACCAGGTACCGGGCAAGCCCCAACCGCCTCCCCGAAGAAAACACCACAATATAGCCACGGATTATCCATATCGCTATAATTGATCTTCAAAAATCAGCTTCAAAACAAGGCCCCCTCAGCCAATGCAAGCTTTCACTCAAAATACAGAAATAAACTGGCGTTTAAGCGGTAACGCCGCTAATGGCGACACCATCAAACACTGTGCCCGCTGCGACCAGCAACAACACAAAAAAATCCAGGCATTTATTAACGCCGCTATCGATCGAAGCATCGGCATCATCCCGCAAAGCATGCACGATGACGCCCGCTACTTATTGTTCAACTGGCACAGCGCTGATGCCCTGTTAACCATCGTTACCACCGATGATCACAAACAACATGACGCAACAGAATGCGTCCAACTATGCATCCAGCCATGGCAGCAGCAAAGCGGTGATTTCACCGCCCAACACAGCGATGATATTCATTTCTGGATCAGGGATTACCTGACCACGTGCCCGGAGTTTTTACACTACGCCTTAATTGCCGTATTTTGTACCGGCGACAGGTTACAATCTCGTCTGTTGTGATTGATGGTTTGCCTATCATCGTCGCTACAAACCTGAGCATAAAAAAGGCTTAAACTATGCAAACTCACTGGCAGTTCAATCAACACTCCACCACCGATGATGTAGTAAAAGGTCACCAGCTGAGAGGAAAAACGGTAATCGTCACTGGCGCCAATACCGGCCTTGGCTATGAAACCGCCCGCTCCCTCGCCAGTGCAGGCGCCAAGGTAATACTGGCCTGTAGAAATGCATCCAGTGGCAACAATGCGGTAGCAAGAATACAGCAACAACACCCCGCCGCTAATGCCGAATATCAACAACTGGATCTGGCCTCACTAGCCAGTGTGCGGCGCTTTTGTGCGCAACTCGAGGCCGCGACAATTGACCTGCTCATTTGCAATGCCGGCTCAATGTCAACGACACTCGTCAGCACTGAGCAGGGATATGAGCGCACCGTTGGCATCTGCCACATCGGGCATTTCTTACTGGCTCAACTACTCATGCCCCAATTACTGCTCGCCAACAGCCCACGAGTGGTGATGCTGTCGAGTGAAGCGCATCGTTACCCCAAGACCTTGCACTTCGACACACTGCTCGATCCCGGCAATCACTATGCCACCATGAAAGCTTATGGCCAGGCCAAGCTCTGCAATGCCTTGATGGCGCTCGAATTACAACATCGCTATGGCGAACAGGGCCTGACTGCCTGTTCAGTTCACCCGGGCAATATGGTTTCCACCGATTTCGGCCGCGAATCCAGGCTCGCTCGCATCGCCTTCAAGCTGGTCAGCCCTTTCACCAAAACCCCTAACCAGGGCGCCGCTACCACCGTCTACTGCGCCCTGCACCAACCCGCTAGCGAAATTGCTGGTGGCTATTTCTCACATTGCCAACCGGCATCGCCCACCGCAGAAGCCAATAATCCCGCGGTCGCAAAAAAACTGTGGGAGTTAACCACGCAGTGGGTCACTGAATAATTTTCCGCCGCGGCGGTAAAACCGGGTCTATCTGTGGCGACCGGCGCAAAAACTGTTAAAATCTGATTTTACCCTAATATTGGAACACAGCATGGGCAGAGCTTACCAAAACCGTAAAGAATCCATGGCCAAGACCTCGGACGCCAAAGCCAGGGTCTATAGCAAATACGGCCGCGAAATCTATGTTGTTGCCAAAGCAGGCGGAATCGACCCCGAGGGCAACCTGGCCTTACGAAGCTTGATTGATCGCGCTAAAAAAGACCAGGTTCCCAGCCATGTGATTGAAAAAGCCATCGACAAAGCCAAAGGTGGGGGTGGCGAAGACTTTGCTACCGCACGCTATGAAGGCTTTGGTCCCGGCGGTTGCATGGTCATCATCGATTGCCTAACCGACAATCCAAATCGCACCTTCGGTGATGTCCGCCAGTGTTTCACCAAAACTAAATGTAAAATTGGCACCCAGGGTAGCGTCAGCCACATGTTTGATCACAGTGCCATCCTGGTATTTACCGGTGATAACGAAGAAACCGCCCTCGACGCGCTAATGATGGCCGATGTGAATGTTAGTGATATAGAATGTGATGAGGGCAAGATTACCGTATTCGCGCCCCATACCGACTATTTCAAAGCCAAACAGGCATTAAGCGATACCTTTGATGCGATTGATTTTGACGTCGATGAAATTCAATTTATTCCACACAATACTGCGCCGATTAATGGCGACGATGCCACGGTGCTTGAAACTTTTCTTGATATGCTTAATGATCTGGATGACGTGCAGAACGTCTATCACAATGTTGAGCTTTAACCGAGAGAGTCCCGAGCAAAACAACAGCTTCTTTCAATAAAAGAAGGATTCACCATGCCCTATAAGCCAGAAATCATCGAAGAACTTAATATTCTTTCCCGTTACAACCTGCATACCACACAGGAGGGAATCAAGATTCACTCATCCGCCAAAGCGGAAATAATCGCCGCAGCGCAACGATTGTTTGATAAAAACTTAATCTCGCAAGTTGACGGTGGTTATCTCACCCCCTTGGGCAGAACCGCAGCAGAGCACACCCAGGGCTTACTGCAGATAATTAACCAATAAGAGCCGCTCGATTAAAGCCCCTGAGCAGGCGACAAAGCGTTTTTCACTGCTGCTGCTCAGTATTCACAGCGCATCGATTAACACAGGTATAAACGCGCGAGAAGGGTAAAATTTCTGCTAATATAGCGCCCATCGACTTTCAGTATGGATATCCCGTGCCGCTCTTAAAAAACCTCCCCCTGCATAAACAGCTACTAAAAGCCCTGGATAAACTCGAATTCACTGAAGCGACGGAAGTGCAGGCAGAGGCTATTCCAGCCATTTTGGCGGGTAAGGACCTGATGGTGTCCGCGCAAACCGGCAGCGGTAAAACAGCGGCTTTTTTATTACCGCTGCTGGACCGCATGCTAACCAAGGACGCGCCCAACAGTGGCACCCGGGTATTAATTTTACTGCCTACCCGCGAACTGGCGCTGCAAACACAGAAACACTTCGAGCAATTAGCCAAATTTACTTATATAAAAAGTGGCCTGATCATTGGCGGCGAAGCATTTAAACACCAGGTAGCAACACTGCGAAAAAACCCGGAAGTACTGATCGCCACACCTGGCCGTCTTGTCGATCACATCGAGAAAGGAACCCCCGATTTTAGCGCGCTGGAAGTACTGGTACTGGATGAAGCCGACCGCATGCTCGATATGGGCTTTGCCATCGCCATGAATACCATTGCAGACAGCTGCAATCGACAACGGCAAAACTTATTATTTTCAGCAACCTTGCAACATCGAGGACTGGAACGCATCAGCACCCTGTTTAACAACCCCTCCTCTATTGAGCTTGGTACACACCGACAAGCCCACAGCCATATTACTCAACAACGAATTCTGGCCGACGATATAAAACACAAGGAAAAATTGCTTGCCGCCTTACTGACTGAAGAGGACGCACGCAAAGTCATCGTTTTTTCCAGCACTCGTGCGCAGTGCCAAAAAATAAGCAATCTACTGCGCGCCAAAAAATTTAAGGCCAATTACCTTCACGGAGAAGTATCACAAAACGATCGCAAGCAGATTATGAATCAGTTCAGGCAAGGTGCAACAGCAGTATTAGTCGCTACTGATCTAGCCGCAAGAGGATTGGATATAGCCGATGTGGACCTGGTCATCAACTTTAGCATCGCCCAATCAGGCGATGAACATGTACACCGGGTAGGTCGAACAGGCAGGGCTGGTCAGGAAGGAAAAGCAATTACCCTGATTAGCGCTAACGAATGGAATACTATGTCCAGCATTGAACGCTACTTGAATATTCGCTTTGAACCACGCGTGCTTAAGGGGCTTAAGGCCAATTACAGCGGCCCCAAAAAAGTTAAGAAATCGGGCAAGGCAGCAGGCACTAAAAAGAAAAAAAGCGCCCCGAAGAAAATCAAAAAAACCACAACTCGCGTAACCGGCGACGGCCACAGCGTCATCCGAAAAAAGCAAAAACCACCATCTTCTGACTCCTAACTTCTCGCTATTAGTCAGTCAAAACCAAGCACTCTACCTCACACTCACCCGCCTCCGTCGCCACAAAAGCTGAATCACCGGAAATGGTGACCGAGATAACCATGCTGCGCTCCACCATCGCAGCCAAAGCCTGGATACTCTCCCAATCAAAACGAAATACCGACGCCGATAATTGACCAAATTTCTTTTTAACCTGCTCCCACCACACCGCTGATTTGCTATTAAAGCTGTAAACACTAACGCGTGGTGAAATCCGCGTGGCCTTTTTAATTCTCTCTGCGCTGGGCTCACCCACATCAATCCAGGTCGCCAACTGGCCGTCCAGGCTACGCGCCCAAATATCAGGCTCATCGGGCTCCGAAAGCCCTTTAGTAAAACTCAGGGTGTCTTCCGCATTCAAACAAAAAGCCAATACACGAGCCATCATCCGTGCGAGGCTTTCCGAAGGGTGTAAAGCCAGCGTTAAGTTCAGCGTATCGTAATAATCGCGATTGAGATCAGAAAGGTTAATAGAAAATTTGTAAATGGTCGGTTTGATAGCCACAGTTGATCCCCGAATTAATTCTTAACAGGAGGCCGACTATCCAGCATAAGCTTGTCCAGTGTCTTCTGGGCCTGGCCGGGCTTGGCCAAATCCCGTACTTCCAGCATCTCGCATTGGTCGTTGCGCATTTGTTCAATCGTCACCGGATAATACTTACAATCATCAGGACGATCATGATAGATGCTACAACTATACTTATTCTGCCCAGGCAATGGCTGCAACCACGGGCAACGCTGTAATTGCTTACCGGTAACAGGGCTCATCCATATTTCACCATCGCTGACATACTGATGAATGTCCGGTCTGAAAATTTCCCACCATGCTATCTCGCTAGCTGATGCCGACAGCCCACCATCACTGTAGTTAATGCAACACTTTCCACACTGATTGCATTCTTTCACTGAATAAGCCCTACAGTTAGCCGTGAGCTGTCGAAAAAAACGAGTCTTTACATGGCCTCGTCTGCAACTGCTTTAACCACCTCTACTGCCATCGCTTCGGTAGTAGTAACAACCAGTGCATCGCCGACAGAAGCCTTGGCAAGATTAGCTGGATCTCCAGCAGTAAACTCAGCCACTTCACCTGCAACATTCTTCAGCTTAAACGTATTGGCCTCAAGGTCGATAGCCTCAACCGTATAAACAGTAATCGTTTTTTGAACTTCGGCACGAACTGGCATTTCACCGTCTTCGGACTGAACCTCACGCTCGGCGGTGATTTCCTGTGCTCGCAAATCGCCACCTTTCACCAGCTCCATGGTGACACGCTCCATAAATTTGGCATTAACGGTATCACCAGGGCTGACCTGATCCAGGTTATTGGTGTCTTCATTGGCTATCAACTCCATCTCAACACCGTCTTCACCTACCAACACAACCTCACGCGTTTCAAGGTTGATAGAGACAACCTTTGCCGTCAATGTCTGTACTTCGGTGGTCGCAATAAAGGCAGTTTCCGCTTCAGCGGTCGATTTTTCAACAACAATAGCGGCAGTAATAGCGCCATCTTCAACCACACTAACGCTCGTCTCAACTTGCGGTGCGACTTCCTCAGTAGTACTTTCTTCAACGGCAGGCATTTCTGTCTTATCACCACAGCCACTTAAAAGCATAGCGCCAAGCAGTAAACTAACGCCGCCAATATTTAATCGTGTCATCATTATTACACTCCATCCAGTGATTGATTGTTGTTTGAAAGTATCGTAACAGGCGCATTTAAGCATGATAGAACGCGGCTTGTCTTATTTATTTTTGCAACGCCGCCAGGGTATAAAACTCAGCGTTTTAGCAGCTTTTCCTTGAATCCCGGTGGCGCCAACAACAACTGTTGTTTTTTTGAGTCATAGTTGAGATGCGCTGTTTTGGCCAGGGCAACGAGCCGGCCATCACTGACCACAGTTAAGCGATAGACAATGTCACAGCCGTATTTATTGAAATCCTGAGCGGCCATTTCAATCCGTAAGGTCTCCCCATAACGCACTTCCGACTTGTAAATCATCGCCAAATCAGCATTGATCATTGCCGGGCCATCATTCCTGTATTCCGGCATGCCATGCGCTGTCATATACTGCACGCGAGCCTCATTAAGAAAAGCAATAAAGTGTTCGTTACCAAGATGATCGCCACGATTGATATGCGCCAACATCACCGGTAATTCAACAGCGAAGATATACTGTTCAAGCTGGGGGATTTCTACTCGAGACATTAAAATAACTCCTTAGCATTGCCAGGGAGATATTCTACACATAGCTAGACCAGACAGGCAGCTATATTCAATCCTCCCCACACATAGCAGACAGCAATCAATATTGGATCTGAATGCAGCGCCTTGCGCCGCAGCTGATAGTACAAGCCCGTGGCCAGCAGGCCCAAACCAAACAGAGTGAGTAAAATCGTGAGCAGTTGCATTGCCAACCCCTGTATTTTATTTTTATTTCAGCAGCAGACAATAGTCTATTCAGGACACGGGGTAAACCTGTGATTGAGCCTAATAGCTCCTCCTCCAGCCCTGCAAGGGAACACCCGTGACCGACTGAACGCAGCAGGAATTGATCAAGCACAGCGCGTTTAGCCTTATTTTGTAAAAGTCTTTCTATTCAAACTTGTGCAGCCAGGGTAAAAGTATTACATACTAGTGGCCCGAAATAGATTGCACGATTAAAACTACCCAAACAGAGCCATAACAATGAACTATTTGCCCTGCGAAATTATTGAAACACACCCCGAAGTAGATGCCGCCGTTATTTGGCTACACGGCCTGGGTGCCAGTGGTAATGATTTTGTACCAATGGTGCCCGAGCTAAAATTACCTCCCAGCATGGCCCTGCGCTTTATCTTCCCCCACGCCCCCGCTATACCGATAACAATCAATGGCGGCATGGTGATGCCAGCCTGGTATGACATTGTGGCAATGGAAATGGAACGAGAAATCGATACCGATCAAATCATGGCTTCGGCCCAGGCCGTGATTGACTTAATAGAACGTGAAATTACCCGGGGTATCAGCAGCGAACGCATTGTACTGGCCGGCTTTTCCCAAGGCGGCGCGGTCACTTATCAAGCCGCACTAAGTTATCACCAGCCACTGGCGGGTTTAATCGCACTGTCTACCTATTTTGCCACCCACAAAACACTCATCCCGGCCCCAGCCAACCAACAAATTCCTATCCACCTTTTTCATGGCAGCCAGGACCCGATGGTACCTGAAATAATGGCCCAACAAGCGCTGGAAGCACTTAAAGCACTGGGCCACACACCGACTTATAACGCTTATCCTATGGGACACGAAGTCTGCCTTGAAGAAATCGGGGATATTTCTGCCTGTATACAGCGCCTGCTGAAGCAGTGAAACGAAGTAATAACGCGACCCTTCGTCGCATTGCTGACACTGTTCTCAACGAGAACAGCTCAAGCCATCACTTACAACAGGCCCTGGACCAATTTGCCCTGCACTGCAGCCAAGTCAGCGGTATCATTCCCAGCCCAAGCTTTGACGGCTGGGCCGAGGATAGCCTGCTTGAACACGGTGTTGCAATCAACCCCCAGGCTGCTGCTTTCTGCAGCAAGGATTACGCTCGCAGCGTGATGTTTATTCGCGGTGTATTTGCTGCGATTAAACTATTGCAAAAACGTTTTCCCGCTGAAGAAATCAAAATTCTCTATGCAGGTTGCGGCCCTTTCGCCACTTTGTTATTGCCACTATTAAGCAAATTCAACCCCGGCGAACTGAAAATTCAACTGCTGGACATCCACCAGCGCTCACTGGATAGCGTGAGTCGATTGATCGACC
>JAUXHA010000126.1 GCA_030621845.1 Spongiibacteraceae bacterium
CTCCACGACTTCAGCCAGGGCCTGCCTGGACAGGTCCCGCGGCGGCCGATCACCCACGCTGGGAACCTTTATAGTTTCGTCAGCGCCCGCAAGTTGGGTCAAAGCACAGGCATATTTGATCTTTATTTCTTCCGCATTTTGTGTCGGGGTACGCAGCGCCATAGCGATATCATTCGTCACCTGGTCACCCGCAATAGGAATCACACCGGTATGACGAATGGCACCCTCGGTAAAAATAGCAATATCGGTTGTGCCCCCGCCTATATCAACCAGACACACGCCTAATTCCCGCTCATCATCGGTTAATACGGCGTAACTGGAAGCCAGTTGCTCAAGCACAATATCGTCCACTTCCAGACCGCAGCGTCGAATACACTTCTCAATATTCTGCGCTGCATTCACCGCGCAGGTAACAAGGTGAACCTTTGCCTCCAGTCGAACACCCGACATGCCCAGCGGGCGCTGGATACCTTCCTGGGTATCAATGACATATTCCTGTGGAAGTATATGTAGGACTTTTTGATCTGCGGGTATAGCAACCGCCTGCGCCGCATCAATCACTCGCTCCAGGTCAGCCGCATAAACCTCGCGATCACGAATCGCAACGATGCCGTGAGAGTTCAAACTGCGAATATGATTACCGGCAATTCCGGCGGTTACTGAATGTATCTGGCAACCGGCCATCAATTCAGCTTCTTCTATCGCCCGCTGAATTGACTGCACAGTGGATTCAATGTTGACAACCACACCTTTTTTCAAGCCTCGCGACGGGTGCGAGCCGATGCCCACCACTTCGATAACACCCTCATCATTAATCGCACCGACAATCGCCACGACTTTTGAAGTGCCGATGTCCAGGCCCACGATCATACTGTTTTCAGTCGCACCGCCCATTAACCCACACTCCCCGGATAAACACTTACCGCTAATATTTTTTTCATACTTTCCGCCACGCCACTGCCAAACCTTTGCTATAGCGCATATCAATGCGCTCCACTTGATTAAATTTTTCAGCCAGAACTTTTTGGTAAGCACTGACAAATCGCTGTACCCGCCCCATCACCTCGTCGCCGCCCAAAATAATCGTCACACCACCCTCAAGCACCGCCGACCAATTTCCTCGTTCGTCCATCGACAAGCGCCGCAACACCAGACCTTGTTGTCGCAGCAACTCACCCAGGTCACGGTAATCAGCCATCATCTCACTGGCTTTTTCAACCGGCCCCTGCAGCAGCGGTAAATCATCAATAAAAACCTGCTCTTTTGCGGCAAAAAAATCACCGCGATGATTGATAAAACCCTGCTTATCCCAACGCGCAATCGCCCTTTGCTCTGTTACCCGGATAATTAATTGATCGGGCCACTGCCGCACAACAGTGACCTGATATATCCACGGGATTGACTCCAGTTGAGCGCGAATTCCCTCCAGATCAACAAAAACAAAACCCTCGGACAAAAATGGCTGAACCTGTCCCGCAATTTGTTTGCGCTGTACTTGCCTGAATTCACCACTAATGGCTACTCGTTCAATAGAAAGCCCTGTCAACCACAGGCTGGCCTGATAACCGCCAGCAACAAAAACACCTAACACCAACGCCAGCACCAGCGGATAAACCGAAGGCATTCTGAACTGCCGCCTTGAAGGCAGCGGGCGAGTACTGCTCGCACCCGTGCGCTTTCTTTGCCGCTTTAATAACACCAGCTTATTCATTTTCTTCAATGCTCAAATGTAATATTTCCAACACCAGGTCCTCAAAGGACATGCCCATGGCGCTAGCCGCCATCGGCACCAGACTATGACTGGTCATACCCGGCACGGTATTCACTTCCAGTAATAAAAAGTCACCCTGCTCATTTTGCATAAAATCAACGCGACCCCAGCCACGCCCACCCAGGCTGTCGAAGGCTCGCATTGCCAGTTCCTGCAAACGCCGCTCATCCTTTTCATTTAAACCGCAGGGGCAGAGATAACGGGTTTCATTGGAAAAATATTTTGCCTGGTAATCATAAAATGCATTGTCCGTTTCCACCGCAACAACCGGTAAAGCGCTATCACCCAGAACAGCCACGGTAAATTCAGGACCGGAAATCCACTCTTCCGCCAGCACCAAACTGTCGTAATCTTTCGCCAGGCTATACGCTTCAGATAACTCCTGCGCATTGCTAACCCTGGCCATACCAATGCTTGAGCCTTCTCGCGCCGGCTTAACAATGGCCGATGTCCAGCGCTCCATTACCCGCTCAAAATCAGTCTCCGCAGTGAGCACAGAAAAATCCGGGGTAGGCAAACCCACACCCTGCCATAATTGCTTACAACGCAATTTATCCATGGCCAGGGAAGAAGACATGACATCGCTACCGGTATAGCTCACAGCCAAAACTTCCAACGCCCCCTGCACGGTACCGTCTTCACCGCCGGGGCCGTGTAAGGCAATAAAACAATGTGCAAAATCATTCTCGATCCGACTGAGCCAACCCGCATCAGCTGTATCCACAGCCACGGCATCAACGCCCCTAGCCTGCAATGCTTTCAACACCGCCTCACCACTCTGTAGCGAAACCTCCCGCTCAGATGAATTGCCGCCCAACAACACCGCCACCGGACTTTTCAGTTGTTTTATCCAGCCAGCCATCACTGCAACTTCCCCGCAGCCAATTCCGCCGCGATAGTGCCGACGTTACCCGCTCCCTGTGTCAACACCACATCACCCGACTGCATGACTTGATGCAACACATTGGCGACAGCTGCTATGTCGGCAACAAAAACAGGGTCGACCAGGCCGCGGTTACGAATACTTCTACACAGACTACGCCCATCGGCACCGGCAATAACGTCCTCACCCGCTGCATAAACTTCCAGTAACAACAGACAGTCCACAGTGGACAGCACGCGAATAAAATCCTCGTACAGGTCATTGGTACGACTAAAACGATGCGGCTGGTAAACCATTAACAAGCGACGATCGGGCCAAGCCTGGCGCGCCGCCGCTATTGTTGCCGCGACCTCGGTTGGATGATGCCCATAGTCATCGACCAGCAGTACGCTGCCGTCCTCGATTGGGTATTCACCGTGCAACTCAAAGCGACGACCTACGCCCTGGAATTTTTCAATTCCACGAATAATCGCCGCATCATCAAGTCCTTCATCAGAGGCCACTGCCACAGCGGCAGTCGCGTTCAAAACATTATGATCGCCCGGCATATTAATCCGCAGTTCAATTTCTTTAAGTGCTCCGGGTCGGCGCACAGAAAAAGCCGTGCTCAGGCCCTGCTTCTCAATTCGGGTAATACAAAAATCTGCATCTTCACTAAAGCCGTAAGTCAGCATCGAGCGACCTACCAGCGGTAATATTTCTCTCACCACGTCATCGTCTATACACAGTATTGCCATACCATAGAAAGGCAGATTGTGAAGAAACTCGATAAAGGTTTTTTTCAATTTATTGAAATCGCCTTCATAAGTAGCCATATGATCGGCTTCGATATTAGTGACCACTGAAATCATCGGCTGTAAATGCAGGAAGGAGGCATCACTCTCATCCGCCTCGGCTATTAATATACGGCTTTCACCCAGACGGGCATTGGTGCCGACACTATTTAACAAACCGCCAATGACAAAGGTGGGGTCAACATCGGTCTCAGCAAAAATCGAGGCAATCAAACTGGTAGTCGTCGTCTTACCGTGCGTTCCAGCTACCGCTATACCATGGCGATAGCGCATCAACTCAGCCAACATTTCAGCGCGGGGTACAACGGGAATACGCAAGGCATGGGCAGCCTTGATTTCAGGATTTTCATCATTAACCGCACTGGACGAAACAACGACATCAACACCGCTAATATTAGCTTCGGTATGGCCGATAAAAATCGTAACGCCCATGCCGTCAAGACGATGGGTGTTTTTAGAATCGCGAATATCCGAGCCGGATATTTCATAACCCATATTATTCAGCACTTCTGCAATACCGCACATTCCCGCGCCGCCAATACCGACAAAATGAATACGCTTAATACGGCGCATCTCCGGTACGATAAACTTCGGTGCTGGCTTAGGCATGCGCCACCTCCAAACATGTATTCGCCACACGATCAGCCGCATCTATTCGAGCCAGGTTTCTGGCCGCATTGGCCATGGCTAACAGTTTCTCCCTGTTTTGACTGAAATCGCTGATCAGCGACGCAATTTTCTTCCAGTCCATTTCTCCCTGGGGTAATAGCAGGCCGGCCTGCTGATCCGCCAGCCATCGAGCATTGGCACTTTGGTGATCGTCGATGGCATAAGGCAAGGGCACTAAAATCGAAGCCACACCCACAGCGGTTAATTCAGCTACCGTCAGCGCACCGGCACGGCATATCACCAGATCAGCCCATGCGTAGGCTTCAGCCATGTCCTCGATAAAGGCATCAATTCTCGCCTCGATACTATGTTTCTTATACGCGCCAGTAACTGCATCAAGGTGAGCTTTCCCTGTTTGATGCCACACCTCGGGCAAACCCTGTTCACTCAAGCGACTCAGCGCGGAGGGCATCACATCATTAATAGCTTTGGCGCCAAGACTTCCGCCCAATACCAGTAAGCGCAATTTACCCGAACGGTCGGCCCAACGATGACCTGGAGCCGACACGCGGGTAATCCCCCCCCTAACCGGATTGCCTGAATAGATATTTTTGTTGCCCCCTAATTCAATCGGGTAACCTGTTAATACCTTTTTCGCCAAACGAGTCAACAGGCGATTTGTTGTTCCCGCCACAGCATTTTGTTCCTGTATCAGCAACGGACAGGTCGACAACCACGCCGCCAAGCCACCGGGGCCAGATACAAAGCCACCCATGCCCAACACACAAATGGGTTGTAACTTCCTGATAATAAGCAGTGACTGCCAGGTCGCCCTGAGCAGTTGAAAAGGTGCTTTCAATAAATTAAGCAGCCCCTTCCCCCTCAATCCAAACACATCAATAAAATGCAAGGGGATATTAGCCGCCGGTACTTTCTCTGCCTCGATACCTCGACGCGTACCCAGCCACTCAACGTTAACGCCCTGCTCTCGCAAACTATCCGCCACCGCCAATGCAGGAAATACATGACCACCAGTACCACCGGCCATAATCAATACAGTGCGAGTCATGACGGCTCACCCCGCTGATCTTTTTGCTCGTGATCAATACGAAAAATAATCGCCAGCGCAACACAACAAACGATCAAACTACTACCGCCATAGCTTAAGAACGGCAAGGTCAATCCCTTGGTTGGCAACAATCCGGTATTCACCCCGACATTAATAAATACCTGCGCGCTAATCATCAATGCCACCCCGTAGGCGACATAGGCATTGAACAACAGCCCCAGGTGCTCTGCCCGGCGACCTATTTGTAAAATCCTGGTAATCAGGATGCTGAATAAGGCAACCACAATCAACGCCCCCAGCAAACCAAACTCTTCGGCAAAAATTGCAAACACAAAATCCGTATGTGCCTCGGGCAAGTAAAAGAGTTTTTGCACGCTGTTACCCAAGCCAACACCAAACCATTCACCTCGACCAAAAGCGATCAGCGATTGCGTCAATTGATAGCCGCTGTCATAACGATCAGCCCAGGGATCCATAAAGGTAACCAGGCGCTGCAGACGGTAAGGCGAGATAGCAATCAGTAACACCAACGGCATAATCGAGATCAACATCGCCAACAAGAAATTCCACAGTCGTACACCGGCAAGAAATATCATTCCGAATGCGGTTCCCACCGTGACTACCGTGGCGCCAAAATCCGGTTCCAGCATCAGTAACACGGTGACCACAGACAACACAGCGATAGGCTTAATAAAGCCGCTCCACTTTTCACGAAGTTCCTGCTGCCGGCGAACCAGGTAGCCCGCCAGATAAAGAATCACACAGAGTTTCGCAATTTCTGAGCATTGAACCGTCAGCACCCCCAGCGATAGCCAGCGCCGACTACCATTAACTTCCCTGCCAACGCCAGGGATTAACACCAACATCAGTAACACCAGGCCAAAAAATAATAATAGCGGCCCGATGCGCTGCCAGACATTCATTGGCACTCTGTAAACGACCATTGCCGCAATCATCGCCACTGTCAGGTGAAATAAATAACGGATGGAATGAAAGAAGGGGTTACCGTATTTTTCGGCGGCGTATTCAATCGAAG
>JAUXHA010000026.1 GCA_030621845.1 Spongiibacteraceae bacterium
AAAACTGGCGGCCCTGTTCCAGGACAATATCAAGAAATTTGATATTTCCAATAGCATTGTTGCCGCAGGCCCAAAAGCTTAAGCTGACCCGGTTGACGTGACAAAGGCCACCGCAGTAGCCTTTGTCACTTCTCTACGTTGATTTTAGTGACAAAAAATCACACCCCCTCTACTCCTACTAGACATTCCTGAAAAAAAGCTGATACTAGAGCAGTAACCGAATTCTTCGGGGAGACTCTGGCACTGTTACAGTACAGGGCGATAGTTAGCGACGGGTGATACCACTAACCCTTTAATATTATTTATCCCTGATCAATAAAAATCCTGATGGAGTGATTTATGGAGCAGTTGAGCGGCCTTGACGGCATGTTTTTACGGACCGAACTTCCCGGCCTACCGATGACCATTTCCCCCCTAACCATTTATGACCCCTCATCAGCACCCGATGGCATAGTCAGGTTCAAAGATATCCTCAAAGTCTTTGAAGATGGAATCTATACCACCAGCTTGTTCCGCCGTCGCCTGGTCGAGGTACCCTTTAACCTGGATCACCCTTACTGGATTGAAGATCCGGATTTCGATATCGAGTTTCACGTCCGTCACATTGCCCTGCCGAAACCGGGGGACTGGCGGCAACTGTATATCATGGTTGCCAGGCTGCAATCTCGCCCCATCGACCGCAATCGACCACTATGGGAAGCCTATGTCATCGAGGGACTGGATAATGTTGAGGGCGTACCCAAAGGCAGCTTTGCCATCATGCTCAAAGTTCATCACGCCGCAATGGATGGTGTTACCGGCGTAGAAGTATTTACTGCCATGCACGATTTTGAACCCAGTCCACCGGAAAAAAACATCGATAAGCGCACCTTGTTAGTGGAAAAACGGCCCAGCAGCCTGTCGCTAATCGGCAAGGCCTATAGCAACTACTGGAAACGCACATTTAAACAACCCTCACTATTAAAAGAGGGGTTCAAAGCCTATCGACGTATTCAGGAAGGCAAGAAAGAAGGCCTGTTCCAAAACATAGAACACAAGGTACACACCCGTTTCAATGGCTCTATTTCCCCCCATCGCAGTGTCACCAAATACACCATGCCGCTGGCTGAGATTAAAGCCATCAAGGATATAGCCGGGGCAACGGTTAATGACGTAATGCTATGCATTGTCGCAGGTGCCCTGCGTAGTTATTTAGCCGATAAAGATGAACTGCCCGAGCACTCATTGGTGGCAGGCTGCCCGATAAATATTCGTACCGAAGAAAACAAGGAAGTCATCGGCAATATCATTAGCCTGATGAATGTCGCCATTCGCAGTGATCTCGAAAATCCGATGGTAAGGCTACTCGCGGTTAAGCAGGAGTCTCTCGAGTCCAAGGCTTATACCAAGGCAATGGGGCCGACCATGCTCGGTGATGTGGCAGAAAAACTCCCTCCTTACTTACTCTCTGCCGGTGCCAGGGTGGCAGTGGGAATGGGTGATAATATGGGCGTCATCCATAACCTCGTGGTCACCAATGTCCCAGGCCTGCAATTCCCCGCCTATTTCTGTGGTGCCAAATTAATCGATTCATTTGGCTTAGGCCCCTGCAACCCCGGGGTCGGCCTATTCCACACGGTTACCAGTCTCTATGACAACATCAGCATTTCAACCATAGCCTGCCGCGATATGATGCCGGATCCAGAGTTTTATCGGGAATGCCTGAAAAAATCCTTTAAGGAACTCAAGGCCAGCGCCCAGGAATATAAACCCTGAGCAAACCGGCCTAAAAGAAGATGACTACGGTCTCAGGCAAAAGCCGCCCCGTGCCTGGAGCCACAGGTTTTTCGATAAAAAAGCCTGTTGCGCCAGTTAACCTCAAAGGGGAGCCACTGATCATCGCTCAAGGCCAGCCTGTCGGCGATAGCATACAGGGCCACGGGGTTATGGGTCAGACCCGCATGGCTACCCCGCACACGCAAGTTCTCGGTTTGAGCATCGACGGGATCCACACCATATTGCCAAGGGGCAACACCATCACCTTCGGTATAAATTGCCGTTGAGGGTACCGGGGGACTTTTTCGCCACAATTCCTCACGCGCCAGAAGAGCATCTCTTTTATCCGCAGGGTTGAACCATTCATATAGACGACCTATGGACGAAGAAATATGTCCATCCTGGGGAATGTTAAATGGAGAACCGAGTGTAATTACCTGCCGGACATGCGTATTATGCAAACGAGAAAGTGCCCGGGCATACAAACCACCCAAACTCCAACCAACAATGCTCACCTTGCAATTATGACGCTCTGAAAGCTGTTTCAGCTTACTTTCCAATGCCGTCAAAACATCCTGGCGAAGCCCTGGGTTACGCCCCAATTCCCAGGGGTAGGCATTATAACCAAGGCTGCCAAGATAACGCCTGAGCGCATTGGTGCTGCCGTCACCGGTCATAAAGCCGGGCAACACCAGCACTGGATGACCATCGCCCTTGGGCGCCCCCTGCAGCCAGCGTTTTGAGGACTGCAAGGCAGCCACTTCCAATAATGCTCGCCCTTCCAGAAGTGACTGGACTAAGGAGGGTTGGTTAATTTTCAGTGCTTTCGACATCAATTATCCCCAAGCTGATATTTATTATATTAGGTTGTTTTTATATAACGAATTCATCAATGCTGCAACAGTAGATTTACTTTAAGCAAACTAATTACCGGTCTGCTTCGAATAAAATATCTTTATTTTACTTTTTAGTATGAACATTCTAATTTTTCCCGGTAACTTGGTTGCCATGGAGTTGAGAGACCCATAAAGCAAGCATTTACAGCTTATCAATTAGGAGAAACTAACATGGCTAAGAAAAAAGCTGCTAAAAAAACTCAAAACACCGTCGCTGGCAAAGATATCTTTCTGGCAACTTTGGGTTTTTACGGTAAAGTATATGAGCAGGGTGCCGACCGTGTTTCTGAAATCAATGAAAAGCGTCAATCATTCTTTCAGGATCTGGTTAACCGTGGCGAAAAGCTGGAAGACCAGGCTAAAGGCAAGTATGAAGAGCTGAAGACTGACAACCCAAAAATTGACGAGCGTATTGACACGCTTCGTAACAACTTCTCCAAGCTGAAAGAAACCTTCAGCAAGAAAGAAGAGAAAGCTGCCCCAAAAAAGGCTAGCACGGTTGCCAAAGCTGCTTAAATAGCAGGCTCCATCCAGGTCTTACCTCAGCCGTTCAGCTTATGTTGCGCGGCTTTTTTTATTATGACACTGACAGGAGAACAGCATGAGCAAAGAGTCTCAATCGAATAAGGACAAACCAAGCCACAAAGCCAGTGATTTCGCCAAGCATATCTGGCTCGCTGGGCTAGGTGCCTACGGCAAAGCCTTTGAGGAAGTAAGCGGACGCTATGACAAAGCCACCAGGGACAGCCCCAAACTATTTCGCGAACTGGCTGCCAAGGGCGCGAAACTGGAAAACGAAACAAAAGAAAAACTAACGAAAAGCAAACTTGGGAAATCCGGCGCCAGCCTGGAGCAACGCATTCAGAAAATGCGTGACACAATGAGTTTTAGCTTTCCCCACGCGGTTAGCCACGATGACATCGAACGTATTGAAGCCAAGCTGGACAACTTGATAAAAGATATTGCCAAGCTGAGCAAAGTCGTCGGCGCCAATAGCAAGCCCGCAAAGAAAAAAATCACCGTTAGCAGAGCGAAAAAAAGTGCGCCCAAGTAATCAGCCGCCTTGGTAGTGATTCGATGCTAAGCACCTCATATGGCAGGAGCCCCGCCCGATGAAAACACGGGATAAAATCCTTTTCACCAGTTTATTATTATTTAATGAAGAAGGTGAGCCCAATGTCACTACTGTCGACATCGCCAATGAGATGGATATCAGCCCAGGCAACCTGTATTACCATTTCAAGGGAAAAGATGTCATCATCCAAACACTATATGGGAATTTTGAAACTGAATTAACTGAAATTCTCAAGGCACCAACAGACAAAGCGTTAAGCATTGAAGATAGCTGGTTTTATCTCTATATTGTTTTTGAAGAAGTCTATAATTTTCGTTTTTTTTACCAGAATCTATCCAGCCTATTGCAACGCAACCCCGCCCTGGCCAAAAAATTTAAAGCATTACTCAGGCACAAACAAAAAACGACCAGTACCATTTTGCAAACACTGGTCGACAATCAAGTTATTATTATTGATGATTTACAGGCGATTGAAATTTGCGAAAACATTAACCTTATCCTTACCCATTGGTTAACTTACGCTTCTCTGCAAGATTGGCCTGACAACCAGGTCATCATTATTCATCAGGGTGTATTCCAGATTATGTCCTTGATAGCCCCCTATTTCACAGAAGATTATCAGCATATTTACCAGGAACTACGCATCTTATATCAACAATTACTGTCCCAAAACCGCTAACATCACCAACTCGCGGTATCAGGCTAACAGCCATCTTCATCAAAAGATTTCGTCAACAATACGACTACCCACTAAAATACCTATGCCTGCTTGACCAGAATAATTACATCATCGCCAATAATAGTTAATTGCGCATTGAGCGATTGCGCCAGATACTCAAAACACTCACGGGAATAAAAACAGACATGGGTTAAATCATTTTTATAGTGCCAGCTTGAAAATGAACTTACATCGCTTAGCAATTTTGTCATCAGCCCAAGAACGCCAGTTACTGGCAATAATCCCCATAGCTGACTGAACAGTTTGCCCGGCTGAAAAAGATGTTCCACAACTTCGGTAGCGGTAATAAAATCGTAGGTCTGATTCAAAGCCTGAGGGTTTTTATAGTAAAAAATATCATATAAGTTCATCGTAAAACCTGCTTCAGCCATTATTACCGATAAGGTTGGCCCGGGACCACAACCAAAATCCAGCCCCTGGTCACCAGGGCCTATTAGTGCCAGCAACGGCTGACACAGGCGGGAAAGAAATTTTCTGTAGGCTAAATCCTCGGGGGAATTTTCATGCAGATCATATTCCGCTTTTTCCAGCATCGGGGACAAATGATACTGCGGTTCGACAAACACCAAACTACAGCGCTCACACTGGCGATAAGCCCTGTTGTTATCCTGATAATAGAACAGATGAAAGCGCCATCCACAGAGAGGGCAGGAGTAAGTAGCAGCTGGCAAAACTATCAATCCTTAATCTGCACGCTATAAACATCACAGCTGGCGCCATGAAATATTGCATTGGCTGTTGAACCCAGCAGGGCCTTAATACCAGTATGACCGTGACTACCCGTGACAATCAAATCACAGTCATGCTCATCAACATACTTATGAATACTATCGGCCGGACGACCAAATATCAGCTTTTTATCCGCAGTCCTTAAACCTGCCTCATCAACCAACTGGCTCAACAGGGGGAAAAGGTGCTGTTTGATTTCCATCTCATTGGCAATATGATGCCGCGAAGTGAGTGAGCCATAACCTGTCACATGCCCCTCACACACATGTAATACCGTTATCCTGGCGCCGTTTAATTTCGCGATTTCTCTGGCCCGGCGAACCACAGCCATACTATTACTCGATAGATCCACCGCAGCAAGCACATGACGGTACATAAACAGTTTCCCTGGGGTTGATAAGCCCGCGACATGATCCAGCCATCCTGCAAACCCAGTCGCGAGTGTTGTATAACACCTTCAGGGGCAATAAGCCATCGAGCCATAGCCGAATAGCTACAACACAGTAATTTGATCAGCATCAAAACATAGGGCAACTCCCCACCAAGTATTGACCCGCATCAAGGTCTCCCAATCTTCCCGCGGTCATACTGACGGCGTTATTTACAGGGTGCACCATGGACAAATTAACCGTAGAAAAGAATCTACTGAAGCAACGCAGTCATCTTCTTAATCGAATGTCGGCATCATCAGAAAAAATTCATCAGCGTAAAGGAGGAAAGAAAACTGATTTTTCCGAACAGGCGATGGAAATTGATAGCCTCGATGCCCTATTTGAAATTGATAATGCCAGTCGTCACGAATTACATAAAATCAACACTGCCCTCAACCGCCTCTCTCATAACGAATACAATCTATGCGCGTACTGCGGCAAAACAATTTCAGAGCAAAGGTTGTTGGCACTGCCATGCACGGACAGCTGTAGTGACTGCTGCAGTAATGACTGCGCGTAAGCTTCCTGCCACGCACAGCTAACTGACTATTGCACCGGTATACGCACGGGCTCACTCTTACTGGTTTTTGGCACCCGAATATCCAGCACCCCATGATTATTACTCGCCTCAATATTTTCAAGATCGGCAGTTTCAGGCATGCTAAACTCCCTTAGAAATGAACCGTACACGCGCTCAGAACGTTTCAGCTCTTTATCTTCATTGACCAGTTCCCGGTCGCCTTTAATCGATAACACGCCATCATGTGCGGTTACATCAATTTCCTCAGCTTTCATTCCGGGAAGATCAACAGACAAGTGGTAAGCCTGCTCATCCTCATAAATATCTACTTCGGGTATCCAATCACGCCCAGCCACCCGCATATTTTCGCCACTGCCAGCAAGACGATTTTCAAACACACGATTTAAATCACTCTGCAGTTCACCAAATAAACCAAAGGGTCTTCTCGTTACAAGATTCATCACCAATCTCCTGTTAAGGTCTCATCTATTAATCATCTACTTTCTATATGCGTTTACTTTTTAATTTTTCAAGTCACTGAGTAAATATTCTTGCTATTAGCACGCCGTCTATTATTCGGTGTATCCATAGTGGTATCGCTAAAAAATTCTGCTACTATCCCTGCTGACTATTTAACCCAATAATTTTCCAAGGATTAACTATGAGCATTCAAATTGGCGATAAGCTTCCCGAAGGCAGCTTCAAGGTAATGGGGCCGGAAGGTCCTGGCGACATCAGCACCAGGGAATTATTCGATGGGAAAAAAGTTGTGCTGTTCGCCGTACCCGGTGCTTTTACACCCGGCTGTTCGATGACACACCTGCCAGGTTTTGTGATTAGCGCTGACAAAATTAAAGCAAACGGAATCGACAGTATAATTTGCCTGGCGGTAAACGATGTCTTTGTTATGGACGCCTGGGGCAAGGCACAAAATGCTGAAGCTTTGATTATGGCCGCCGATGGTAACGCCGACTATACCAAGGCATTGGGCCTGATTCTCGATGGCAGCGGTTTTGGTATGGGCGCTCGCAGCAAACGCTATGCGATGATTGTTGATGATGGCATCGTTACTTATCTTGGCGTTGATAGTAAGGGCATTGAGTTAAGCGCCGCCGATGCGATTTTAGCTGAACTTTAAACAACGCCGCACAGTAAAAATTGCGCCGCTATGCGATGGCAGCCATAAATAATGGTCAATAAAAAAGGCGCTTCAGAAAGAAGCGCCTTTTTGTAACTGCTAATAGAAGCTAGTCCATTTTTCCTAACAGGGCACCACCGGTAGGCACGCCGACACCGGAAGTCACCAGGGCATGATTAATCTCCTTGTCTGGCTGATTTTTTGAAGTGCCCCGTACCAGGCGAGTTGCCTCAACAATACCATTAACACCATGAATATAAGCTTCGGATAGCTGCCCGCCATGGGTATTAGTCGGCAGGCGACCATCAAGGCGAAGCCCACCCTCTAATACAAAGTCAGCTGACTTTAGCGGATCTGCAAAACCCCAACTCTCCAGTTGCCACAATACAATGGGGGTAAAGGCATCATAGATGACCGCCGCATCGATATCGTCTGGCGTCAGTCCGGATTGCTTGTAGGCCTCTTTAGCCGCAACATCCATAGAGGGGATAGCTGCAATTTCATCACGATAAAATGAAGTCATCGATTCCATATTTTTCGCAGCAGATTGACCAACACCTTTAATTGCCACGCCACCATGCTTGCAGGCTCTGGCTTTGTCAGCACGCGTAATAATTACCGCCGACGCACCATCGGATTCAAGACAGCAATCATACAACTTCAACGGGCCGACAATTTTTTTCTGGGCGTCATATTCAGCCCGGTCAAAGGGATGATCATAAAACATCGCCGCCGGGTTAGTCGCACCATGCTGACGGGTCGTATACGCCACTTCGAACAGCGCCTCCTTCACTTTATCCTCACCAGCAAGATGCATATAACGCTGGGTATACATGGCAACCCAGGAAGCCGGCGTCATCAGGCCAGAGGGCATATACCAGCCCCAGTGCATAGCGTCAGCGGTGATAATATTACCGGATACACCTTCAGAGAAACGATGCCCGGATCGACCGTTTAAACCTCGATAGCAAACTACGGTTTCACACATACCCGAGGCAATCGCCATCACCGCCTGGTGAATCAGGCCCGTCGCCGCCCCGCCACCATGGGGTACGCGGGAGTAAAAAGTAATATCACCAATACCCACCGCCCTGGCCAACTCGATTTCATCGGTAGAATCCATGGTGAACGTTGTCATACCATCGACATCAGAGGGTTTCAGGCCAGCATCATCGAGCGCGGCACGAACCGCTTCACAAGTGAGTTGCAGCTCGGAGCGGCCAGAGTTTTTTGAAAATTCAGTATTGCCAATACCGACAATTGCAGCTTTATCTTTAACCATTATATTCGCTCCTTATTGCGGCAACTGGACTTGTACGGTACCTGCCATATGCATGCCCCATACGTTATTTTCACCGATCACTTCGATATCAACGATACCCGTACTATCGTCCTTCGCCTTAATTTCGCCAACCAGGGTCATCACAAAACCTGGTAAGTTGGGCGCACCCAATTTCAGGGCTATTTTTTTCACGGTGGCATCGGGCCCCGTCCAGTTAGTCACGTAACTTCCCATCAAACCATTGCTGGTAAGGATGTTCATAAAAACATCTGGCAGGCCATTGGCCTGGGCTACTTTCTTGTCATGATGAACGGAGGTGAAATCCCTGGAAGCGAGCGCACCACCAACAATCAAAGCCGAAGTGATTGGAACTTCCTTACCCGGCAATTTGTCACCGACGTTGACGCTTGCAAAAGATATTGTTTCTGTAATCATTTTATACCCCTTCCTTATTCCGGCCGAAACACTGGCAGCATGGTCTTTTCATCTACCTGTTCAACAGAACCCTTCACCTTCATACCGATTTTTATCGTTTCATAATCGATATCGACAATGTTAGCCACCAGTCGCGTACCCTCGGACAACTGAATAACACCCACTGTATTCGGGTATTGGTAGCCAGGGATTTTCGGATAATGCAAAGTGGTAAAGCTATATACTTCACCATCCAGTGTTGATTCGATTGAGTCCCACTCAATCGATTGGCACTCACCACACATTGGCCGCGGCGGATGTCGCAGCGTCTGGCAAGATGTACAGCGCTGAATGAGGATCTTGCCCTCATCACAGGCCTTCCACCACCAGCTATTATCGTGGCCACGAGGGGAAGTAATGCGCGTGGGCACCGAGGGAGAATCATCTTCAGTACTGGAATCAGCGGCATCATTACTGTCAGCCGGAATAAATTTCAACACACGAAAAACCTGTTTACCCACCTCTTCACCATTCTGGTCGGTATAGGTGGTCAGCGTTTCAATAAAATAACCGATACCCCGTCCCGTCGCCTTCTGCTCGGAGATGGTATCGATAATACAATGCGCCGTAACCTGGTCACCGGGCTTGAGGTCACGAAAAAATTCAGTGGAGGTGTTAGTCCCCAACACTCCGGTAAAGCCATGCGCATCAAATACATTGTGCAACTGACGCTGGATATCCTGGGCAGGATTCTCCGCCATCGGATACCCCTCCATACTCCAGGCCTGCAACATAGCCGGCGGGGCAATTAAACCACCCTTGCCGGTTCCAGCGGCATACTCCGCATCGGTATAGGTGCCGAGCTCATCGCCCATCACCTCGGCCCAATGACGAATCATGGCCTCGTTAACATCATCATTACCACGTTTTGGCGGCCCATTTTCACGGCCGACAAAAGCGTGAATTTTTTCTTCAAACGCCTTGGTTTCTTCAGGAGTCATTGTGATTTCCCATGTTTACTTAATAAAAAAATATTCGACAAAATTTAGACCATTAGTTGATGCTGTCATCCCTAATCCCTTTCCTGGCTCGCCTCTACCATTCTCATATGCTGGAGCTTTTTGGTATAACGCAACTTGGCCGCCGGTGGATTTTCCAAAAACAGGCCCCGATAATAAATCACTGTGATCAATTCAGCCATCTCCTCAACGGCCAATGACCCACTAACAATCGCCGACTCTCGATTGACATAATAATCCCGCAACACCGTCTCACCCGCTCCCGCCAGGGTATAAGCCACTAACATCGCCTGCTGCTCACTGAAACCAGCAGCGGGGAACAACTTCGGCATCACTGAGGTTAACCAACCCAACTGCTTGATAAAGTTCGCCCGCAGTAATTCGGAGAAGCCATTGTCCTCATCAGCCAACTGTAAAATACTGCGCATAATACCCGGACGTTCAGCATAAGCCTGCACGACCAGCGTGTTATGAGCAAGAATGCGCTCATACCAATCTCCCTTGGGCACATCCCGCTCAATATCCTCTATATTCAGGGAATGGGCGATAAAATCCCCCAATACCTCCAGCGTCAATGTTTTCAAGTCTTTGAAATAATGGTAAAAAAGCCCGGAGGCGACACCTGCTTCACGGGTAACATCGACGATGCGCATCTTGTGATAGCCCAGTTGCTCCATCACCACCAACGCCGCCGACTTGAGCTTGGCCCTGGCCTTTTCGCCCTTGACACTTTTCGCTCCGCCCTGATTAGATGCCGCTGCCACCATAAATAACCTATCTGTAAACTCACCCCGTTGCTGGTGCCAACACGATTTTACTCGGCAAATCACCGGCAAAGGTGCAAAATGTGCACGGCGAGTCATTTATTTCTTGAAATTGAAATCAAATTCAATATTATATGATCCCACTTTTGGGTGCAATGCGTATTTTCATCAAGCAGCCAAGCCATTTAACCTATCACCAGAGAAGGTGCCGATATGATTATCGACTACACCGAAGAGCAGAAAGCCCTGCGCAAGAAGCTCCGCGAATACTTTGCCCAACTCATCACCCCGGAAATCAGCGACCAGATTCGCGATGCCGAGAGCGGTGAACTGTATAAAGGCCTAATCCGCCAAATGGGCAAAGATGGATGGCTGGCTATCGGTTGGCCCAAGGAGTACGGCGGCCAGGGTGCCACCGACACCGAGCAACTGATGTTTTTCGAAGAGGCCCTGCTAGCGGGCGCGCCCATTCCTTTTGTGACCTTGAACACCGTTGGCCCCGCACTGATGGCATCGGGCTCAGAAGAGATGAAACAACGCTTCCTGCCCGGCATTGCCGCGGGCGAACTACACTTTGCCATCGGCTATTCCGAACCCAATGCCGGTACCGATCTGGCAGCACTCAGCACCACCGCCACCATCGATCCCGATGATGAAGACTACTACCTGATCAATGGCACCAAGGTATTTACCTCCGGCGCCGAAGGTGCTGACTATATCTGGCTGGCCACCCGCACCACTGCCGACGCACGCCATAAAGGCATTACCATGCTGGTGGTCGACACCAAGGACCCCGGCTTTAGCTTTGCCCCCATCCATACCGTCGGCGGCGTGCGCACTAATATGAGCTATTACGAAAACGTGCGCGTGCACAAGTCGATGATCATTGGCGAAGTCGACAAGGGCTGGGGTTTGATCATGTCCCAGCTCAATCACGAACGCGTCGGCCTGGCCGCCTGGGGTATTCAGGGCTGGAAACTGTATGATCGTACCCTGAAGTGGTCTCGCACCGCCGGCAACAAAGGACTGCGCCCTATTGATGAGTCGCGCATCCAAACACAATTGGCGGAAGTATTGTGCCGCCTGGAAGCCATGCGCGTGATGAATGCCCGCATGGCCTGGGATCTGGACAAGGGCAATATGAACCCCGCCCTGGCCTCGGCGCTAAAAGTTTATTCCACTGAGGGCTTAATCGAAGTCTGCCGTCTGTTGATGGAATGCCTGGGGCCCAACACCCTGCTCCGCGCTGGCTCATCGGCTGCCGTACTGTTTGGTGATCTGGAACACGAATACCGTCGCTGCCAAATCAACACCTTTGGTGGTGGCATCAACGAACTACAGCGAGGCATTGTTGCCAACTTCGGACTGGGGATGCCCCGGCACCGTTAACCAACACCAGCAATAAACATTCGCTACTACATAGCGCCAAGCAAAAACTTTAGAGGTCAATACAATGGATTTTACATTTAACGAAGACCAAACGGCCATCCGCGACCTGGCTCAGCAAATTTTCTCTGACCGTGCCACCGATGAATTTATGCTGGCATTTGATCGCAACGACGATGATTATGATGACGCATTGTGGACCACCCTGGCCGAACAGGGTTTACTGGGCATTACCATCCCCGACGACTTTGGTGGTACCGGCCTGGGCCTGGTCGAACTATGCATGATGCTGGAAGAACAGGGACGCCGGGTTGCTCCCATCCCGCTTTATTCCAGCCTGGTTTTGGGTGTACTGCCGATCACAGAATTTGGCACTGATGCACAGAAACAAAAATATCTGGCACCGCTTGCCTCCGGCGCGCTCAAACTCAGTGCAGCCATTGCCGAACTGGGTATGAGCGATGCCGTTGCCGGTGAAATTATCAGCAAACACGGCGGTGACAGCTTTACCCTCAACGGCCAACTCGACTGCGTACCTGACGGAGCCACCGCCAATGCCATCCTGGTACCTGCCAGTGATGCCGAAGGTAAAAAGACCGTGTTTATTATTGATTGCGACAGCGCTGGCGTTAGCCTTGAAGCCCAGCGGAGCTCACTGGGCAATAATGAAGCTACCTTGAGGCTGGACAATGTCAGCGTCAATGCCGACGCGGTATTGGGTCAGCCCGGCGATGGCGAGCACGTTCTCGCCTGGCTGGAGCAACGCGCCGAACTGGCTCTTTGTGCGCTACAACTTGGCGTCACCGAAGAAGCGCTGAAGCGCACCGCTGAATTTACCTGTGAACGTAAACAGTTTGGTGTAGCCATAGGCACCTTTCAGGCCGTTGCCATGCAAGCAGCCGATACCTATATTGATGTTGAGGCGATGCGCTCGGTTTACTGGTTGGCGCTGTACAAGATCAGTGCCGGAGATGATGCGCGCGCTGAAGTACGTGTAGCCAAGTGGTTCGCCGCTGATGCCGGCCATCGTATTGTCTATCGCACACAACACCTGCACGGTGGAATGGGTGCCGATGTAGAATTCCCCATCCACCGTTTCTTCCTGTGGGCCAAACATATTGGCTTGATGATCGGCGGACGCAGTGTACAAATTACCAAGCTGGGTGCATTACTGGCCAGTGATGACAAATTGGGCACTGCAGCGCTGCAAGTTTAACGCTTAAGTGCTGCACGGTAACTGAAATTGATCGATTGAATTATCGCGCTATCGTGCTGGTTTAATCGTACAACAAGCTGACTTTACTGGCAGCTATTAGCAATAGCAGGCACATATCATGAAAGACAATATTGGCTTACTCCTGAAAAAGCGTGCTGATATCAGCGCCAATGTCGAAGCTTTTGTCGAGGTAGAGAAACAGCGTCGATTTACTTTTTCCGAGCTCAACCAAGGTGCCAACCGCACCGCCAACAGCTTGTTATCACTGGGCATCAAACCCGGCGACCGGGTTGCCACGCTGTTGAAAAACGGCATTGAATTTATTGAAAGTTATTATGCTATCGCGAAAATTGGCGCCGTCATGGTGCCCGTCAACTGGCGTCTGGTCGCCAATGAAATCACTTATATCCTCAATGACTCAGGCGCACAAACACTGATCTACGATGACGACTTTGATACGGTTGTCGGCGAGCTCGCCAACACAGCCAATACCAACATCCGCCAGTGGTTGCGTGTTGCCAATAGTAATGACAGCAGTGCGGCAGCATTTAGCCAGGATTACAACAGCAATACAGCAGCGGCCAGCAACGACGAGCCCGCCATCGGCGCTGGCGACGATGACCTGCTCTTTCTCATGTATACCTCAGGCACTACCGGCCACCCCAAGGGCGTTATGCACAGTCATCGCTGCATGCTGTGGGCTGAGCTAACCAGTATGACCACCTCCGATATGCGCGACGGTGACAGGTTTCTGCTACCCATGCCGATGTTCCATGTCGGCTGTCTGGTGCCTGTTTCACAATTGGTACACCGCGGTGCCACCGGCATCATCATGCGTGATATCGACATGGGCGTTATGTTTAAAGCCATTGAGCAGGAACGCGTGACCATCACCATGTCGGTGCCAGCACTGCTACAGTTTATGTTGATGGCACCCGAAAGAGAACAACATGATATTTCCAGTATCCGCTGGATTGCTACTGGCGCAGCACCCGTGCCAGTCTCCCTGTTAAAGCAATACGAGGACATTGGCATCGCCATTTACCAGGCCTATGGACTAACAGAGTCCTGTGGACCCGGCACGATATTGCTGCCCCAGGATGCCGAAGCCAAAGTGGGTTCCTGCGGCAAACCACAAATGCACACAGAAGCCAAAGTCGTCAATGACAAGGGCGAGGAAGTCAAAGCCGGCAGCGGCGAAGTGGGCGAATTAATTATGGCCGGCCGCCATATGATGCTGGGTTACTGGAACAAACCTGAAGCCACAGCAGAAGCATTAAAAGATGGCTGGCTTTATACCAGTGATCTTTGTACCGTCGATGTCGATGGCTTTATTAGCATCTGCGACAGGAAAAAAGACATGGTAATTTCCGGCGGCGAAAACATCTATCCCGCTGAACTGGAAAATGTAATGACAGCCCACCCCGACATTCAGGAAGTTGCTGTCATCGGTGTTCCCTCGGAAAAATGGGGCGAAACACCACTGGCTATTGTTGTCGCCGCTGCGGGCACAAAGCCAACAGCTGACTCCCTGAAAGCCTTCTGCAGGGAAAATCTCGCTGCGTACAAAGTGCCACAGCTGTATGAATTTGTAGACTCTTTACCACGTAATGCTTCCGGAAAATTACTCAAGCCACAATTGCGCGAGCGATTCCCAGGGCCGGCACCGTTTTAAGTGGCAGTGCCACAGCCGCTGTTTTTTTGTTATTCCCGCGCAAGGGCTAGCATCAAAAATATCGGTAAGTAACATCCAGGCCGTATGTGCGCCCATCACCCCACATCACCGCCCTGCTCGCCTGGGGTAAGTTGTCGAGGGCAAAGGATACATAATTATTGTCCGCCAGATTTTTAACCCAGGCCGCCACTTCCCACTGCCCATTCAAGACCTCAATATCAGACAATGCCAGCCGACCATTAATCAGGTCATAGGAATTGCGATGCAAGTTCTCATTTTCCGGCTCGCGATCATCGACAAAGTTATAACTGACATTGGCGTTCACCCGGCCATACGCTGTCGGCGGCCAGCTGTAATCTAATACGAAGCTATAGGTGTGATCCGGCGCCTGGGCAAAAGTAAATGATTCCTTGTCACCGCTAACCGGATTAACCACATCATCAAGGTCAGCATCAAGATAGGCATAGCTTAGCTGCAAATACAAACCCGCCGCCGGCTTCACCACTAACTCCATTTCAAAGCCGGAAATTTCACCCTCATCAATGTTAAAAACCCGGGAACCTTGAATGGTACCAGGAATCTGGAAATTGAATTGGTAGTCATCAAACCTTGAATAAAAAACAGCGCCATTAATTCTCAGCATATTATCCAGCAGCTCACCTTTAAAACCCATTTCTACTGAACGAAGTTTTTCTTCATCAAAGCCATTAGAAAATTCAACCGGGTCGGGATCCCTGATATTAAAACCACCACTTTTATAGGCCTCACTGAATTTACCATAGGCATGAAAATTATCAGTCCAGTCGTATTCAGTAACAAAAGAAAAAGAATCATCGTTAAAATCCTTATCCCCTTTTGCTGAAAAGCTTAACCCGGGGGGAGGGCCGCCGGGATTGACACCGTTATCGACAATAACTTCATCAAATACATCACGTTTAACTTTCCGGGTATCTTCTGAATGGCGCCAGCCAACGGTAAAATGTAAGCGCTCATCGATAATATCCGGCGTCCAGGTGAATTGGCCAAAAAAAGCCAGCGCGGAATTTTTAATTTCGTTCTTCTCCCCCATCACATTAATTAGTGTCGACTGACCAAGCGAGGCGCTGAAAATATGATGCAAAGGAAAGCTGTCCTCCGTCGCCTCTTCCCAGAAATAATACAGGCCGAACAGATAATCCACCGAGTCGTTCAACTGGCCTAGCAATTGAAATTCCTGTGAAAACTGTTCTTGATTCAGATCCGGCCTCACCGCCGGAAGTACCAGGGGATTATCTTCATACAAAACGTAGCTATTAAAATCGACCCGAAATTCCTCCGAGGAACCACTGGCGAAATCAACATAACTTTTATCATCAAGCTCTCGCCAGGCGGTAATGGAGCGAAAAGTTGTCTTCTCATTAAGCTGCCACTCTGCGTTTAGCGAATAACCATCAATATCCGTATCCGTTGGCAATAGCGGCACCGAGGTGGCCAACTTACTGAACTTGTTACTGCCATAATCAATATACTGGCTAACAGTCGCGCCGATAATACCAATCAGCCCACCCTCACCTGCCTCCCTGGGAGTAACGGCCTGCGCGGTATAGTTATAATATTTTATGGTGGATTTATCATAGGCGAAGTCCAGGGTCAGGTCTTCCGTCAGGCGGGCACGGAAATCCAGCCGAAAACCCTTTGATTTGCGGTCACCAAAATCACCGCCGGGCCCCGTGTTATCGACAAAGCCATCTACATCTTCATAAAAATAAGCCAATTTGGCCGCATAGTTATCCGCAAAAGGGATATTCACCGAAGTTTTACTACTGAACAGATTCTGGTTGCCGGCACTTAAGGTCTGGTCGAAAGTAAAATCATCGACATTCGCCTTTTTAGTGATCAATTTGATCGCCCCACCGGTGGTATTACGTCCGTATAAGGCACCCTGAGGACCGCGTAATACTTCTATTCGCGCCAGGTCAGCGACATCAAAAGCGAGCCCGGTTGAACGAGCGATATATACGCCATCAAGGTACACGCCTACCGCCGCGTCCTGGGTGATCTGCGTATCGGTAAGGCCCACACCACGAATAAATAATCGCAAAGTCTGGTTATTGGCAGGAAAGGTATCAATAGCGAGATTCGGCACCAGTGCATTGAGATTGGCAATGCCATTGACCCGCTGCTTTTCCAATTGCTCGGCATCCATAGTAAAAAGGGAAATAGGCGTAGACTGAGCCGATTCACTTCTGTGCTGCGCGGTGACAATGACTTCCTCGAGCACCTTGCTACGATCATTCGCAAACCCCCACTGGCTACCAGCAATCAACACCAGCACAACAGTTTTGACGAAGCTGTGTTTCAAATACCCTGCCCCACTATTTATTATTTAATAATTTGCAGTCTATCAAATTATCAAACACACTAATAATCATTATTACTCAGGCAGTGAACTTCCGGCCAAGCTCAGCGTTAAACCACCACAACGCGCCAGATTATACTATCCATTTCTCACCCTCGTCAGCCCCTCCTGGGCAGCCGACGCCACCAATTCACCCTGTTGGTTAAATATTTTTCCGCGACTAAAGCCCCGGCCCCCGCCAACAAAATCACTCTCAATATCATAGAGCAGCCACTCATCAACACGAAAGGAGCGGTGAAACCATAAGCTGTGGTTAATCGTCGCCGTCTTTAAACCGGGACTAAAAGGAATCAGGCCATGGGGACGCAAGGCCGTCATCAAGATCGGGTTATCGGAAGCATAAGCCAGCAGTTGCTGGTGTAGATTCACATCATCCGCAATGCGATCGGCGGTCTTAAACCAGATCAAAGCCCTGGGCTCTTTAGGCTGTGGATCACGAAAACTCATGGGATCGGCTTGTCGAAATTCTATTGGCCATCCGTAGGCGTTGCCAGGGCGCAACACTTCAAATAGTTCCTTATCTGAGGCCAGGGATTCAGGCGGCGGTACCGCTGGCATGCTGGCCTGATGACTCAAGCCCTGTTCTTCCCGCTGAAAAGACATCGCACAATCAAAGATTACCTGGCCATTTTGTTTAGCCACTATTTTTCGAGAAACAAAACTACGTCCATCGCGCACTAGCTCAACTTGATAAATTATCGGCAAGTTGGCATCACCCGGCCTTAAAAAATAAGCATGCACCGAATGTAGAATAAAACACTGCTCAACAGATTGCTGGGCGGCGCTCACTGCCTGCGACATCACCAAGCCGCCATAGACATGGTCAACTGAATCACGCCTGGGATCGCCTTTAAATAACAGTTCCTCAAGGCGCACAAGCTTATTATCCTCAATCAATATTGACAGCGATTTATTCATTACACCCCTGTAAATCTACCCTGGTAGATGCTGGCAATCCGCACAACGCAAATAGCATGCTATCGCCCTTGCAAAGCAGCGATGGCCTTTGCCGCCGCCACATCATCACTCGGGTCATCAGGCAGGGGGAAATTGATCATCGTCGACAAACCCTGATAACGCTCTTTCATTACATCGGCAATTACATCGTAGCTGCCGCTGGGTACAAACTGATCGAGCATTTCATCGTCAATAACCTTAACCATGTCCTGCCAATTTCCCTCACGGGTCATTTGCAGTAGTTGCTCACCCTTATCCTGCCAGGCAAACAATTCCAGACTCGGCCAGTAAGACGGCGTGGAATAGAGAAACCCCAAAAGCTGACGCTGCTTCTCTCGCTCTGCCATGAGTGTCTGCTTATCCTTTCCAGTTGCCACCAAAGCGCCCAGAATTAAGTTCACCTCATCGATGCTTCGCCCCGCCCTGCGCGCACCTTTTTCCAATCGGGGCAAAGCCACCTCACGAATATAACGTGGCGGCGTGTTGGTCGGATGGGTAATCATACCGTCCGACACCTCGCCCGCCAGCGCCGTCATCAAGGGGCCGACTGCGCCCATAAAAATCGGCAGCTCAGGGTGCTCAATAGGACCCGGATTAAAAAAGGGCTGTAATTTAGTGAACTGATAGTTCTCCCCAATATAATTGAGCCGCACACCATTTTGAAAACTGTCAAAAATAGCCCGTAAGGAGCCGATATACTCACGCATTCTCGGTACTGGCGCAGTCCATGGGGTACTGTAGCGTTTTTCAATATTGCCTTTTACCTGGGTGCCCAGACCCAACTCGAAACGTCCTCCCGACATACGCTGTAAATCCCAGGCGGCAATGGCCACCATCATCGGACTGCGTGGAAAGGCAACCAGCACACCGGTACCGACCTTTATTTTTTCCGTTGCATTCAGCGCCATCGCCGACAACAGAAACCCATCATGCAAGGCATCGGGTACATTTAAGCCATCGTAGCCCATGGCCTCAGCACGCTGCGCGTGGGCAGCAATTTCACCAGGGCTCATGGTTTCGGGGGTCGTTGCGTAAACTTTAAACATAAAATAATCCCTCAATCGTTATGTTGCCCTGACCATCGGCATGCCCAAGCTCTGGCTCTCCGCGACGGCAAATAGCTATCCACGGACATAGCACCCACCATCGAATAGCGGCCAGTTTGCATCAGCTATTGCACCATTGCAACCAATTGGTTACATTTGCCTGCAGGCCTGTTTAATAAGTCTCAACCCCCACGTGAGGAATGATAATGTCCAGGAAAATTGCTTTTATCACCGGCGCCAGTCGTGGCATCGGCAAACAGGCCGCACTGGCATTGGCGCGCAAGGGCTTTGATATTGTTATCACCGCCCGCACCATGGAGGAGGGCGAGCAGCATGAGCGCGGCGCCGACCAATCCGACACCAGCCCCATGGCTGGCAGCTTAATGACAACAGCCCGGGAGGTGGCCGCACTGGGCCAACAGGCACTGCCTATCAGGCTGGATCTGTTAGACCCCGCCTCTATAGAAAAAGCCTTTGAGCAGGCGATAGCACAGTGGGGACATATCGACCTGCTGTTCAATAACGGCATCTACCAGGGGCCGGGTGTAATGAAGGAAGTACTGGCGTTAACACCCGAAATGATGCAAAACATTTTCCAGGGCAATATTTTTTCGCAATTATTACTGGTACAAAAATGCCTGCAGCATATGCGTGAACGGGGCAGCGGCACTATCATCAATATGGTCTCAGGTTCAGGCACCATGGATCCCCCCGCGCGAGCCAGCGAGGGAGGTTGGGGCTGGGCCTACGCCGCATCCAAAGCGGCCTTTATGCGTATGGTCGGCGTACTCAAGGTCGAACACGCCGATACGGCCCTGCAATTTTTTAATGTTGAACCCGGCTTTGTGATTACCGAAATCATGAAGAAGAAAGGCATGGTCGAGGACTATGCCGAAAAATTCGGCGGCGCCCCACCGACTGTCCCCGCAGCCGTTGTTGCCTGGCTGGCGACATCGCCGGACGCAGCCGCCTTGAACGGCCAAACAATAGCGGCTCAAAGGCACTGCCTGAAGCACCAACTGGTTCCCGAGTGGCAACCCAAAAGAATCAAAGAATAAGCTTATGGAGATTACTGAAAAACCACCCCGAGGCAGGGATCAAGTCCAGCGCGCTTTAATTGAGGCGGGCATTAAATTGTTCTCCGAACGGGGCATGAATAATGTTTCGGTCCGTCACCTTGCCGAAGAAGCCGGCGTAAATCACTCATTATTATTTCGCTATTTCGGCAGCAAAGACGAATTGATCAAAGCCGTTTTTGAAGAGCGCTTCAATCGATTGGGCACCTTTGACAAAAGCGACACCGTCGATGGTGAACAAATGCTTGAGACCTCAATCCGTGCGGTGATGCAAGATGAACAACTATGGCGATTAATGACCTTCGCCGCACTGGAAGGTGAAGACTGGATATTACGCAGTATTCCCAGCCCATACATCGCCGCCACCTTGTCGCAATTGAAAAAAAGCCAGGACAACAACTCTATTTACAACGGCGTCGATGCCTCTGTGCTATTGGGCAGTGGTTTTGCACTGGGCCTGGGGTGGGCCGTATTTCGCAAAATACTTATGAGCCTGGCAGGTGCCGAGGAGCGTGACTTTGAACAATTTCGTCTTCAGATCGACAAACTCTGGGAGGATTTACTGAAACCCCGAAGCTAAACCCGAAGGCGACGGCACAGGCTATTCTGCTAGCTGATTAGTTGGAATCCCAGTAACGCTGCATTTCCAGAAAGAGAAAAGACGCTGTCCAGGTAATCAACACCAGGCCGGTCAGTGATTCAATACCGGTTAAATACCTGATGTCACCCACCGGCTGAATATCGCCGAACCCCAGCGTAGTAAAGGTGGTAAATGAGTAATACGCGCAGTCCATCAAGCTGCCATTAAAGCTCCCTTCCAAGTGCCCCCAGCCATCGGTGCGATTCATAAAATAATAGGCTATGGCAAAAATCCAGACTTCAACCGCATGAGCCATCAGCGCACCGATCACCCCCATAATGATCCTGAAACGGTGCTTGATATTGATTCGCGGCATCAGCATTGTCAGGCGAAATAAAAACTCATAATGAATAACCACAACCAGCGCAACAATTATACTATTGATGAAGAACGTTATTATCACTTGAACTCCGATTAGCCCTTAAGTTTGATTACCGTTATGACTTAAACAGGTGATTTATACCCGATAAAAAAGGCAGCGCTCTACAAGAGTACTGCCTTTTTCCTTATACCGTAAACTGCCTGCTAGTCTTCATCGGCACCAATATAACGATAAATTACCGCACCAATCACTGCACCAACAATCGGTGCCAGCCAGAACAACCATAATTGCCCCACCGCCCAGTCACCAACAAATACCGCCACACCGGTACTGCGCGCAGGATTCACCGACGTATTGGTAACCGGAATACTGATCAGGTGAATAAGGGTAAGGCAAAGACCGATGGCCACTGGCGCCAAGCCCTTGGGCGCGCGCTCATCTGTAGCGCCCATAATCACCAGCAGAAACATCATCGTCATCACCACTTCGCAAACCAGCGCCGCGACCAGGGTATAGCCCCCCGGGGAGTGCTCACCATAGCCATTGGAAGCGAAACCAGCTGACACATCAAAGCCGGCCTGGCCACTGGCAATAAGTAAAAGTACCCCGCCAGCAATCACCCCGCCCACGACTTGCGCAGCAATATAAGGCAGCAATTCATTGGCGGGAAAGCGTCCACCTGCCCAGAGCCCAACGGAAACCGCTGGGTTCAGGTGACAGCCAGAGATATGGCCAATGGCAAACGCCATGGTTAATACCGTCAAGCCAAAAGCCAGTGAAACACCCAGTAGACCAATACCCACATCGGGAAATGCCGCGGCCAACACCGCACTACCGCAACCACCCAGCACCAGCCAAAAGGTACCAAAGGTCTCCGCAACATACTTTTTCATAGTATTTCCCCGCCGTTATTATTAAGAAATTCCAACCCTGTTAATTGATTAAAGACTGCTCCTGCTTAAAAGGCAAAATAAAAATACCGGGGCAATGCCGTTTAATTCAATCAGCCCAGGTCAGGCCTGCCCTTCATTCACAGCAGCTACTTTCAAACCCTTTTGAAGCACCTCCAGCATTTCCTCTTGCTGTCTCTGACTCACCCGGGCATGCGCCATCATGGAAGAGCCGTGAAAAGTACCCGGGAAAGTGTGCAACTCAACCGACACCCCCGCCTGCATTAATTTGAGCGCATAAAGCACACCTTCATCGCGCAGGGGATCGAATTCCATCGCCGTCACATAGGCCGGGGGCAACCCACTGGCATCACTTACCCGCGCGGGAGCCGCATAGACAGGTACATTATCGGCACCAGACTGGTAACTGTCGCCGAGATAATACTGCCAACTTAATTCGGCGTTAGGCCGATGCCACATTGGCGTATCAACAAAAGTTTTCATACTGACCGTTTCCAGACGGTCGTCCAGTTCGGGCATGCCAAGATACTGGAAACAAATCGATGGTCCATTGTTGTCCCTTGCCATCAATGCCAGGGCGGCCGCCAAGCCACCACCAGCACTTTGTCCGTAAATACCAATACGGTCGCCGTCAATGTCCAGCGTTTCAAGGCTGTCATGCATCCAGCTCAACGCTGCATAACAATCATTCAAACCTGCCGGAAAAGGCGCCTCTGGTGCCAGGCGATAATCAACTGACACCACCACCACGCCAAGCTCCCGAGCAATAGCCACCGAGGCGGAATGTTCAGTGTCCATATTGCCAACAACAAAACCGCCACCATGAATAAACAACAACGCGGCGGTGGTGCCCGATTTATTTTTCGGGGAATAAATACGCACTCTTACTGCAGGTTCGCCCCGCCGCCCGGAAATATCCTGTTCGTGAATATCCAGGGCACTGGTATCGACTTCAGCATTAAAGGTCGATAGCATATTAATAATATTGGCGCGTGCTGCAACAGGGTCGTCAAGTAGACCGCCGGGTAACATTGGCACAATATCAGCAAGCTCCGCATCAAAATTATATTTCATCAGCTTTCCTGTTATTTTTTCAAAAAAAGGCCAGACCTTTCGGTCTGGCCTTTTCGATATTCTTCTAAAAAGAAATTCTAAGCAGCTACAACGTTTTCAGCTTGCGGGCCTTTTTGACCCTGGGTAACAGTAAACTCAACCTTCTGGCCTTCTACCAGGGTTTTGAAACCATCGCCACCTATAGCACTGAAGTGAACAAAAACATCGGCACCGTTTTCCTGCTCGATAAAACCAAAACCCTTGCTATCGTTGAACCACTTAACCGTTCCAGTCACAGTAGACATAATATTTTCCTATTTAATCATCAGTAATTATTGCCCGAAGGCGGTTTAGCTGAGAAGTGATGGTATTACTTATGAGGAACAGAAGGACGAGGCACTGCATATGGAACGTCTTACAAGTAGAACATAAATATTGGCCGTACTTTCTAGCTGCCCCGATAATATCCATTCCAGAATAAATGTCAACGGATTAAAACAACGAAAAAATGACGCATTGATAACTAATTTGATAAAAAAAGCCGGCATTTAAAGCCGGCCTTTTTACTCTAGCGCGTGTTATGCCGCTGCTGATTTTACTTCAGGGTCAAAGGTTATCGGCATACGCTTAATACCATTCACTAATTTAGATCGGGTATAAGCCACCTCGCCAGCAAACTTGGGATTACGCAATCGAGGAATCATTTCTTCAAACATTATCCGCATTTCCAGACGCGCCAAATGAGTGCCGAGGCAGAAGTGTTGACCGATACCGAAAGCCCGGTGCTGATTGTAAAGATCAGGCATGCGCTCTGCACGCTTTACATCGAACTCCATGGCGTCATCACCAAAGATTTTCTCATCGTGGTTAACTGTGTGGTAATGCATAATAAGCTTGTCGCCTTTCTTCATCTGGCAACCCGCCACCTCAATATCCTCCATCACCTGGCGACGCATTAAAATAAATGCGGTGTTATAGCGCAGCATTTCTTCACAGGCATTGGGAATTTTATCGGGGTTATCAACCAGGTATTGCAACTGATCCGGATGCTCCATTAATAAGCGCATACCATGGCTTGTTACCGTACGAGTCGATTCATTACCCGCCGCAATCAGCATCAGGAAGAACCAGCAAAACTCATCGGTGCTCATGCCATCTTCTTTACCCTTACCATTGATCAGGGCGCCAATAATATTATCCTGTGGGTCAGTCTTGTGTTTTTCAGCAAGGTTCATTGCGTATTCAATAACCTGCAATGACGCTAGTTGTGCATCCTCCTCGGTTGCCGCCATTTCCGGATCTTCATTAAACATCATCGCATTAGTCCAGCCGAAGAAGTCTTTGCGATCTTCAGGTGGTATGCCACAGAGCTCAAGAATCGCCAGCAATGGTAGCTCCGCCGCGACTTCCTCAACAAATTCACATTCGCCACGACTGGCTACCGCATCGATAATATTCTTCGCATGAGCCCGAAAACTGGCCTCATAGGAATCAACTGCAGCCGGAGTAAAAGTGGCCCGCACAATCCGCCGTGACTTTAGCTGACGCGGTGGATCCATGTTAATGGTCATATGACGATGAATATCCTGCTTGTCTTCGTCACTCCATTCGTCGGCCAGGGCCGTGCCTTCTTCGCTGGAAAAAATCTTCGGGTTTTTGGAAACAAAATCTATCTCTTCACGCCCGGTCACCAACCAGTAAGGCACGTCCCGAGTCTTATCTTCCATCCAATGTACCGGGCCATCGTCACGAATACGCTTCAATTCGTCATAGGGCATACCCTCTTTATAGGTATCGGGATCAATTAAATTTTTAAAATTGGCAAAGGGGCATTCACTCACAACAGCATCTCCAATCGGTCTACACTACTGACCGGGGTAAGTTAACAGGTACGGATGGTCTATAGACTACATGCATGTCAGGTGATATGTAAAGATCTGAATATTACCATTTGATGGACAAACACTGTTTTTGGTGCCAAAAAAACAGTTAAAAGTACCATTACAGCAGATCCAGCCTGCATACAGCTCTTAAGCAAGCAACAGGACCCGCTCGTTATAACGTTTGAGGTCTTGTTGGCCGAATAGCGCACAAAAAAAAGCCCGCGTATTACGGCGGGCCTTCATCAATAAACCTCCCGAATTACTGGGGGGGAACCGAGTAACCATCCAGTACCGGGGTATGATCAGCATTAAAATAATCGGCCATGGCGGTATGCAGACCATCCACTTCCCACTTGCCACTCTTGGGATTGTCATAAAACACATCCAGGGTCGGACGCTGAACAATATTGACGCGACCACCCCAGACCACAAACACTTCACCAGCAATATGGCCCGCTTCAGGGGAAGCCAGATAGCCTACCAGCGGTGCAACATTCTCCGGATTGAACGCATCAAAGCCGTCGTCGGGCGCAGCAAACATCGCCGCCGTAGGCCCCTGATCGGTCATCGCGGTACGAGCGCGCGGCATAATTACATTGCAGGTAACCCCGTATTTGATCATCAACTGCGCCGCGCCCATGGTCATAGTAGTAATGCCGGCCTTGGCAGCAGCGTAATTAGGCTGGCCAGCACTACCGAAAATCATCGCCTCGGAAGAGGTGCTGATTAAGCGGCCATAAACCTGTTCGCCGGATTTAGCTTTTTCACGCCAGTATTTAGTCGCATTACGCATATTGACAAAATGCCCACGCAAATGGACACGAATCACTGAGTCAAACTCTTCATCACTCATGCCAAAAATAGTTTTGTCACGACAAAACCCGGCATTGTTCAACATAATATTAACGTCGCCGTAAGTATCTAAAGCGGTTTTAAATAAGCGCTCGGAGTCAGCAGTATCGGCACAGTCACCAAACACGGCAATGGCTTCACCGCCAAAACTCTTGATCTCTTCTACCGTTGCCTGCGCCGCTTCTTCGGCATCCGGCAAGTTGATATCATTAATAACAACACGAGCGCCCTGTCTGGCCAATTGAATCGCTTCTCCACGACCCAAACCACGACCCGCACCGGTTACAATCGCTACCTTACCTGTTAAATCACCCATTTTTCTCTCCTACAAATGCATAAAGACTGTTGCCAAATAGCCTGTTTAAATTCTTTCAATAATAGTGCCGGTACCAATCGATGCGCCGCAGCACATACTGATCAGCGCGGTCGTTTTATCCTGCCGCTCCAACTCATGCAATGCCGTAGTGATGAGCCGAGCACCGGTTGAACCCACCGGATGACCGATTGCAATAGCACCGCCATTAACATTCACCTTGCTCATATCGGCGTTGTAAACTTGCGCCCATGACAGCACCACCGCAGCAAAAGCCTCGTTGATCTCAAACAGGTCAATATCACCCATACCCATGCCAGAGTTTTTAAACAACCTGGCCGTGGCATCAACTGGACCGTCCAGCAGGTAATACGGATCAGTACCTTCAACCACACCGGTAATAATACGAGCACGGGGCTTGAGCCCGCGAGCCTTGGCTTCATCGGCACTCATCCACAACACCGCCGCACTGCCATCAGAAATTTGTGAAGAGTTACCCGGGGTATGAACCCCCCCTTCCGCCACGGGATTCAAGCCCGCAAGAGATTCTACGGTGGTATCGCGCAGCCCCTGATCTCGTGTCACCGTACGCATTTCACCAGTGGGTTGACCATCTTCACCCAGCACCGGCGCCTCAACAGGAATGATCTGGCTATCAAAACGGCCTTCTTCCCAGGCCACCTTGGCACGACGCTGTGACTCGCAGGCAAAGGCATCAACGTCGGCGCGTGTTAGCCCGCGATTTTTCACAATGCGCTCTACCGCCTGAAACTGGTCGGGGGTACTGTCCCATGGCCAATCTGCGGTCTGAAAAAATCCCGGGCCATTGTAGGCATTAGCGCCAAGACCTACACGACTCATGGCTTCTACGCCCGCGGCAATACCGATATTGATCTGGCCGGCGGCAATCAACGCCTGCACCAGGTGGTTAGCCGCCTGGGCTGAGCCACACTGGGTGTCAACCGAAGTACAGCCAGCGGAATAATCCTTACCCATCGACAGCCAGGCATTGCGGGCAATATTGTTGGACTGCTCACCAGCCTGGGTCACACAACCGCTGTACACTTGATCGATATCTGCATAATCCAGCCCGGCCTTTTCAACTACACCCTGGTAGGACTTGGCCAGCAGCTCGGCGGCATGAAGGCCACTGAGCTCACCAATAATTTGTTTTCCACGCGCTATTGGCGTGCGTAAGGCTTCGACGATGACGGCTTCAGGCATGATCATTCCTCTTTCAATAACTGTTAGGTTTACCACTTTTGCCCCGTTATTTCGGGGACAGGATAATAGCGGGGGCAAATATTACCACCGCCCTCTCGGCTATGACAAGAAAGGTGAAAAAAACCTTATGTTTAAGGCTTTTTTGTTGGAATTAACCGGTTTTATGACTTTTTTTGCCAGCTTTATGACCGCAAATGTCAGGGGCTGACTGGCCCGATAAACTGTCTATTAGCTTCCCGCCGCTGGAAACGGCAGCGTTAACGCCCTGGCCTTTACAGAAAAACAAACATCAGTTCATAAACCAGCGCCGGCGTATCCTGCCCAAGCGCATGGACATGCGTCTCCATTACCACTTTGGTTTTCTTCTCAGTCACTTCGATTTCCTTGATGCGGC
>JAUXHA010000100.1 GCA_030621845.1 Spongiibacteraceae bacterium
CCGCTGTGGATCGGGGATTGCCCATGGCCGTCCGGCGGCGGCTGCAGAACTCAACGATTTTTGCGCTGCAAAAATTCGGATTCGAACAGGCTTCGCCGAATTCCCCGACGGACGGCCATGGGCAAAAGCATCCCCTGAAAGATCCGCAGGGGACAGCCACCATCACCTTAACTATGAGCGGGAGTAAAATTAATGGGGAGAGACTTGCGGTGACGCTCTTCGATGTGTTCGGTAGTTTGTGGTTTTTATCAGTGTTTAAAGGGTTATAGCAGTCGGTCTCACAAGACTGAGTGCGGATATACAGAAGGATATTCGAGGAGCGTCACTGCACAAGTCTTTCTCTTATCTTCCAGTTCCTATAGGTGGCAGGTTTGGTCGCTGTGTGGGTCGGCAGGCCATTCAGGTCACGCTGTTAGTCAATTCACGATTTCGGGGTAGTCGGCGAAGCCTGTCTGAGCCCATGAATGGGCGAGTTCTGCAGCCGCCGAAACCGGGAATTGACGTGTGACCGGCCTGCCGACCCACACAGCGGCCAAGCCGGGTCAATAGCTTCAAACTGTGGAGCAGCAGTGAGTTAGACCGGGGGTTTAAAGACTAGCGCAAACTGTCATTTATATTTTGTAGCACTTTGTTGCCGGGGCATAAATCCTGTTCGGTCAGGGAGCGCAGTGGTTTATTGGAGGTACCAATCGTTTCATGCAAGTCCTGTGAGTCGGCATCCATATATAACAGCCCGGTCAAAATTTTATCCTGAGCTTTATAATCTTTAATTAGCTTTAATGCGGAGCGGCGATTGTGGATATCCAGCGACTCATCCCCTTTATACAAATGCACTACAGAACCATCATGTAAAGTGACTTCTTCTGCGGTTCCTGACTGGTAGCTGGTAGTAAGTTCTTCTTTCATCGGTACAAAATCAACCGTGCCCGTCGCCGCAAGGTGGTCGCGCACATATTCATAGCCCTTGGTAGAACCGGGATTGTTATTGAAGGTGACACAGGGTGAAATAATATCGATAAAAGCAAAGCCCTGATGTGATATTGCCGCTTTAATCAACGGAATCAATTGCTCTTTATCACCGGAAAAACTGCGTGCGACAAAGGTCGCGCCCAACTGCAAGGCAACACTGACAAGATCAATCGCTTCAAAGGGATTGGGCTCGCCTTTTTTACTCATCGAACCGACATCGGAGGTAGCTGAGTCCTGGCCCTTGGTTAAACCATAGCAACCATTATTCTCCACCACATACATCATATTCACATTGCGGCGAACTGCATGGGTAAACTGCCCCATACCGATAGAGGCGGTATCACCATCACCCGACACGCCGACATAAATCATATCTCGATTGGCCATATTGGCGCCCGTGGCCACCGAAGGCATGCGGCCGTGTACGGAGTTAAAACCGTGTGAATCACCGAGAAAATACGTTGGCGTCTTGGAGGAACAACCAATTCCCGACAATTTTGCCACCTGGTGAGGCGCAATAGACAGCTCAAAAATCGCCTGCACAATCGCCGCGCTGATTGAATCGTGGCCGCAACCGGCACACAAGGTGGAAATAGCCCCTTCATAATTCTTCTTGGTATAGCCGAGGTCATTAACCGGTAAATCGGGGTGACGAAAAGCTGGTTTTATATAACTCATTTCAATACACCCTGTTTCGATTTCTTGCGACGCAGCGGCGTCACATTGTCATTATTAATGTGAGCCAGCACCTGTTCCCTGATAAACCGTGCAGTGATCGGCATACCGTCATAGCAAAGAATAGAAATCAGTTCATGTGGCGCAAAATGACAATCGTTAACCAGCAGGCTACGCAATTGTGCATCCCGGTTTTGCTCGATAACAAAAACCGTTTCATGATCGTCGATAAAATCTTCTATTGACTGGGAAAAGGGAAAGGCCTTGACCCGGCAACTGTCAGCCATCACTCCCTCTTCAGCAAGATGATCTACCGCCTCAAGGGTTGATGCCATCGAGGTACCAAAGTGAATCAGGCCTATCTTACTGCCACTGCCAGCGGTAATGATTTCCGGCGCTGGCACATAGTCTTTAGCGGTTTCCCATTTTTTTAGTAAGCGCTCCATATTGGCCACATACTCGCTGCCATCTTCCGTATAAACGGCGTACTCATCACGCGAGGTGCCGCGGGTAAAAAACGCGCCCTTGGTTGGGTGAGTGCCCGGATAGGTTCGATAGGGAATGCCATCGCCGTCAACATCGAGATATCGACCAAAGCGTTCACTCATATTTTCAAGTTCATCGGCACTCAGTACCTTGCCTCGCTGGTATTGATAGTTATCATCCCACGCCAGCGGCTCGGAAATATTATCGTTCATACCGAGATCGAGGTCGCTCAGCATAATCACCGGCGTCTGCAACTGTTCCGCCAAATCAAATGCCTGGGCGGTCATATCAAAGCAGTCCTTGGGCGTGGAGGGAAATAACAGCACGTGCTTGGTGTCACCATGTGAGGCGTAAGCACAGGCCATCACATCAGACTGCTGGGTGCGGGTTGGCATGCCGGTGGAAGGACCTGCCCTTTGCACATCAATCAATACCGCGGGTATTTCAGCAAAATAAGCCAAGCCCAAAAACTCACTCATCAGTGAAATTCCCGGGCCACTGGTGGCGGTAAAAGCACGCGCACCGTTCCAACAGGCTCCTATAACCATACCGATGGCAGCCAATTCATCTTCAGCCTGTACGATAGCAAAGTTTCTGGCACCCGTACCCGGGTCTATGCGAAGGCGCTTACAGTACTTCTCATAACCTTCGACCACAGAGGTAGAGGGCGTAATCGGATACCAGCCAGCGACCGTAGCACCACCATAGACAGCGCCCAATCCACAGGCCGTATTACCATCAATGAGAATTTTGTCACCAATATTGTCACGCCGCTCAATGCTAATCGTACAGGGACAATCGAAGTTTTCCTTGGCATACTGGAAACCCAGTTCCAGCGCATGAATATTCGGCGCAATGAGTTTTTCCTTGCCCTTGAACTGATCCCCGACCAGGCTGGTCAGCACATCGAATTCAATACTTAATAGCGCCGCCAGCGCCCCCACATAAATGACATTTTTAAATAACTGGCGTTGACGGGCATCTTTGTATTCTTCGAGACAAATCCGCGTCAAGGGAAGGCCAATGAAAGTGATGTCATTCCTGATCAAACGCAGATCCAGGGCTTTGGTATTATCGTAAATAAAATAGCCGCCCGGCTCTACTTCCTGAATATCCCTGGCCATGCTTTGCGGATTCAGGCAGACCATGATATCGATGCCACCGCGACGACCTATGTAACCCTTTTCATTAACACGCACTTCATACCAGGTAGGAAGCCCCTGAATGTTAGAGGGGAAAATGTTTTTCGGACTGACCGGAAGCCCCATCCGAAATATCGCTTTGGCAAACATATTATTGGCGCTGGCCGAACCAGTACCGTTCACATTGGCAAACTTGATCACAAAATCATTGACGGATTGAATATTGTTCACGGTTACTGCCCCGCCTTGGTTACGTGATATAAGAATTTCTGCATATCCCATGCTGCCGTAGGACAGCGTTCGGCACACAAGCCACAGTGCAGACAGACATCCTCATCTTTTATCATTACCCTCCCGGTGGGCAGACTATCGTTTGACAAGTATAAATCCTGGGCAAGATTATTTGCCGGTGCACTGAGACGGGTACGCAAATCATCCTGGGTGCCATTAGTAGTAAAGGTTATACAGTCCGTCGGGCAAATATCCACACAGGCATCACACTCAATGCATTTCGCTTCTACGAAGAGGGTTTGTGCATCACAGTTCAGGCAACGTTGCGCCTCAGCAAAACCGGTATCCTGGTCAAAGCCCAGCTCAACTTCCATTAAGCGATCTTTCAGGGATAATTGGACTTCGGCATGAGGCACCGCGTAACGGACATCGTTGACCACATCGCTATCGTAGCTCCATTCATGAATACCCATTTTCTGGCTAACCAGTGTAACGCCCGGAGCCGGCCGTTTATTAACATCCTCGCCGTTGATAAACAGGTCAATGGAAACGGCCACCTGATGACCATGCGCTACAGCGGTAATAATATTTTCCGGCCCAAAGGCCGCATCGCCACCAAAAAACACCTTCGGGTTAGTTGACTGAAAGGTTACTGAGTTGACCATCGGCATATCCCACTTACCAAAATCCAAACCCAAATCACGCTCTATCCAGGGAAAGGAATTATCCTGGCCAATAGCAATACACACATCGTCACATTCAATCAATACCGGCTCTTTACCCAGCGATACCAGCGAGCGCTTACCGCTGTCATCATAAACCGCTTTTACCCGATCAAACTTCATTGCCACCAGCTTGTCATCTTTAACGACAAACTCCAGCGGCACATGATTTTCAAACATCGGAATGCCTTCGCGTTCAGCATCCTCGATTTCCCAGGGTGAAGCTTTCATCTCAGCACGCGGACTGCGCACAATAACAGAAACACTGTCGGCACCCAGACGCATGGACGTACGACAACAATCCATTGCCGTATTACCCCCGCCGAGCACAATCACTTTTTTGCCAATTTTTTCAGTGTGCTCAAAGGCAACGCTGGATAACCAGTCAATACCAATGTGTATATTGGCCTCGCCCTGCCGACGACCGGGAATATCGAGGTCGCGACCACGGGGAGCACCGGTACCCACAAAAACGGCATCGTAATTTTTATCGAGTATTGATTGTAAACTATCGACATAGGTGTTGAATTGAGTAACAACGCCCATATCAAGAATGTAGTTCACTTCCTGGTTCAACACCGTTTCAGGCAGGCGAAAGGAAGGAATCTGGCTGCGCATAAAACCGCCGCCGGTGGGCTGGTCATCATAGAGGTCAATCGAATAGCCCAACGGCATCAAATCCCGAGCCACGGTCAGCGAGGCGGGACCACCACCAATCAAGGCAACTTTCTTGCCATTTTTACGCGCTGGGATATCCGGCATACGGGCGCTGATCTCAGTGTCATCCTTGTTGTCAGCAGCGACTCGCTTTAGTCGGCAAATGGCAACCGGCTCATCTTCAACCCTGCCGCGGCGACAAGCGGGTTCACAGGGACGATCACAGGTACGTCCCAGCACGCCGGGAAAAACATTGGATTCCCAGTTAACCATATAGGCATCGCTGTAACGACCCATGGCAATGAGACGAATATATTCCGGCACCGGGGTATGGGCTGGACAGGCGTACTGGCAATCCACCACTTTGTGGAAGTACTCCGGGTCTTTAATATCTGTTGGCTTCAAAACTACCTTCCTGCGAGTGAAATACTGCTTTTAGCCCAGCGTGTAAAACCGCCTCCTGGGACAGCCGATGCACGGTTATTACAGCGCATCGACAAAACGGGCAAAGTAAAGCATAAAACGGCCAGGATTTCAGCCCTTATCGGCTGATTCTATTGGGAAAAGTTGTTAAAAAATTAAAAAATACACCGCCGGGGAAGGATGCCGTAGACAGGCTTGCAGCCGACAACCATAAGGCAATAACAAAGCGACAATACCCCGACCAAAACCAAGGTTTTAAGCACGCGCCTGCCAGCGCTGAAAAGACGACTATGGGCCTAGAAAAAGAACCAACCTGTATCTTTTAATTCTTCTTCACAGCGCTTCAATTGGCTACTGTAACTGCGTGATTTTGAGGAGACTTTTTTCGCGACATTTTTAAGCCACTGTTTATTCTTAAACGTACGACGATTAAAACCGCCATGTCCCTCATGGTAAGCCAGGTATAGGTGATAGGGGTCGTCGCGCCGAATCTGGCATTTTTTATGGCTGACCTTGTTATACCAGCCAATGAAATCTATCGCATCGGCAAAATCGTCCCGGTCTGCGCCCCAATTTCCACTGCTGTCAATATACCAATCCCAGGTCGATACTTTAGCCTGCGCATAACCATAGGCATCGGATTTACGCGGGCCGGGAAACACCCAGAGAATTTTAGTACGGGGAGGCCTGGCCTTTTGCTGGAAGCGCGACTCCTGGTGCATAATCGCCATCATCACCGGTATTGACGTACCCCACTCATCGGCGGCATCGGCGGCATCCTCATACCAGCCGCTCTTTTCCCGGAAAATCTCACAGATATTATTGGTATTACTGGGCGGTGAGGTGGTGCAGGCTGCCATCAGCACGCACAGCGACAACAGCAAGCCAAATTTTATCTCATTGCTCATAATGATTTATTCGTATTGTTTCAGTAATGCCAGAAATTGTGTTTCATCAATAACATCAACACCCAACTGCTGCGCTTTGGTTAATTTTGAACCCGCACCCGGCCCCGCCACCAGGCAAAAGGTTTTTGCCGACACACTACCGGCCACCTTTGCACCCAGTTGCTGTAAACGCTCCTTTGCTTCAATACGCCCCATCGACTCAAGCGAGCCACTGACAACGTAAATCTTACCCATCAAAGGCTGGACCTTGCTTGCTTCAATCGCCGGCCAATAGAATCCCGCCGATAATAAACCAGCCAATAACTGCTGACTGTGACTGGCAGCAAAGAAGTCATGTAAATGTTGCGCCACGATCGGCCCCACATCCGGCACCTCCAACAAGGTTTCTATGCTTGCCTGCTGTATTTTCTCCAGAGAGGTAAAATGTTTGGCCAGACTGACCGCAGTCGCCTCGCCAACTTCGCGAATCCCCAGCGCAAAAATAAACTTGGGCAAGGTGGTTGCCTTACTGGCCTGCAGTGCCGCGATCAGCTTTGCAGCTGATTTTTCTGCCATTCGCTCTAACCCGACCAGAGCCGTCACCTGCAGTGAAAAAAGATCAACCACCGAGGTGATCAGGCCCTCATCAACTAACTGCTCGACCAATTTATCACCAAGACCATCAATATCCATGGCCTTGCGCGAAGCAAAATGCTTGATCCCCTCTTTCAACTGTGCGGCGCATAGCAAGCCCCCGGTACAACGACTCACCGCCTCGCCTTCCAACCGCTCGATGACTGACTCACAGATCGGGCAGCGCGCGGGAAAAACAATCTTACTGGCATTAGCTGGCCGTTTATCCAGTACCACCCGCACCACCTTGGGAATAACATCCCCGGCGCGTCGAACCACCACAGTATCGTTGATTTTAACCCCGAGCCGGAGGATTTCGTCACTGTTATGCAGTGTCGCGTTGCTCACCGTGACCCCGCCAACAAACACCGGCTCCAGCCGAGCCACCGGGGTAATCGCCCCGGTGCGCCCCACCTGGAAATCTACACCCAGCAGTGTGGTCATTTCTTCTTCGGCGGGAAATTTATGCGCAATAGCCCAACGCGGCGCGCGTGAGACAAATCCCAGTCGTTGCTGCAGGGCAATGTCGTCAACTTTAAACACAATGCCATCGATGTCGTAGGCTAAACTGGCGCGCTTTGCCAGCAGATAATCGTAATAAGCGAGACAGTCTTTCATGCCATTGGCTACACGCATTTCACTATTAATGCGAAAACCCCAACCCTGTAGCAGCGTCAGTATTTCAGTGTGCTTGCCAGGCAAGGCATAGGCCTCAACCAGGCCAACCCCATAACAACACATTTCAAGCGGACGCTGTGCTGTGACCCGGGAATCCAGTTGGCGCAGGCTACCGGCGGCGGCATTACGCGGGTTGACAAATAACTTCTCACTCTGCTGCCGCGCCTTTTCATTGAATGCGTCAAAGCCAGCTCTGGGCATATATATCTCCCCCCGGACTTCGAGCACCCGGGGCCAGCCATCGCCCAGCAAACGCAGGGGAATCGAGGGAATCGTACGCACATTACTGGTGATATCCTCACCGACTGCACCATCGCCACGGGTAGCACCGCGCTCCAATACACCATCACGATAAAGCAAGCTAACCGCGATGCCATCAAGCTTGGGCTCACAGGCATAGTGCAGGGGCTGATCGCGATCGAGTCGCCCCCTCAAGCGCCGGTCAAAATCATCCATTTCCTGCCCACTGAAGGCATTGTCCAGTGACAGCATCGGCACTTCGTGGGTAACTTGAGAAAAACCGTCAAGCGGTGCCGAACCGACACGCTGGGTAGGAGAATCAGCGCTAATCCACTGTGGATATTGCTGCTCCAAATCCTGCAACTCACGCATCAGGCGATCATACGCCGCATCGGGAATATCCGGATCATCCAGCGCATAGTAGCGATGATTGTGTTGATTGATGGTATCGCGCAGCGTGCGCAACTGTAATTGAATCCGGCTTTGCTCTGGCATTAGTGGCGATCAGGCCCGAGCGAGCTGTCGACGCCGGTAATCGCAAACCCGCTGACGGCAATGCTCAAGCGTCTGTGCAGTCATCACACTGCGCGACTCATCCAGCAACTCACCATCGAGGTTTTTTACCAACACCTGGGCAGTTTCAATCATATAATCATAGGCCTTGATGGAATCACTGGGGCCAGGCAAACCGAGGAAAAAACTCACCCCCGGCGTTGAAAAATCATCGATATTGTCGAGATCAAAAACACCCGGCTCAACCACATTCGCTACGCTGAATTGCATCGGGCCACTGCCACTGGCACTTTCATAGCGATGAAAAATATTCATCTCACCAAAGCGCATGTCGCATGCCAATAAAATATGCAGCAAATCGGGCCCTTTAAAACCCTGCTCATCCCTGGCCATGACATTGACCACAATCACTTCGGACACAGCCGGTGCCGCTGAGGCTGGCTCCGCAGCCGGCGCGGTCTCCGCTTCAATCTCGGCAGCACCAGTTTCTATCACTGGCTGGTTGGCCTGCGCGGCAACCGTCTCCATCAACAGTGGAACACTTTGCTGCAACTGTAAATCCTGCTCCGCCTGACTATTGTCATCTCGCGGCTTGGTACGGACGCCACCGGGTAATTCAGTAGAGGGCAACTCTTCTTCGCCCGCATTGAGAAATTGCTTATTCAGCGACACCCTGATATTACTGCGGCGCTCATTGCGCATACGCCGATAGCCATCGAGCAATACCGCCGTTATCAGCAACACGCCCACTATGATCATCCAATCGCGAATACCGAGTTCCATTGTCTAGACGCTCACCTTATTGTTTAGCCATACCGGAAAACCCTGCCAGGGCTCTACACCGGCTTATTATTATAATCACTGCCGCGGCCTAATCTGTTTTTTCCGCCTTATACCCTATGACGCGGCCAATTCAGCCGCCGCATCCACATCCACAGTCACCAGCCTCGACACACCCGGCTCATGCATGGTTACGCCCATCAACTGATCGGCCATTTCCATCGCAATCTTATTGTGAGTGATGTAAATAAATTGTACCTGCGCTGACATTTCCTGAACCAGGCGAGCATAACGCGCTACGTTAGCATCATCCAGCGGCGCATCAACCTCGTCGAGAATACAAAACGGCGCCGGATTAAGCCGGAAAATCGCAAACACCATGGCAATTGCCGTTAGCGCTTTTTCACCACCGGATAACAGGTGGATAGTACTGTTTCGTTTGCCCGGCGGTCTCGCCATAATGGCGATACCGGTATCCAGCAAATCATCACCGGTCATTTCCAGGTGGGCAGTACCGCCACCAAATACCTTGGGAAACAACTCCTGTAAATTACTATTAACCTGATCGTAGGTTTCCTTAAAACGCTGGCGCGTTTCCTTATCAATTTTACGAATAGCGTTTTCAAGCGTTGCCAGCGCCTCTACCAGGTCATCATTCTGCGCGTCCAGGTATATCTTGCGTTCCGATTGCGATTTATATTCATCAATGGCTGCCAGGTTGATGGGACCCAACCTGATAATTTTACGCCCTACCGACTCCAGACTCTCTTGCCAAACCGCCTCAGTAGCATCGCTGGAAAGATTGTCGAGCACCGTTTCAATCTCGTACTGGGCTTCAATCAACTGTTCCTGCAAGCCCCTGCGCTGTACCGCGAAACCTTGCACCTCAACCCGCTCATGCTCAAGGCTGGAGCGAAGCTGCTGTGCCCGCTGCTCAATGTCACTGCGCCTGGATTCGGACTCGCGCAGGCCGTGTTCAATTTCATCAACCGAGCGCCGCGATTCTGCCAGCTCCTCTTCAACTTTTAAGCGTTTTTCCAACTGACCAGCCAATTCCAGCTTCATCTCCGCCAGCGGGCCTTCAGCATCACTGATACCCTCTACCAGACTGGAACGGCGCTGTTCAAGCTGTAGCACCTGGTTACGCGTGCGCTCAATATTCTGCTCCATTGCATCAATTTGCGTACGCAATGACTGGAAGCGCATGGCCAATTGATGGGCGGTATCCTTATCGTGGCGAGCCGACTGTCGTGTCTGGTCCAATACCGCACGACTGTCATCACGCCGGGCTAACAGCTGCTCGCGCTCACCGGTGTCCAGCTC
>JAUXHA010000175.1 GCA_030621845.1 Spongiibacteraceae bacterium
GGTCGCTTGGCTGTACGCGTCGGCATGTACAACATTGGAATGTTGCTCGAAAGCCATGTCATGGGGAAAAATGAAGTCACCCTTGCCGAGGTACTTTCTAAAAAAGGCTATGCCACCGCCTTCCACGGCAAGTGGCACCTGGGTGATATCGAGCAGAGCTATCCGAACAATCAGGGCTTCGATGAGGCCTTTTTCACCGGTTACAACCAGCTTTTGTCTTTGAGTACAGTAGAGGCCGAGCAGGGCAATGGCCCTATGGGGCCGCACGAAAGTATTCTGCCGCCCAATCCTTATAAGCTGGACGACACCTTTATTACCAAGGCCTGGGTGCAGGTCGCCGAGGGCACCAAGGGTGGGGAGACCCGGCAGTGGCGCGATAACACGCTTAAGACTTACGAAGCGATCGACCCTGAAGCGCAGAAGCGTACCCTGGAATTCATTGAGCGCAACGCCAAGGCAGGCAAACCATTTTACGTTGCCAACTGGCCGTTGATGACGAGCTTTTTACCGATTCGCCCAAAGAACTGTGCGCCCGCTCGCGCCCTGTTGCAGGATGGCCTGCAGTGTAATGTTGACGTGTTCGTCGGCAAGGTCATGGACAAGCTCAAGGAGTTGGGGATTGCCGAAAACACCCTGATAGTTGCCATGGCTGATAACGGCCCCATGTCCCATAATTCTCCCCCCGGCACCGGCTTTTCCGAAACCATTTATCGTGGTGGTAAGGGTGACTTCACTGAAGGCGGTGTACGTGTACCGGCTATGGCCTGGTGGCCTGGCATGATCGAACAGGGCCAACTGGTTGGTGACATGATTCACGTAACAGATCTGTTCACCACTTTTGCCCGCTTGGGCGGCGCTTTGAATGAGGTCCCGACTAATCGGATTATTGATGGTATAGATCAAACCGCTCTGTTGCTAAATGGCGATACCCACGGCCATCGCGATTACAACTTTATTTATGCCGGGCCGCGACTTGGCGCCATAGTCAAGGGCAATTACAAGCGCCACATGATCTCATCTGACCCGGTTGGTGAGGCCAGCGGTATTCCGGCGGCATTTTACTTCCTGCTTGGTGATACGCGAGAGAAGTTCCCGATGATGGCCAATACCATTCACATGAAGGCTCCATTCAACCGTATGTTGTTGCGCCATAACATATGGAAGGCAAAGTATCCCGATTCGCCTGAGGTTCATGGCGTACCCTGGCAGGGACTTGCCAATGCTTCGCAGGGCATCAAGGATCTGGCGAAGCCAAAAATAGGTTCTGGCCAGCTGCCGTTCGACCCGCTGGAATACGTTGAACACCTGGACGAACTGCCTTTTGATCGGGATTTGGATCCCGGCCTCGGTGACTAACCAGGCTGCTATTGTGGTCACCTCAATCCAGAGCTGACCATTGTTGGCGGGTTAATTACAGTAAGCCATAGCCTGACCTCTACTCCAGAGACAGATTTTACTGACCCGCCTCTTCAGATCGGTAATTATTTTGGAAGGCTCGACCTCGGACGAGTAGGAGGAACAGGGATGACCAGAAGTACGAAAGAAGAAGCGACTACCCGGAATTTTTCGCGCCGTAACTTCGTTAAATCTACAGGGCTGGCGGTGGGCTTGGCGGGCGGTCTGGCTCTTGGCAATAAGGTGTTAGCAGCAGGCTCAACTCAACCCGTGAAGCCCTCAAAAAACTTGTCCCTTAAGGTGACCGGTTACGATTTTGACCGGCTGGCTGCTCTAGCTGATGGCAGCGTCAAGATTGCAGGCTGCGACACCCGGTTTACAGTGGGAAAAATTGGGGGGATGAATAGCGATATATTCGGTGGCCCGCAAACCAATGATGTGACGGAAATTGGTTTACACCCGTTTATGCTGGCTTATGCCAACGCCAATTTTAGAGACTACACGCTGCTACCCATCTTTCCACTGCGATTGTTTCGGCATAAAAGTGTTTTTATCCGCAATGATCGCGGTATCAATAAACCAGAGGACCTGCGCGGCAAGCGCATCGCCTCACCGGGCTATTCGTCGACTTCACTAACCTGGATACGCGGCATTTTCCAGGATGAGTACGGCATCAGCCCGCGGGATGTCCAGTGGGTAACTGCGGTAAAAGATTCATCAGCTGACCTTGCGGGAAAAGCTTCTGCACAGGAAGGCATGGTACCCGACGGTGTCACCATGGAGTGGGGAACACCCGGTAAAGATGAATCAGAATTACTGGTATCTGGCGAAGTTGATGCAGTGTTTCACGCCGCTGAACCCAAAGCTTATATTGAGGGGCATCCCAAAGTATCACGGCTTTTTCCAGACTCTGCCGCAGTGGAAGCGGCCTATTACACCAAAACCAGCATCTTCCCGATAATGCATGCGGTAGCTGTTAGAACGTCCATTTTAAAAGAGCACCCCTGGTTGGCTGCAGCTGTCTTCAATGCTTACTCGCAATCCAAGCAATTAAGCTATCAACGGATGGCCAGGGCGAATTGGTTTATGGATATGCTTCCCTGGTACGCCCAGGAGTTAGATCGAACCCGCTCGATAATGGGCGATAACTTTTATTCCTACGGTCTGGAGGCTAATCGTAAAGCACTGGAAACATTGTTCCGCTATTCCCATGAGCAGGGCTTCTCCAAACGGCAGTTGACCATTGAGGAGCTTTTTGCTGCGAACAGCCTTAAGTTTGCTGAGTAAACCGCAGCTGGCCACATAAACCGCCAAATATCGAGGACAGCCAACTGACGACCCGGGCGGGGTTAAGTCGGGCTGACAAGATGTGTAGGCTGTGGCCGGTAGCAAGCTTGTCCGTTCTCCCGGCTGCTGCGGAACTCGCTGCGCTCAGACAGTCCTCGCCTAAAAACGCCGGGAAAACAGACAAGCTTAAACGCTCCCTGATTGGCCACAGCCTACACACCCTGCCAGCCCTGGCCCTGTGCCCTATCGATGTTATTTACTCGTTGACAAAAGCTTCGCGCTTTATAAATACGGCATTCAAAATAGCTAACCATTGAATTTGCAACGCAGGTTTAGCACAAGCTTAGGGCGATGCCGGGGCTTCACTTCGAATCAATCAGACCATGCTGTTACGTCTTTCAACAAGATGGCGTTTTCAGCGAGGATTG
>JAUXHA010000089.1 GCA_030621845.1 Spongiibacteraceae bacterium
GGTACGCATAGCAGAGGTCCTATTATTATTGCCCTGATGGGCACTCTACATCGTCAGTTCGCACTGACGTTTCCTTGTTGTTCTGTGAACAACATCACTTTTTTAACATTTTTCAATCAATAGTCAAGTGATCTGGCGAATATTTAAGCAATTAAAGTAAAATAGTAGGGTAAAAATTCGCATTTTTGACATTACGGACGTTGTAGTATGGGTAAACAAGATTATCTTCGGCTAAGATTAAGTATGACAGATAAACCGGAATTTGAGGGTGTTGGTGATGTTGCTGTTCAGGAAGCAAAGCCTGCACTCAAGCCGCCATCAATGTATAGAGTCATTATATTAAATGATGACTATACTCCTATGGAATTTGTAGTAGAGGTTTTAGAAACATTTTTTAATATGAACCGAGAGAAAGCCACCCAGGTCATGTTGACCGTGCATACACAGGGAAAGGGCGTGTGTGGATTATTTACCCGTGATATAGCTGAAACTAAAGCATCACAGGTGAATCAATATTCCAGGGAGAGCCAACATCCCCTGGTTGCTGAAATAGAAGCATCTGAAGAGTAAATGTGTAGTGATGGAGTATCTGTATGTTAAGTAAAGACCTAGAACTGACCCTAAACCAGGCATTCAAAGGTGCCCGGAACAAGCGTCACGAGTTCATGACAGTCGAGCATCTGTTACTGGCATTACTCGATAATGATACCGCCGCTGATGTATTGATGGCCTGTGGCGCCAACATGGCCAATTTACGCAGTGAGCTTGTTGATTTTGTTGATTCAACAACCCCGTTAATTCCCGAGCGTGAAGTCGACCGTGAAACCCAGCCGACCCTGGGTTTTCAGCGAGTACTGCAAAGAGCAGTTTTTCATGTGCAGTCTTCAGGTAAAAAAGAAGTTACCGGCGCTAACATACTGGTTGCTATTTTTAGTGAACAGGAAAGTCAGGCCGTTTATTTTCTCAAGCAACAATCTGTTGCCCGTTTGGATGTGGTTAATTATATTACCCATGGCATTTCAAAAGTCGCTGGGCACAATGACCACAGCCTTGAGCACGATACCGAAGAAGAGGGTCAAATTGCTGTTGATCCAGAGAAAAGCCCACTGGACAACTTCGCCACTAACCTTAATGAAGAAGCTCGTTTAGGCAATATTGATCCATTGATTGGTCGTGCTGACGAAGTCGAACGCGTTTCTCAAATACTGTCACGACGGCGTAAAAATAACCCGCTGTTAGTGGGCGAATCCGGGGTGGGTAAAACCGCTATTGCGGAAGGCCTGGCAAAATTAATAGTCGATGACAAAGTCCCTGATATTCTTAAAGGCAGCATTGTTTATTCACTGGATTTGGGTTCCTTGCTCGCCGGTACGAAATACCGCGGGGATTTTGAGAAACGCTTCAAGGGTTTGCTGGCAGATCTCATCAAACGCGAGGGTGCCATACTCTTCATTGACGAGATCCATACCATTATCGGTGCTGGTGCTGCCTCCGGCGGAGTCATGGATGCGTCGAATTTATTAAAGCCTCTGCTTAGCTCCGGTAAATTGCGTTGCATTGGTTCTACTACGTTCCAGGAATACCGTGGAATTTTTGAAAAGGATCGCGCCCTGAGTCGACGTTTCCAGAAGGTCGATGTACTGGAGCCTAATGTTGATGATACCTACAAAATACTCAAGGGACTTAAAAGTCGCTTTGAGGATCACCACAATTTACGCTACACCGACAAATCATTACAGGCGGCATCAGAATTAGCTGATCGCTATATCAACGACCGGTTTATGCCCGACAAGGCCATTGATGTCATTGACGAGGCGGGGGCTTACCAGCGCCTGCAGCCTGAAAACAAACGTAAAAAAGTGATACATGTTGGCGATATCGAGAGTATTGTTGCCAAAATTGCTCGCATACCGCCAAAGTCTGTTTCATCTGATGACCGCGATGCGCTAATGAAGCTCGAAGAAAACCTTAAGATGCTGGTGTTTGGCCAGGACAAAGCGATTTCCTCTCTGGCCACCTCGATCAAAATGGCCAGAGCGGGGCTGAAATCGGTCGAAAAACCGATTGGTTCCTTTTTACTGGCTGGACCCACCGGCGTCGGTAAAACAGAGGTTACAAAACAATTAGCCAGCATTATGGGGCTTGAATTAATTCGCTTTGATATGTCTGAATACATGGAGCGGCATACGGTATCACGTCTTATCGGTGCGCCTCCTGGCTATGTTGGCTTTGACCAGGGCGGCTTGCTCACCGAGGCGGTCACCAAACACCCACACAGTGTGGTGTTGCTGGATGAGATTGAAAAAGCCCACCCCGAAGTGTTTAATTTATTATTGCAGGTGATGGATCACGGCACCTTAACCGATAACAATGGTCGGCAAGCCGATTTCCGCAATGTTATTTTTGTGATGACCACCAATGCCGGTGCTGAAAATATCAGTCGTCGCTCAATGGGTTTTTCTGAACAGGATCACACCAGTGATGCAATGGAAGCCGTCAACCGGATATTTACGCCAGAGTTTCGCAACCGTCTGGATGCTATTATTCAGTTCCAGTCTTTATCAGAAGACGTGATATTAACTGTGGTCGATAAATTTCTGGTGGAATTACAGGGGCAGCTGGATGATAAATCGGTAACCCTCGATGTCGATGAAGCCGCCCGATTATGGCTGGTAGAAAACGGCTATGATAAAGCCATGGGAGCAAGACCGCTGGCGAGGATTATTCAGGAGCATATTAAAAAGCCATTGGCTGAGCGTTTGTTGTTCGGTGATTTGTCCAGCAACGGCGGGCAAGTGAAGGTAACAGTCAGGGAAGGAAAATTGGAAATTCTTGAAGAAGAGGCGGTTGCCTGAACCGCCTTGGTTTTGAGTGTTAGCCTTGGGTGTTAGCCCGGGGTGTAAATAAGCTTAGCGAGCGCGGTAGGTAATCCGCCCTTTGCTTAAATCATAAGGTGTCAATTCAACCCTGACCTGATCGCCCGTCAGTATGCGAATATAATTTTTACGCATTTTTCCTGAAATATGCGCGGTAACCACATGGCCGTTTTCCAGTTTAACCCGGAAGGTGGTATTGGGAAGGGTATCGATGACTTCACCTTCCATTTCAATTTGTTCTTCTTTTGCCATTCAATGACTACCTCGTATTGATGCGAACGCGTAGAGTGCGCGGCCTGACCGGCCAAAAACTGGGCGCATTGTGCCTTAAAAGCGCATGCTAATCCAGAGCAGCTCTCAATAATGCAGAATTATCTTGGTGTTCCTGCTAATCGGCAACAAAAAATACCTCGAAGCCAGCTGCCTGGCTGTTTTGGCATGGCAGGATCGGCACAGTGGGCCTGTAACATCTAAGGAGACATCTAAGGAATTTGTCCACGATCCTCTCTAATTGAGATTGACCCAGCGCTGATTTATGTACAGCTCCAATGGCCGATAATCCGTTTTATAATTCATTTTTCGGCACTCTTTAATCCAGTAACCCAGATACAAGTACGACAGACCCTGGCTGCGTGCCAATTCTATCTGCCATAAAATGCCATAATTTCCGAGGCTTCTATGACTAAATTCCGGGTCAAAAAAAGTGTAGATCGCCGATAAACCGTCATCGAGCAGATCGGAAACAGCCACGGAAATTAAACGTTCTTGCTGATAAAAATTATAAAAACGCGCGTTGCTACTACCCTGGCATAAAAATGAACGGTATTGCTCCCGATCGCTGGGGTACATATCGCCGTCGCTATGTCTGCGCGCAATATAGTTCTCAAACAAGGCGTAATGAAGGTCAGTATCAATATCCTCGCACTCGACCACCCGCAGGTCGGCATTTTTGTTCCAGATTTTTTGGTGTTTTCGTTTCCGGCTAAAACCGTCTACACAGACACGAGTGGCAATACAGGCATTACAGGATTGGCAATGTGGTCGGTAAATATGATCGCCGCTGCGCCTGAAACCCAGTTGCGTTAATTGGCTGTAGAGTTGTTGGTCTACTGCCATTTGTGGGTCGATAAATAAGGTCGTGGCCTGCTGCTGATCAAGGTAACTGCAGCTATGGGGATCGGTAATAAATACCTTTAAGTCAGTGAGCACGGTCATAGTGGCCTTGTGCACCAGTTTTCCGGCCCGGGCAGCACAGTATATTGTCTAAGCAGACTAACAAATTCCTCACGGAGGATTTCTTCAGCTCCCAGTGACGACAGGTGCGGGTTAGCCAGCTGACAATCCACCAGCGGAAAACCCCATTGTTGTAGCTGCCTGGCTAAAGCGACAAAGGCGACTTTTGATGCATCAGTACGCAGGCTAAACATTGATTCTCCAAAAAAAATCTTACCGATAGCAACACCATAGAGGCCTCCGACCAGTTTGCCTTCATACCAGCTTTCTACTGAGTGGGCGTGCCCCTGGCGATGGAGTTCACCGTAGGCATCGATCATCTCATCATTAATCCAGGTGCCTGGCTGACCGGAGCGAAACACACCGCTGCAGTGTTGTATCACCTGCTCAAATGCCTGATCGATAGTGATGGTATATTCGCCGCGTTTAATCCGCTTGGCAAGACTCCGTGATATATGGATACGCTCGGGAAACAACACCGCCCGAGGAGTGGGCGACCACCATAAAATCGGCTGGTCGTCGTCATACCAGGGGAAGATCCCGCAGCGATAAGCTTCCAGCAGTCGTTTGGCGGAGAGATCACCGCCAAAAGCAATCAGGCCGTTGGGCTCGTCCAGTGCTTGATCGAGCGGCGGGAAGCGATAATCGTGTGCTTCAAGCCAGGGCAGTTTATTCATCGCTATTATTGCAGGCGCTGAGGCTCAGGCCTGGTTGTCCAGGTATTTTTCTGCATCCAGTGCCGCCATACAGCCGGCACCGGCGGAGGTGACGGCCTGGCGATAAACATGGTCCGCGACATCTCCCGCGGCAAACACGCCAGCAATACTGGTCTGGGTTGCATTGCCGCTGGTGCCACTGTTAATTCGCAGATAGCCGTCTTTCATTTCGAGCTGGTCGACAAAAATATCGGTATTGGGTTTGTGGCCAATGGCGATAAACACGCCATCGACATCAATTGACCTGCTTTCCCTACCTTTAGTACTGGCCAGTGTTAATCCGCTAACGCCCATATCGTCACCGGTGACTTCTTCCAGCGTGTGATCCCAGAGGATAGTGACATTGCCATTGCGTTCACGCTCAAATAACTTATCCTGCAGAATTTTCTCAGCCCTGAGGCTATCACGCCGGTGTACCAGGGTGACTTCTGATGCCAGGTTGGACAGGTACAGTGCCTCCTCAACGGCGGTATTACCCCCACCGATCACCGCGACTTTTTTGCCCCGGTAGAAAAAGCCATCGCAGGTGGCACAGGCGCTAACGCCTTTGCCCATAAAGGCCTGCTCTGAGGGGAGGCCCAAATACTGAGCGGATGCCCCAGTGGCGATAATCAGCGCATCACAGCTATAGGTGGCACTGCCACCCTTGAGAATAAACGGCGTCTGTTTTAATTCTGTTTCCTCAATATGGTCATTAATCATCGTGGTATTGAATCGCTCTGCATGCTGTTGCATACGCAGCATTAAGTCAGGACCCTGTAAACCCTCAACATCCCCCGGCCAATTATCGACATCCGTGGTAGTCGTCAATTGCCCGCCTTGCTCCGCGCCAGTGATCAAAACGGGATTGAGATTAGCCCGTGCAGCGTAGACAGCAGCGGTATAACCCGCAGGGCCCGAGCCGAGAATGATCAGTTGATGATGCTGTATTGTGCTCATAAGTTGCCTTTTAACGTAGGATGACCAGAAACCATACCGGCCTGGAAACAGCGAGCTATGATAGTTGAAAAGCGCTTCACACAAAAGCCTCTCGTCCACGTTAATAGCAAGCAATTCATCAATTTAGGTGTTAATATGAAACAGTCATTTGAATAATAAAAGGCTTCAACCGAAGCGAGCACAGAGGAAGTATACGGTCTTGAAAAAACAGGCCTCCGTTGATAAAACCAGTACCTCGCTAGGCGACAGCTATGCCCCTCGCCTGCGCGAAGGTGCGCTGATCGGCTTTGCGGCAATATTTATTTATTTGCTGGTGGCACTTGGCAGTTACGCGCAGAGTGACCCCAGTTGGTCTCGCACCGGCACCGGTAATAGCATTAGCAACGCCGGTGGCCCTGCGGGTGCCTGGCTGGCCGATGTCTTTTATTCCTTGTTCGGCTATATGGCCTATTTATTCCCGCTCATGCTCGGCTATCGCGCCTGGATACTGTTTCGTTCACGCTACCAACAGCGGTCATTTGACTGGGTCGGCTTTGCTATTCGTATCGTTGGCCTGATGTTGGTAATGATTGCTACAACCTCCCTGGCCACCATGGGCGACAGTGGCAGTTCCGGCCTGCCTAGTGGCAGTGGCGGGGTGCTGGGTCTCACTGTAGGTAAAGCCTCGGTGGATGCCTTCGGTGTCTTCGGCGGTCGCTTGATGCTGGTAGCCATCCTGCTTTTTGGTATGACCATCTTTACTGATATATCCTGGCTTAAATTAATGGATCAAACAGGTTCAGGCGCACTTAATTTATACGAATGGCTGCGCGGGATCGTGGTCAGGCAATGGCAAGCTCGCCAGGAATCACGCGCACTCAAGCAAGTGCAGAAAGCCCGTACTGCAGTGATTAGCAAGCGAATTGAAAAAGATAAAATTCGCAAACCGCCAAAAATAAAACCCATGCCCAAGCAGGCCAAACCCAGTGAGCGACAGGATAGAGAGCGGCAACAACCGCTTTTCGATGCGCCAGTCACCGGTAGCTTGCCACCGCTGGAAATACTCGACCCCATTGATGACACTCATAGAAAGGGGTTTTCCGCTGATGCGCTGGATAAGTTATCTAAATTACTCGAGCACCGACTGGAGGAGTTTGGCGTCACCGCGCAGGTAGTTGAGGTATTTCCCGGCCCGGTCATTACCCGCTTTGAAATTCAGCCAGGTACCGGTGTTAAAGTCAGTAAGATAAGTAATCTGGCGAAAGACCTTGCTCGCTCGCTCGCGGTGATTAGTGTGCGTGTAGTGGAGGTGATACCCGGTAAATCTGTTATCGGTATAGAAATTCCCAATGAAGATCGCGCCGTCGTCAGCTTTCGCGAGGTACTGGCTTCACAGACTTATGAGCAGTCAAAATCACCACTTACGCTGGCGTTGGGTCACGATATTGCCGGCGAGCCTGTGGTTGCCGATCTGGGCAAAATGCCACATTTACTGGTTGCCGGTACCACCGGCTCGGGTAAATCTGTTGGCGTCAATGCAATGATTTTGAGTTTGCTGTACAAGTCGACCCCGGCCGAAGTTCGGCTAATCATGGTCGATCCCAAAATGCTGGAGCTCTCGGTCTATGATGGCATTCCGCATTTACTGACGCCGGTGATTACCGATATGAAAGATGCCGCCAATGGCTTGCGCTGGTGTGTGGCAGAAATGGAGCGCCGTTACAAATTAATGGCCTCTCTCGGGGTCCGAAATCTTGCTGGATTTAATCGCAAAGTCAGTGACGCTGCAGCGGCTGGCGAGCCGATTCTTGATCCGCTGTGGGAGCCAACCGAAACGTATATTGTGGGCGAAGAGCAGCCCCCGGCACCGCCGCTGGAAACCCTGCCATCGATAGTCGTTGTTGTCGATGAGTTTGCCGATATGATGATGATTGTCGGCAAAAAAGTCGAGGAGTTGATTGCCCGTATCGCGCAAAAAGCACGGGCGGCAGGTATCCACCTGATTCTCGCTACACAAAGACCCTCGGTGGATGTCATCACCGGTTTGATTAAAGCCAATGTCCCCACCCGTATTGCTTTCCAGGTTTCATCCAAGGTCGATTCCAGGACGATTCTTGACCAGGGTGGTGCCGAGCAGCTGTTAGGGCATGGCGATATGCTTTACCTGCCGCCGGGGAGTGGTTTACCGGTACGCGTTCACGGTGCATTTGTCTCTGATGAAGAAGTTCATCGTGTGGTTGCTGACTGGAAGCGTCGCGGCGAACCCGCTTATATCGATGGTTTACTGGAAGTCAGTACTGAACTTATTCCCGGCATGACACCGGAATCGAACGGTGATGATGAGAGCGACGTGCTTTATGATGAGGCTGTCTACTTTGTCACCCAATCGCGCAGGGCTTCCATTTCCTCTGTGCAGCGTAAGCTCCGGGTGGGTTATAACCGCGCCGCTCGTTTAATCGAGGCCATGGAAGCGGCCGGGGTAGTCACTGAAATGGGCAGCAATGGTAGTCGTGAAGTGCTGGCGCCGCCGCCACCAGAATAAGAGGTCCCCGGGTGAAATTATATTTACTGTTACTGTCCTTGCTTATGCTCTCACCTCTAGCTGGTGCTGGCACGGCGGTTGAAAACCTCAATCGACAATTGTCAGTGATGCAGTCCATGCAGGCTAATTTCCACCAGGAGATACACGGTGATAAAGGTGAGCTCCTGCAACAGGCCAGTGGCGAAATTATTATCCAGAGGCCGCGCAAATTATACTGGTCCACAGAGCAACCCTATCAACACCTGGTGGTCACCGACGGTGAAACCCTGTGGGTTTATGATATCGATCTGGAGCAGGTGAGCCGCCAGCCGTTTTCTGCCGAGCTGGACCAGGCGCCAGCGCTATTACTCAGCGGTGAGATTGAAACCATCAGCCAGTATTACAGCATCAGTGAGCAGAGTGCAGGGGAGGGTGTACACAGCTTTCAGTTACTGCCTAAATTATCGGACAGTGTGTTCCAGCGAATGACGATAGAATTTACCCGCGGCGTATTGCAGTCCATGAGCCTGGAAGATAACTTCGGTCAATTAACCACTATTCGTTTCAGCGACCTCCGTCTTAACCCAACGATAGCTCCCCGGCAATTCGCTTTTACCCCGCCAGCAGGGGTGGATGTTATCGTCAATGAACCCTGATTTGTTTGAGGCCACTAATGTATACCAACCGCTGGCCGCTAGGATGCGCCCCCAGACCCTTGAGGACTACATAGGCCAGCAACATATACTAGGCGAGGGAAAACCCCTGCGCGAAGCCCTTGGCAGTGGCCAACTGCATTCAATGGTATTATGGGGGCCGCCCGGAGTGGGTAAAACCTCATTGGCTAAGCTGATTGCTGAACTTTGCGAGGCCCACTTTATTACCTTGTCTGCTGTGCTTGCCGGAGTAAAGGACATACGCCAGGCCGTTGAAGAAGCCAGGCACCAACAACAACGGGGACGGCAAACCCTGCTCTTTATCGATGAGGTTCATCGCTTTAACAAAGCCCAGCAAGACGCATTCCTGCCTTATGTCGAGGACGGTACGCTGTTGTTTATCGGCGCGACCACTGAAAATCCATCCTTTGAACTCAACAATGCACTGCTCTCCAGAACGCGCGTTTACAAACTGCGCTCGCTGCAGGAAGACAGTATTGTCAGTATTCTTCAGCGGGCTATCGCCAGGTTAACCGAGTTCACTATTTGCATTAGCAGCGAGCATCTTTCCCAGCTCGCTATTGCTGCCGATGGTGATGCCCGGCGGGCACTTAATTTACTGGAGCTGGCGATTGAACTGGCCACTGAACTGGACGGCAGTAAACACATTGACTCGTCGACAATGACTGAGGTGCTCGATGGTTTTAATCGCCGTTTTGATAAAGGTGGCGACCTCTTCTACGAACAAATTTCCGCCTTGCATAAGGCGGTACGCGGCACTGCTCCCGATGCGGCACTGTACTGGCTCTGCCGCATGTTAGACGGTGGCTGTGACCCTTTGTATGTCGCACGACGTGTGGTGCGGATGGCCAGTGAGGATATTGGTAATGCCGACCCCAGGGCACTGACTATTGCCCTCAATGCCTGGGATGTACAGGACCGCTTGGGCAGCCCTGAAGGTGAACTGGCGATTACCCAGGCGGTAGTCTATCTCGCCTGCGCAGCGAAAAGTAATGCGGTGTATAAAGCGTATAATGCGGTGATGGCTGACATCCGCGAGCAACCAAGTCATGATGTGCCCATGCACTTACGCAATGCCCCGACCAGCATGATGAAAGACATGGATTATGGCGAGGGTTACCGCTACGCCCATGACCAACCCGAGGCTTATGCCGCCGGCGAAAATTATTTTCCCGAAACACTTAAAAACAGTCATTACTATCAACCGGTGGATCGCGGTCTGGAAATAAAGATTAGCGAAAAATTAAATTATCTGCGAGAACGGGATAAAAACAGTAATATACAGCGCTACGATTGAGATCTATTGATGAAATACCTGATATTCATTGCCTTGGGTGGTGCCGGTGGAGCGGTTTCCCGCTACCTGTTAGCCAATGTTGTCCATAACTGGAGCAATCATCACCATATCCCCTTTGGCACGCTGGCGGTCAATGTGCTCGGTTCGTTTTTAATCGGTATTCTCTATGTGTTGATTGTTGAAAAGATGGTGATACACCAGGATTGGCGCGGCGTGTTAATGGTTGGTTTCCTCGGTGCCTTCACCACCTTTTCAACCTTTTCGCTGGAGTCTATTTCGCTATTGGAACAAGGTGAAATCACTTCGGCATTATTTTATATTCTTGCCAGTGTAACGCTCTGTATACTGGCTGTTTGGCTAGCCGCCACGCTCACCCGAATGATTTAAGGTAACTTCATGCTCGATATTCGTTTAATCAGGAAAGACCCTGAAGCTATTGCTACTGCATTGCAAAAAAAGCACTACCAGTTTGATGTCGCCGGTTTTAACTTGCTGGACAGTAGCCGCAAGCAGGCCGATAACGACAGCCAGGAATTACTGGCCGAAAGGAAAAAAGCCTCTAAACAAATCGGTGAGCTGGTGAAAAGTGGTATTGCGATAGCGGAGGCCAAGGCCACCGTTAACCAGACCCTGGAAAAAATCGAATCACAACTTGAGGTGTTCAAGGAAAATGCCCGGCAGGCGCAAGAGGCCATTGAACAATTATTGCTGGATATCCCTAATTTACCCGACCAACAAGTGCCTGAAGGAAAAGATGAAGAAGACAATGTTGAGCTATTAAGCTGGGGCGAAGCAACACAGTTTACTTTCCCCGCCAAGGACCATGTCGATATCGGTAGCGCCTCGGGCGGACTGGACTTTGATCTCGCCAGTAAGATTACCGGCTCGCGTTTCAGTGTCATTCGCGGCAGCATGGCTCGCCTGCATCGGGCGCTGATTCAGTTTATGCTTGATACACACAGTCAGCAGCACGGCTATGAAGAAGTTTATGTTCCCTACATTGTTAATGCTGACTCATTGCGGGGTACCGGCCAGTTACCCAAATTTGAACAGGATCTGTTCAAGCTTCACGGCGACCAGGACTACTACCTGATTCCTACTGCCGAAGTGCCGGTTACCAATATAGTCCGCGATCGTATTATTGAAGCGGAGGAGTTAGCTGATGGCTTGCGCTTTGTCGCCCATACGCCCTGTTTTAGAAGTGAAGCGGGCAGCTATGGTCGCGATACCCGCGGCATGATCAGGCAGCACCAGTTTGAAAAAATTGAAATGGTACAGATAGTGCGCCCCGCCGATTCCGAAGCGGCACTGGAAGCATTAACCGAGCATGCTGAATCCATTTTGCG
>JAUXHA010000174.1 GCA_030621845.1 Spongiibacteraceae bacterium
CCATCGGCAAATTACTGGCCGCTGAATTAAGACTCGAATTCAAAGATACCGATAAAGAGATAGAAGACCGTAGCGGTGTTGATATCCAGTGGATCTTTGACATGGAGGGCGAAGAGGGCTTTCGTAACCGGGAGACTGCGGTACTCGGCGAACTGGTCAAGCTGAATAATACCTTACTTGCTACCGGTGGTGGCGTAGTGATGAAGCCCGAGAACCGACGCTTATTGTCAAGTAATGGTCGGGTAGTCTATCTTCGGGCCTCAGTGAAAGAGCAGGTGCGTCGTACCAGCCGGGATAAAAAGCGCCCGCTATTACAAAATGATGACCCCAGCCAGGTGTTAACTGATTTAATGTCCCAGCGAGAACTTCATTATGAGGAAGTTGCCGATTATGTTATTGAGACTGATCGCCGCAGTCCCAAATCGGTAGCCCAGGAATTAACTGAGTTGCTGTCTTAATCCTTGAGGCGATACAGCTTGGTGTTAAGCTGATACAAGGGCGCTGTTCCAAAGTGATCGATATTTATGCAAACACTCAAGGTTGATTTAGCTGATCGCGGATACCCTGTTTATATAGGCGAGGGTTTACTGCAGCAGCCTGAATTAATTCGCTCCCATATTAAAGGTCAGCAGGTTCTGCTGGTGACAAACACGGCAGTAGCCCCCCTGTATTTAGATCGGGTGAAAGCTTCACTGACGGATTTACACTATTCAGAAGTCATCCTGCCCGATGGCGAGCAGTACAAAACGCTGGATGTTTTGTCGCAGATCTACGACCGCCTGTTGGCCGATAGGCATAACCGTACAACAACACTGATTGCCCTGGGTGGTGGTGTGGTGGGTGATATGACGGGCTTTGCCGCGGCGAGTTATCAACGGGGTGTTGATTTTATCCAGTTGCCGACCACCTTGCTGTCGCAGGTTGACTCATCGGTTGGCGGTAAAACCGGGGTAAACCACCCGCTGGGTAAAAATATGATTGGCGCTTTTCATCAGCCTAATTGTGTTATTGCCGATACCACCACCCTGGACACCTTGCCTGACCGCGAGTTATCAGCGGGTCTTGCTGAGGTGGTTAAATATGGTTTGATCGGTGATCGCGAATTCTACCAATGGCTGGTTTCTTCAATGGCTGGGTTGGTGGGGCGGGACAAGGGGCTGTTAGCTGAGGCTATTTATCGCTCCTGTGAAAACAAAGCCCGGGTGGTGGCTGCTGATGAGCGTGAGTCCGGAATTCGAGCTATTCTTAATTTAGGTCATACCTTTGGTCATGCGATAGAGACGGCTCAGGGCTATGGTGCGTGGCTGCACGGTGATGCAGTGGCGGCGGGCATGTATATGGCTGCTGATTTATCGCGGCGTATGGGTTGGCTGTCATTGGATGAGGTGCTGGCGCTGGAGCAATTATTACTCCAGGCCGGTTTGCCGGTAAGACCGCCGCTGATGACGGTGGAGCAATTCCTGGAATTGATGGCAGTGGATAAAAAAGTGCTCGATGGCCAGTTGCGGCTGGTATTACTGAAAAGTATTGGCGAGGCAATTGTGAGTCGGGATGTGCCGGAGGAATTACTTCGGGCTTGTATAGAAAGTGCGGTGGCGGTTTAGCATCGACCGGGAAGGAGGGTGTAGGACCTGACCTGGTTTTGAGTAGATGATAAAGTATCGAGATAAAGGGGCCGGGGGGGAATCATGACAATTGCTGAGAGTATTAGGGAGGAGCGACCACTGGCTGATTATTTTGGTGCGAATGCTGATTCCCTCGCCGTTTCGGGTGATCACTTCTACTCCGGCGCTGATCGACGAAATACGCTGGACCAGCTGGTTCACTTTTGCCGTTTCAGCGAGCAATTGGTGGTGTTAAGTGCCGAGCCGGGGGAGGGTAAGACCACGCTGGTGGATGCCACTATTACCCAGTTACACGCGGTGATAGACTGTTGCCGAGTGCCAGCCAGTGATATTTCTACCACGGAAAGCATTGCGTCGACTTTTGGGCGAGTATTAAAGCTGCCACTGGAATCGCCTTCGACTAAGGATTTTTTGGCCAGCTTACAATCGCGTACCGTGGTCGATGAGGTATCCGAACCGCTATTAATTATTGTTGAGCAGGCAGAGCAGTTACCGCTGGCTTATATCGAAAGTCTGGTAAAACTGCATGAATTAGCTCGAACCAGTATGCACCTTATGTTGGTGGGAACATCGCCATTAAAACGGCGGGTTGAAAAAATTGCCGCACATAACCCCCATATTAAAATATTTACCCTGCCGCCGCTGTCGCTTGTTGAGTTGGGTTCCTATGTGCTCAGCCGTATGCAATCAGCGGGGTATGGCGGAAATCAACCCCTGTCACAGGATCAATTAATCGTCCTGCACGAGCAATCCGCGGGTAATATGGCCCAGGTAAACCGCTTGATGCCCCTGTTGTTGGACAATAACCTGACGAGGACGACTGCTGTGACGCGACAACTGTTACCGGTAACGCACTTACTCGCCCTGATTTCATTGGTGGGGGTGTTGGCCGCGGCGATATTTCTTGAGTATGGCTCCAGCGAGCCGGTGACCGACACGCTGTCACTGGATCAGCGAATAGAGCGGGAAGAAACCGTTATGGCGAAAAGAACGTCTCGGGAGTTGGCGATTCCGCTGGCGGTGAATAAGGTGGACAGAGCGGTGACGGTAATAGACCGGACGCCAGTTTCGACACCGGCGCCCGCAGTGCCAGCGGTTGAGGTGATTAATCCACCTCAATTGACAGCCGAGCCAGCTAAGCCGGTACCGTCGCAGGCAAAAAAACCGCCGGTTCCGGAAGTGGCAATAGAGAAGCCCGACGTAGCTAAGGCGCCGGTGTTGATACCGGCGAAGCAGTTGTCTGCTCGGGAGCAGAGCTTTATGGCGCTGGCGCCAAGCGGCTATATGTTGCAAATTCTCGGCTCCAGCAATGAAGACGGGGTGCGTGACTATGTTAAACGCTACGCGGGTCGTTTTTCGATCAGCTACTTCGAGACCGAAATGCGCCAGAAGCCCTGGTATGTGGTACTGGTTGGCCCCTATGCCGGCAGGGACGAGGCTAGGCAGTCGATACAGGCATTACCGGCGGAAGTGCAAAAGCAGAAGCCCTGGGTGCGTAGCGTGAGCAGCATCCAGTCCGAGATAAAAGCCAGGAATTAGTGCTAAGTGCTTGATTAATGAT
>JAUXHA010000118.1 GCA_030621845.1 Spongiibacteraceae bacterium
CAGGCAGAGAACATCGTAGCTATCTAACTTTTAGACAGCTACAGCCCGCGCACAATGCGGGTTGTCCCAGCCACCTTTGGGTGTCAGGGAAAAAAGGGCAGACCCAAAAGGTCATGCCCTTTTTTATTACTCCGGGCAAGCCCGAATGAACGAATAGAATGAAAGGACAGGCACTTTGAGCGACGAAACTGCTTTCTCATCCCTCACACTCTCCCCCGCGCTGCTTGGCAATCTGTCATCGCTAGGCTACCAGCGGATGACACCGGTGCAGGCGCAGAGTTTACCTCCTGTTTTGGCGGGGAAGGATGTTATTGCGCAGGCAAAAACCGGCTCCGGTAAAACGGCGGCCTTTGGTCTGGGGTTACTGGAAAAACTCGAGGTAAAACGCTTTCGTGTGCAGTCACTGGTACTGTGCCCGACCCGGGAACTGGCTGACCAGGTGGCTGGGGAGTTGCGCAAGCTGGCGCGAAGCATTCATAACATCAAGGTGCTAACACTCTGTGGCGGTACGCCTTTTGGGCCGCAGATCGGTTCGCTGGAGCACGGGGCGCATATTGTGGTCGGCACTCCGGGGCGCATTGAAGAACACCTGCGTAAACGCACCCTCAAACTCGATGCGCTGACGATGTTTGTTCTTGACGAGGCGGATCGCATGCTGGATATGGGCTTTCAGCCAGCACTGGATGCCATTGTTGAGTACTTGCCATCACCGCGGCAAACGCTGTTATTCAGCGCCACGTATCCTGACCAGATAGAGTCCATTGCGCAGCGAATCATGACCGATCCGGTGATGGTGACGCTTGCCGAGAGCCATGACAGTAACAGTATCGAACAACTTTTTTATAAAGTGGCCAATAACGAGGAACTACTGACAGCGCTGCGTTTACTGCTGCTGCAACACCGCCCCGAATCGACGCTGGTGTTTTGCAATACCCGGCGGGAGGCGCGGCAGGTGGCTGATGAATTGAATGATTTCGGTTTTACCGCGCTGGCTTTGCACGGTGAACTGGAGCAAAAAGACCGCGAGCAAACCCTGGTGCGTTTTAGCAATAAAAGCGTCTCTGTATTGGTTGCCACCGATGTTGCTGCCCGCGGCCTGGATATCGAGGCACTGGATGCGGTGATTAATTACCATATTGCCCGTGAGCTCGACGTGCATGTCCATCGTATAGGTCGTACGGGCCGGGCGGGAAGCAAGGGGATAGCCTGTACCTTATACAGTGAAAAAGAAGCGTTTAAGGTGAGTCGGCTTGAAGAGCATCTTGGGCAGACAGTGCGTACTGAGCCGCTGCCCCCGCTGCGTATATTGGATCAGTTAGCCAATAAACCGCCGATGAGTACCTTGCAGATCGATGGCGGTAAAAAACAGAAAGTGAGGCCCGGGGATATTCTGGGTGCACTTACCGCTAATAACGCTGTAGACGGAAAACAGGTGGGCAAGATCCAGATTTTTGATCGTTGCGCCTATGTGGCCGTTAACCGCACGGTGGCTAAAACGGCGTTAAAAGTCATTACTGAAGGGAAATTAAAAGGGCGTTCATTTCGTGTCAGGCAGTTACGCGACTAGCTGGGCGCTTAAACTAGTTACCTTTGGCAGTATCATCACGGCGCTGGATCCAGGCTGTGGTCAACTGCGTTGCTGGCTCCAGTTACCGATTACCTGATTGAGCGTTTGAGGACTTGCGGTTTGCCTGATGCCGGCGATTTTTCCCCGGGGGCTTGTGGCCACGGGCATTCTCGCCCGAACGCTGCCCATCGCTATGACCGGATTTCGGCTTTTTGGGTTTTTTTGCCCGGATCGGGCGACGGTCCAGACGTGATTCAGGGAGAGGGTGTACCGGTTCAAAGCCCTCAATCTGTTTACGGCTGATTAACTGCTGAATTAATCGTTCGATGTCCGCGAGCAGTTTAAATTCATCGGCGCAGACCAGGGAAATTGCCTGGCCACTGGCACCGGCTCTACCGGTGCGCCCAATACGGTGAACATAATCTTCCGGCACATTGGGTAAATCAAAGTTCACCACCTGGGGCAGTTGATCGATATCCAGCCCGCGGGCGGCAATGTCGGTTGCCACTAACACTTGAATATCACCCTTTTTAAAGCCCGCCAGCGCCTTGGTTCTGGCGCCCTGGCTCTTATTGCCGTGAATGGCGGCGGCGTTGATACGGTGTTTTTCCAGGTGTTTGCTCAGGCGGTTGGCACCGTGCTTGGTGCGAGAAAAAACCAGCACCTGTGTCCATTGATTATCGATGATTAACTGGGTGAGCAGTTTCGATTTACTGGTTTTATCCACCGGGTAAACCCATTGTTCAACGGATTCCACCGTGGTGTTAGGTGGGCTGACTGAAATCTCCAGCGGGTTATTGACCAGCCCCTTGGCTAGTTTGCGTATATCATCGGAGAAGGTTGCCGAAAACAACAGGTTTTGGCGTTGTGGGGGAAGCAGGGCAATGATCTTGCGGATATCGTGGATAAAGCCCATATCCAGCATGCGGTCGGCTTCATCCAGTACCAGTACCTCCAGTTGCTTGAATCTCACCGCGTTTTGCTGGTACAGGTCCAACAACCGTCCCGGTGTGGCCACCAGAATATCGACGCCCTGACGTAACTTGATCATTTGCGGGTTAATCTTGACGCCGCCAAATACTACGGTGGAACGCAGCGGCAGGTTTTTGCCATAAGTGGCGACACTTTCAGCAACTTGCGCCGCTAATTCGCGGGTGGGCGTTAACACCAGCGCTCGTGCCTGATTGGGGCCGGGTCGGTCGCCCTTGGTTAGTCGCTGCAGTAGCGGCAGGGTAAAGCCTGCGGTTTTGCCGGTGCCGGTTTGGGCGGCGGCCATTACATCCCGGCCTTCGATGACGGCGGGTATGGCCTCGGCCTGTATCGGTGAGGGTGTTGTGTAACCTTGTTCAGCTACAGCTTCAAGGAGGGCGGCGGATAGGCCCAGTGAGTCAAAACTCATAGGAGGTCTCGGTAAAGGGGAGTTAATGGTATCGCCCAGCTTCGCTGGCGGGCGTGCAGCTTACAGTAAGTTGCTGTTTGGCGCTAATAGTGTTTTGTTTTCACGATGAATACCGTTATTCTTGCTCGGTGTTGAATGAACCGGGAGTCGTGCTGTCGATGACAAAGATTGAGTTTTCAAAAGAAGAAAAAGCCATTATCGTTGATAAAATACAACGTTATTTTAACGCCGAGCTGGATCAGGGTATAGGGCAATTTGATGCAGAATTTTTGCTGGATTTTTTCTCCGGTGAAATTGGGGCTTATTATTATAATCGCGGCTTGTCTGATGCACGATTGATTTTAGAGCGCAAGCTTGAAGATATTAGTGAAGCCTTTTATGAAATAGAAAAGCCAGGCGCTTTTTCTCGCTGAATAAGCGTAAACAGGACAATCATGAAACTACCCGTAACGACATCAGCTATCCAGACGCGTTTTTTTGATACCGACGCATTGGGGCACATTTCTTCCAGTGCTTATTTTCAGTTTATGGAGATCGCACGCACGGATTTATTTATGGAAATTGCGAAAATGGGTGCGGTACCGATTACTGTTGTCGCCAATATTAATATTGATTATTTCAATGAAGTTCAATTTGGCGAAGAAATTTCTGTACTGAGCTGGTGTTCAAAGTTGGGTAGTAAAAGCATGGTAGTCTGCAATGAAATATTTGCCGGTAAATCCCTGGCCGCCAAGGGCAGGGTTACCCTGGTGGGTTTTGATACTGAAACACGTCAATCCTGTGTCCTGCCTGAACACTGGGAAGTGTCAGATTATGTTGCTGAGTAAACGAGCAGTGTCATGTCATTGGCCTGAATGACTTCGATGGTAATGGGCTGGTGACGCCTGCCTGACCCTAATGTCCCAGTGGCGCTACACCTACTTGCGGCATGTCAGCCAGGCCAATATCCCTGGCATGTTCCTCAAAAGCCTTGTTCTTCCAGAAGAAAGCACCCGGCATCGTTGTTGGAATGACCAGTACATAAAACAGGGCGCGACCAATAGCGGCAACAGTCAGTGAGCTCAGTGCTAGCAGCCCCCATAAGCCCAGTGCCATCACTGAATCACTTGCCCAGGCCGACAGGCCGATGGCTAATAATAAATTCAATCCTAATAAACCATTGCGCAATACGTAGGACTTACCAAAGGTGGTGCGCTGGATATAGTGCGAGGCAGCGCCTTCGTGATCTGCTTTGGATAAATCGCGGTGGTGGCAATACAGGCCAATGCCTTCCAGTGAAATTCCTGCGGCCATGATCAGCCCAAGGCAGCTTAATAACGCGGCAACCGGTTCGGCGAAAAAGAGCATAAGCGGCGTGCTGATAACGGCGGTAAGCAGGGCACCAAGCTGGAGCATATTGCCGAAAAAACTGCTGGCGGTTTGCCAGTGATTCCAGAAAGGCCGGGCTTTGATCAGGTAGCAGCGGCACATATAGTACAGGGCGAGCAAGCCGGCAGGGATGGCCAGCACACCGAAGATAAGAGCCAGCTTACTGGCCACAATGGACAAGTTTTCCAGTGCCGGAATTTGCGACAGCAGCCATTCGTTAGCTGGTAGTGAGCACAGTGCGTGCAAGCCAACAAAAGCCATAAAGGCAACCAGGCCCAGACCTTCACGAGCCACCGGCGAGTGGCGCCAGTTATTAAAGCCGCGATAAAAACGCATCGGCTTACCCAGGTGCACAGTGGACATTAACAAGCCCAGTGCGACCAGTCCCAGTGAGACGAGTAACAGCGGCAGGTAAAGGGTGGATTCGCTTAACGATACGATGGGCTCTACTCCCATCAGGCTGCCGATAAACAGGCTGATAAAAATACCGATCGCCGCCTGGGCAGCCAGGGTGAACAACACCAGCGGATTCTCGCGACTGCTCAGTCGTGCCAGGTTCCAGTGGCTCTCCTTACCGACCTTCTGGTCTACCACGGGTTTGAAGTGGCCGGCCTGCTCATCCTTGCGGTATTTGATCGGCATGGAATCGGTACGGGTCATTTCCCGGGGCATCGATTTGGTTTGCTGAAAGCGAATGTTGGGGTGAGTGATCGATGGGTCGGGAAATCCGGGGATTTGTGTTTCTATTTGCTCGCGGTTTTCCGGGGTGTTTTCAACCACACCAAAATCCAGCGCGTTGCCCAGGCAGGCGGAGACACAGGCCGGTTTTAAATTCACTTCCAGCCGATCCACACACATATTACATTTTTCGACCTGGCCTTTGACCGGGTCGAGTTGAGGAGCGTTATAAGGGCAGACCCAGGTGCAGTAGCCGCAGCCGAAACAAATATCGGGATCCTGGATCACCGCGCCGTACTCGGGGTGCTTGGTATAAGCGCGGGTGGGGCAGCCTTTTAAGCACACCGGATCATCACAGTGGTTACAGGCCATGGAAATATTCATGCGCTGGTAGTCGGGATAGGTGCCGCCCTCGACATAGCCCACCGAACGAAAACTCAGGTGGGCAGGTAAATCGTTTTTCTCACTGCAGGCAGATTCACAGGCGTGGCAGCCAATACAGTTGTCAGCGGTGAAATGAAAAGCGTGCTGCTTGTTTCGATTAGGATTAAAACCGATTTCATCAACGCCGTTAATGTTCAGGCTTTCGGTCTCATCCAGTTGCAGCAGCTCGATGGTTTGACCGTAGCGATTTTCCAGCTGGCTGTCGGGATCATTGAGTTTGGCATATTCCGGTTCATTTTCACGCAGGGGAAAAATCGATTGGGAGGCACGTTTTTGATCGATGGGGTCAAACAGTTCGACCGCTCCAGAGGGGTTGCTTTCTTTGTCGATACGCCACATTTTAATATGCTCTCATTGCTACGTTCATCTCAGCTGCTTGCTGCTGGTCGGTTTTTTCCACGCGTACGGAACACTGTTTAAAAGCGGGCTGGCGGGAGTGAGGGTCGAGCAGACCCAGCGTTAGGCGGTTAACACAGTCATGGTAGTGAAAGGGAATGAATACCATGTCGTAGGGAACGCGTTGAGTGAGTTGAACCATCACTACCGCATCGCCACGGGGAGAAACCAGCCGCACATATTCCATTTGCGCGATGCCCAATTCCCTGCCGGCATCGGTATTCATTTCCATGTAGGCCGTGGGGCTGAATTTATTACAGTTGCCGACTTTACCGGTGCGGGTGCGCGTGTGAAAGTGTTCGACCACGCGGCCGCTGTTAAGCCAGAATGGAAAATCCTTACTGGGACGCTCGTTGTTGTCGACAAATTCCAGTGCCAGTAATTTTGCCTTGCCATCGGGGTACTGGAATACGCCGTCGGTATAGAGGCGATCAGCACCGCTTTCATCCCCTTCACGCATCGGCCATTGCAGGCCGCGTTGAGCGATAATTTTTTCGTAGCTCATGCCGGAAATATCCAGCATGCGGGGTTCGCCATTGGCACCAAGCCCCTGGGACAATGTTTTCATTTCTTCAAACACGGCTTCGCTGTCGTCGGGAAAATTCATTGCCAGGCCCTGGTCCCAGCGTTTCGCCAGTTGATTAAAAATCCATAAATCAGCTTTGGAATTGGCCAGTGGCTCTGTTACTGGCGTCACCAGGTTGACGCGACGTTCGGTGTTGGTAAAACAGCCCTGTTTTTCTGCCCACACTGAGCCAGGCAGGTAACAATGTGCGTATTGGGTGGCTTCGCAATCCAGGTAGCTGTCCTGTACTACGCAAAACTCGAGTTTTTCCAGTGTTTTGCGAATACGATTGGTGTTGGGCATGGAGGTCATCGGGTTGGTGGCGACTAGCCACAGTGCTTTGATCTGCCCGGTTTCAATTGCCGGGAAAATATCGGTCATAAACAAGCCGCGTTGTTTAGGGAAAAATTCCGGGTTCACGCCCCAGAACTCACCAATTTCTTTGCGGTGCTGCTCATTTTCCAGTACCCGGTAACCAGGCAGGCCGGAACAGGATGACCACTCGCGGGTGCCCATGGCGT